>CAZFGN010000010.1:0-17639 GCA_964518695.1 uncultured Candidatus Saccharibacteria bacterium
CCTGACTCAAAGAGGCTTTCAAGCAGTCGCGGAGAGACAAGGGGGCATCATCGTAAGTCTTTTGGAAAGACTGTGAAACCGTCCCTTGTGTTGGTTGAACAACAGATTGGCTTAAAACGCTGATTTGGAGAGTATTTGGAATTTGATCACAATCTAAAGAATAAGTCCCCGGGCCGTATTGAAAATCGGCGGCAATAGCCAAATTTTTCCCCGCCGGAACGTTTATGGAATCGTTGCCTATTGAAAAACGGTGGTCGGATTTATCGTTATTTATAAAAGTGATTTCTTCGCCTTTCACGACATCAACCATTCGCGGGCTTATATCAGAACAGCTTTGTATGGTGATGGCATTATGGACGATGGGCTTGTTTTGGAAAGCAATGTACCAATAAGCACCGAAGGCTAAAACAAGTAGTGATATAAAAATACTTATATTTATCTTGTAGTTATTCATAGTTATTATGGATTTACCTCTTTAATGAATGGCTTAAAGATTTTAACAGTTACATCGGGGAAAACGAAGCTCCTGCCTCGGCGGTCGGCGCAAGAAAGTCCATAGGTGGTATTGGTTATAGGGCTTACCTTGATGCTTCCACTCGTAATTCCTCCGGTGCTAAAGCCCGTGCCGGTACAGGTTCTCGCCTCTGGACAGCCCCAGGAGAGAAGGGATGATTGTGGTGGAATAATAGAGGGGGGGGTGGATTTGAAATCACCGCCAGCGCAGACAAACGGTTCAACGGGGATAAACAAGTCGAAGATGGTGAAAGCTGGAGCCGTGGAAACGGGAGAACCGGTAGCGGTTATCGTAACTGGATTGCTCACTACTGGACTAATACAGGAGGTACCGGTCACTTGTACTGTTACCGTATACGCGCCACTTTTGTAGTAAACGCAATTTCTTTTAAGAGGATTTTCCGTGACATCGGTAAAGGTTTGCTTTACGCCGTTACCACAATCAGTATTGTAAGTTACCGGCCCCTTAATATCAGGCGGGAGCGTGACGGTGTATTCAGTGATGAGAGGAATTGGGCCGCTTGTAGGTTCAACCCCAAGATTAGCAGTGCAAGCCGCGGGGACGATGGGTGGCGGCGGCGGCGGGGGGGGTGGGGATGGAGGGGGTGGGGTACTACCGCCGCCGCCTCCACCACCAGTAGGGAGGGGTGTTGCTGGCACACCTGGAAAAGCAATTCTAGGTAGCACTCTTAATATAACTTTGTCACCGGCAACAGGGCGGCCTTCTGCATCGTAACAAGCTATCACAAATTCATAGTTAGGGTCGGCCTTTTGGAGCCCAGATGGGAATAATAGTCTTCCGCTAGCTCCTTTGGAACCAATCCAGCCAACATCAATCTTCTCGCCTCCGACAAAGGTTGCGGCTGTGGGGTTACAATCTTTAGAAGTCCACGATAATTCAAACGGCTGCCCGACCATAACTTCTGCGGGCCCACCACTATCACCTCCTTCGGAAACAGGGCCGCCGAGGACATTTTGAACCGCTCTTTCAGCGTTTACCAGCTTCCAAGTATGCGCCGAACCGTCGGGATAAGATACGGGTATACTATTAGCAGTGGATTTCAAAATACTAGCGATCTGCGATGATGAGGCGCCAATTTGTTTTAGAAGGGCGGCTACCCCAGCGACGATTGGGGAAGAAAATGAGGTTCCGCTAACTATCTCATACGCATTGCCTGGAAAAGTTGTATAAACATCTTCCCCCGGCGCAGCGATCCAGAGGGCATCGGGATTATCAGAGAAATTAGAAAAATAGGCTCTTTGCTCTCTGACGTTAGTTGCTCCGACCGCTATAACTTCTGGGGCACCTGAGGGAAAATGGAGGTCGGAGGAAATGCTGTCATTGCTTGCGGCCGCAACTAGAATAATGCCTTGTGAAGCAGCAGTGCGTATCGAGGCATATTGAGATGTTTTTCGATATTCCTCAAACGATGGCCGATACTTACCAAAACTCATATTGATTACATCTACCTTAGCAGCTGTGGCCAGATTTATCGCCAAGTCTGTATTACCGAAATAACCTGGATTGGTTTTTTGTTCTGCCTTTATAGGGAAGATATAGGCTGTTGGAGCCCCGCCATTAATACCAATACCGTTAATGGTAGCGGCTATTGTACCAGCAACCTCTGTTCCGTGGGGTTCTCCATTAGGACTGTCGTGTGAAACATCGCCATCATTGTCCCCGAAATCCCATACATTCACCCCGTTATATTGCGTCAGGATATTTGCCTTCAGGTCGCTGTGAGAAAGATCTATGCCGCTATCTATAACAGCTACAACCACAGTTGACAGATCTTTCTTGCCATCACGGATTTTCTTCCATGCGGCTGGTAAACCAATGTCATAGAACCACCAATTTTGGACGAAAGTCAAAGAGTTGAGACTCTCGACATCAGTTGTTGGAGGAAACTGCGCTATAAGACGATCAATGGGATAATAACTGGCTGTCTTAACTTGGTTGTTCGCTTCAAGTTTGCGGATAAGCTCTTGTAAATCCGCGAAGCTTCTCGGTTTTGCAAATTTAATGTGGTAGAAGTGGTCCCCAGGTAGTGGCACTTCTCCGACAATGGTAGCCCCGAAACCAGTAATAAGATTCTTACGGTCATTAATAGTAACCCCGTCTTTAAAGCTAATTGATATGATATCCGAAGATACTTCTCCACCAAACGGAGATTTAACTATGTTATCAGGATTAAAATTTTCCGGGGCAATAGCAAGTTTTTGGACCATTTTATCATCGCGGAAGACAGCCTGAAATTCTTCAAAGGAAGAGACGTCTTTTATCTCATCTGTTTTGAATGACCAGCCGCCAACGATAACGAGAAAGGCCATGATTCCTACAAAAAGCACGCCTAAAAAAATTGGGAGAAGGTTTTTGTAACGCGGCTGGATTAACATAAATTCGGGCTCATCTTAACACCTTAATTTTTAGATCGACGAAGGGTTGGAGTTTTGGTGATTGTGGTTTTGGTGCCGGTGTTGGTGTGGGGGAAGGTCTACTGGCCTTCACCTGTACTACTACAAAATCCCGCACCAGTGATGAGTCCTGTGAAAACTTACCGAAAAAAGCGAACCAATCCAATAATCTAGTGAACCAATTTCCCACCGCCGGAGTAAAGCACTGCAACTGATATATGTATGTGCCTGCTGACTGACCGTAAAAATTTTGTGTGCCACCTAATGGCCAATTCCCGCTCCATTTATTGGGCACGAGTGACTGCTCACTAACGCTTGGCAAGGACTTAAAGTAGTCCTCGGTGATTTCAAGAATTTTTTGTCCAGATGTTGCCACGCAGCGAGTTCCCTTGGTGTATTCCAACGCAGCCCATTTGATAACATAAGATCCCGGAGCATCTGTAATAAACGATTTATCGCCTAAAGAATCGAAGCTTGCAGATTGGCAATCGGATTGACCAGTACAAAAATTTAGGAAAAGTACATTCGATCCACCCAATGGCCACAATAATTCAAAAATGATAGTGCCACCGCTTACAACCCTACTTACTATCTTACCGCCAGCTTTCGTTACTACCTTAAGAACCGATTTTTCGGCGGTTTCTTCGGCTACGAGCCGTGTGCTGACGTTAATTACATCTTTACCACCAGCATCTAA
This sequence comes from uncultured Candidatus Saccharibacteria bacterium, assembly GCA_964518695.1. GTDB lineage: Bacteria > Patescibacteriota > Minisyncoccia > UBA6257 > Colwellbacteraceae > CAZFGN01. The sequence continues at coordinate 3,626 of CAZFGN010000010.1, forward strand.
TACGACGTCCGTTATGTTAGCTGGACGAAAGAGACCCTCACCGACACGACTCCCTGCCCATTCCCCCCATTTACGAACGACTTTAGTTATATTGCCATCAAATCCATATTCAACTGTATATTCTGTGGGAACAAGGATTTGGGCCGTAACCGCACTAACGCCGTTAACTATAATAAGTATAATTGTTCCTATGGTGAAGAGTCGTTTCATGATATTGAAGTCATTCAATAATAACTTTGACTATGTCGCATCTTCATTACCTTTAAGATATTGTAACACAACGAAATGCCGTTTTCATACAAATAAAACAATCCGTTTATAAACGGATTGTTTTAAGTCAGAACTATCGGGATTCTTGGCTTGTGTTAACCGAGTGGTTTTGAAGAAAGAGCGCATCATCTGATTCAAACCACGATAGAAATAAGCCAAAAGAAAAGGCGGCAAGGTTTTAGCTTGCCGCTTTTCGGGATAGTGGGTTTCAGCCATTGAACCATTGAAGCCCTTGCATAGGTCTCAGTCTCCCCAAGATTGCCTTTGCTCCATTCCAGAGAAGGAATGCCAACGAGACAAACGCCGCCATCTTGTACAATGGATAGTTAAGCGGCAGAAGCATGAGAACTAAGAGCGCACCAAGTAGGGACAGCGATGTGCCTACCGGCCCTAGCTGTTCGACTCTCGGTATCCACTCCTTGACAATCAATCGCCATGCACCAACAATAGCCAAAAGCAGAATTGGAACAGTAAACAATGGAGAATAAAACATAAACAAAAAAGCCGACCACTCGTCCCAACTTGAGACTTCGCAGACGGCTTGGCTGAATTAATAAGATATTTCTGACTATTAGACTCTTGATTCTTCGTTGATTCCTACATAGGAACAATCAAAACGCCTGTTGCGCCTCAAATCATTACTTTTGAAGGAACCTTCAATGGTTTAAAGCGTATCATATTTAACTATTATTGTCAAACTAAGTAACAAAAAGCACGCCTAAAAAAATGGGGAGAAGGTTTTTGTAACGCGGCTGGATTAACATAAATTCAGGCTTATCTCAACACCTTAATTTTTAGATCGACGAAGGGTTGGAGTTTTGGTGATTGTGGTTTTGGTGCCGGTGTTGGCGTGGGAGAGGGTCTACTGGCGTTAGGTAAAACATAGACATTTAAATAATCGCTGATGGTGTACCCGTTAGTCGTGGTACATTCCACATCTATGTGATGAGTGCCAGGACCTAGCGCTCCTAAATAAAAAGTTTTGCTATTTACAATGGGCAGATAATCTCCTGTTACAATAGGGGTAGTCTCGCTGCCGCCAGTTGGCTGAAACGCAAGATCGTCACGATATAAAGTGGTTCCTCTATAGTGACACTCTTTTAATTGATGCAATAGAGTAGAGCCAATCTGGTAAACAGAAATCTCGCCTGTTGCCGCGGATATTTGGCTTTGAGTAAAAGCAATCGGTTCTAGTACAGGAGACCACAAGACTTCGTAGGGTTGTAACTTAGAAAGAGAAGCAATCCCTTGACTTCCGCTCACGAAAAGTGTCAGACGAAATTTCCCCGTATTATCTATACCACCAGCGTAATTTCTTGATTCTGGAGACGGGTCAGTAGAAGCGAGCAGAAAATAAACATACGAAACATCGCTTAAGATTCTGCCATTATTTAAATTGCAGTTTAACTGAAAAGAATAATTTCCGGGAGGCAAACTACTAACGTTAAAAGGCGCGTTAGAAGAGGCAAAGCCCGCGTTTATGTTGGCAATGTTATTGCCGCTGTCCTCGTTTTTAACACTGACAGAACAATTATCTACGTCCCTAATATATGGGTCATCAATTTTCCACTGTAAACTTATAGGCTTCCCCATCGAGATAGCCTGGGGATGTACCACATTAGTAGTTGCATCTTGGGAAGTAACATGGTAACTAGAAACTAAACCCCAGGCATCGTTTACTGTGATCCCAACAACTACGTCACTAAACCAGCCATCGTATACGTTCCCATGTAAAGGAAAAGATTTAGCTAGTGGGTCCGAGAGAGTTGCGGCATGAGTTCCGTGAATAAGGTAGAGTGTTCCAATGATTAGAGTGAAAAAAATAAATAAAGAGATGGTGACTACTTTTTTCATGTTAACTGAATTATAGTAAATTCTTTACTGAACTAAAAGAAGCTTTCCCTTTGAAATGGAAAGCCTCTTTTGTAACGCGAGCCGTTAGAAGGAAAAGTTGTCCTCTATCACGCACCCTATAAGCGGGGGCGTACTCACTGCCATATGAAGGTCACATGGATTGGAAGGGATGGCGCTGTAGACCATCTGGTTTCCGTGAGAAAGAGAAAACTTCGCTTCAACCTTGGGATTCATCACTGACGCTACTGGAGCGTGAGGAACAGTTGCGACAACTGCCACCACGATGAGTCCAGCGATAAGAACGGCACCTCCTAAAACAGTTCTTTTGGTCATATGTTTTTTTGGTCGTTCCCCAATCCCAAGTAAGCTTGAGACAGGTTCACGACTTGTTAAGATAAATAAAACTCAATTTTTTAATAAATTCGTTATCCTGCCTAGCTCGGCTCAAGATATTTGAAAGAGCTTATTGTATTTATACTATATTATGGAGAAATAGTCAAGAGTAGGGCAAAAATCAAAAAGCGGCCCTTTTAAACGAGGCCGCTTTTTTGTTTCATATCTTTGTTCCTTTTATTCAAGGAACCGTTTTTATCTCCCTCTTCTAAGAATCCGTGTTTCTTGAAAAATTCAACGTCCTTTCTGTTAAAGATGACTGTGTTGATCCTTGCCGCCGCAAGGTCGTCGTGTTGCTTCGTTGCATCCTTACTATCTTTGTACTTGTTTTTTAGTTCTATGTATTTTATGGGGCCATCACAAAGTTTTGCTCTTACTTCCCTTTTCAGGACAAAATCTACCTGTCTCTTGTCAGTACCATTCTTTACTTTAAAGAAAACGCCATAATCGTACGGTATATCCTCGCTTTCTAAAATTTTAGCCATTTCTTCTTCCAAAGAATGAGCATAACGGATTCCATTTATCGCTAAACCAAGAACATGGTCGCTTGTTTTCATAAAATTAGCGGGGGTATTGGTTGATACCCCTAATAAATTATTTATAAGATGTCGACCGAAGTTAGTCTCCTTGATTTAAGGGATTTGGACTTATTAATTTATCAAAGAGCTAACCCAGTGGACCCAGGGAGAATCGGGCTCCCGCTTGCGCAATGCATATGCGCCGTAATGCCACTTTACTATAGATCCTGTTGTAATCAATTTAAGCATACAGATAATTTCTTATCAATAACAAAAACTGGTTTTCTGCTATAATACGGTTAAATGAAAAAGAAAAATCTCGCGGAAGAATTAAAAATTAGAGGGCTCATTGAGCAGGCGGGGGGAGGAGATATTGAAGAGATTATTAAAACGAGGCGAATTGTATACCTTGGAATTGACCCAACAGCAGATTCTCTTCATGTTGGCAATCTGGTGCCGATTATTCTTGTAAAACATTTAGTGAACGCCGGACATAAACCGATTTTTCTTGTCGGTGGCGGCACCGGGATGATTGGCGATCCCCGAGAAAGCGGTGAAAGGGTGCTACTCGATGAAAAAACCGTTGCTTCGAATACAAAGGCAATCAAAACACAACTTTCTCATATCTTGGGAAAAAGTAAATTTATTATTCTTGATAATGCCACCTGGCTTAAGAAACTGGGGGCTATCGAATTTCTTCGAGATGTCGGTAAATATTTTACGGTTAACCAGCTTATAAAAAGAGAGATCATCAAAAGAAGGCTTGAAAATGATGAAGATAGCATTTCTTTTACGGAGTTCTCGTACTCATTGCTTCAAGCCTATGATTACTTGTATTTGAATAAAAAGCATAAAGTTGATTTGCAGATTGGCGGATCGGACCAGTGGGCAAACATCATTTCTGGCGTAGATCTTGTTCGCCGCAGAGAAGGCAAAAAAGTATATGCTCTTACTGCGCCTATCGTCATGGACAAAGTGACTCACAAAAAATTCGGTAAATCAGAAGGGAACGCGATTTGGCTTGGCCCTTTAAAAACTCCTCCTTTTATCTTCTACCAGTTTTGGTTTAATCTGCCTGATGAAAGTATCGAAGACTATCTTAAAATTTTCACTTTTCTATCACTTGAGAAAATCGCCCGCACTCTCGCTGAACATAAGAAATACCCCCAGAAACGCGTTGCTCAAAAGTGTCTGGCGAGCGAAGTTACCGGGCTGATACACACTAATGCGGTAGCGCTAGCAGTAGAAAAAGTTTCCGGTGTTATTTTTGGGACTCATTCGTTATTTTCACTCTCAAAAGAAGAGTGCGCGATGATTGCGAAAGATGTCCCCGGAGCACGCATCGGGCGCGAATCCCTCAAAAATGGCTTGTTAGTCCCCGAGACATTGGTCACAGCAGGTCTTGCCAGTTCAAAGGGGGAGGCAAGGCGGCTTATTGAAGCAGGAGGAATTTCTCTAAACGGAGAGGTTGTCAAAACACCACACGATTTAATTTATATAAAAGATTTTCACCATAACGTATTGCTCCTTCAACGCGGCAAAAAAATAGCTGTACTTTCTTTTAATAAATAATAGAAAGTATACTATATGTCCGATCGGTGATGTAGTATACTGATTGTTTTGACTTTAATCGTATATTTGTAGAGCTAGGAGGCGGTATAGCCAAGCTCGGCAATGGATTTGACTATCGCATCCTTAGACACTTTAGTAGAGTCGAACTCGAATGTCCCCTTCTTGTCGTCGTAAGAAACTTCCACGGATTTCACCCCGTCCATTTGCGAAACAAGCATTTGGATACCTATGGCGCAAGAGCCACAATGCATACCTTCAATTTTTAAATCCATTTTCTCCATAGCTTAATTATATCACACGTTACCTCGCCACAGCGAGCGCTCGCGCGATTTTTCTTTCGATCGGCGGAATATAGCGACGTAGAGCAAGGGAATTTAAGACGACCGATACCGAACTAAAAGCCATGGCGAAACCGGCAATTTCCGGTCTTAAGGTCGCTTGTGAAAAGCTGAAGAATATTTGTCCTATTTGGCCGTAATTCTCTGCGATATAGACTGTCCACCCAGCCGGCACACCAGAACTTGATTGTGTTACCAAGAAATGTATGCCGCCAGCGATAGGAATAGCGAGAACATTGTAAATAAAAGCCCAGAAAAGATTTTCCCAAACCTTCTTAATAGTTTTGCCCGAGAGTTGTATGGCGGTAACCACGTCTCTTAAATCGTCTTTTACCAAAATAATTTCTCCCGTCTCAATAGCCACATCAGTCCCAGATCCAACGGCTATACCTATGTCCGCTTGAGCAAGAGCCGGCGAATCATTAATGCCATCCCCCGCCATAGCCACAGTTTTTCCTCCTTCCTGTAATTTTTTAATGACATTGGCTTTATCTTGAGGCAAGACTTGCGCGAGCACTCTATCAATCCCAACCTGATCGGCAATAGCTTGAGCAGTTTGAGGGTTGTCGCCGGTAATTATAATAATCTCTTTGCCCATGCGTTTTAATTCTTCAATCGCTTCTCTGGCGAACGGTTTTAAGGTATCTGCCATGGCGATGACGGCGACCAATTTTTTATCAACCACTTGATAGACAACAGTTTTTGCTTCGTTCTGGAGTTTCAGAACCGAAGACTTTTGAGATTCCTCTATCTTGACTCCCAATGATTCCATATAAAGGGCATTACCTATCGCCACTTCATGACCATCTACTTTCCCGTAAACCCCCATGCCAGGCTTTGATTCAAAATCTTTCAAATCCGGCAAGGTGCCGAATTTTTCTTTTCCTTTTTGAATCACCGCTATCGCGAGAGGATGCTCGGAACCGGTCTCGAGAGATGCCGCCAACTTCAAAGCTTCGTCTTCCCCCATACCACCCACAAGAACAAAATCTGTCACTACCGGCTTACCTACCGTAAGGGTTCCCGTTTTATCAAAAGCAATCGCTTGAACTTTATAGGCTTTCTCTAGCGCTTCTCCGCCTTTCAAGATAATGCCGAACTTTGCCGCCCGCCCGATACCTACAATAAGAGCAGTCGGGGTCGCAAGTCCCATAGCGCATGGACAAGAAATCACGAGTACCGCAATCATCCTCACAAGCCCCGTGCGAAAAGGCAAAGCCGCCCAGAAATACCAACCGGCGAAAACAAGCACAGAAAGTAAGATAACAGCTGGTACAAAGTACTCGCTAATCTTATCAACCAGATTTTGGATTGGAGCTCGCGAGGCTTGAGCTTCTTCAACCATATTGATGATTTGGTAGAGAAGGGTGTCCTTGCCAACTTTGGTTGCCCTGAACTTGAGAAGCCCTTCCTGATTTATAGTCGAGCCTATTACCTCTTCACCGATAGTTTTCCCAACCGGGAAAGATTCTCCGGTAATCACTTTTTCATCAATGTGACTTTTGCCTTCGGTAATGATGCCGTCAACGGGGATTTTTTCTCCGGGACGAACAATTACAATATCGTTAACTTGAATTTGGTCGATGGGCACGGTCACTTCTTTGCCATTTCTTAAGACATGCGCTTCTTTAGCTTCAAGTTTCAGAAGCTCTTTGATGGCGGCGGAAGCACGGCCTTTGGCCACAGCTTCAAAATATCTTCCTAAAACGATGAAAGATAGAAGGGCGGCAGACGATTCCCAGTAAGGATGATCTATATTCAAGAATAGGAAACCTATCATCGAATAGAAATAAGCAGCCGAAGTGCCCAAGGCCACAAGAACATCCATATTAGCTGATCCTACCCGAAGGGAAGTCCATGAATTCTTATAAAACGTCCAACCAATCACAAATTGGATTGGCGTTGAAAGAATCCAGTAGAAGTAATTCAAATCTATACCCCAAAGCTGATGAACGTGCTGGAGATTGAATATATGGATAGCCATATAGAAGACGATAATGGGAGCGGATAAAAGGAAACTCGCGATTACGCGTCGCTTGGAAGATCCTATTCGTTGAATTTCTATTATCTCTTCTTCTTCGGCGGTAAATCCTTTCTCATTCGGTCTAATAAGATCGTAACCAAGTTTATTTATAAATTCGTCTATTTTTTCTAAAGATATTTTTGATTCATCGAATTCAATAGCGACTTTCTCCGCGCCGTAACTGGCTTTGACGGACGTTACACCCTGTTGCTTACCTACAAGCTTATCAATAAGCGTTGAGCAAGAGGCACAGTGCATTCCCTTAACTTTCAAGACGAGTTTTGTCATTTAGTCTCTGTTACCAAATTTTTGACTTGGATTTTGCCAATCATATCAAAGTGAGTCCGCTTTTTACCATCAACCATTCCTTCACCGCATGGCACCGAACAATAGAACGGGAAGTTGCCTGCCTGGGTAGCGGTAAATTCAACGATGATAGTGCTATTAGCTGGCATCCTTTGTGAAACACCGAAAGCATCTATGGCAAGACCGTGATCGTAATCATCTTCATTTACAACAGTCGCGATAACCTTGTCACCACGATTGATGTCTATAATTTCCGGTTCAAAGCGCCACTCGTTTTTCTTGGCAATTATAGTTATGTGCCTGACTTCTCCCGTTACAACCGGCACAGATGACTCCGAAAGTAGAAATTGTTTGTAAACAATACCGCCTACAACGATTACAACGGCTACAATAGCGATGATGAAATATTTATTCATGACTAAACTTTAACTTGTATGTATTTACTGACTCCCCAGCTTAAGAGGGCCATCAAAATGAGTGAGATAAAGAGTTTGCTCCACCAATCTATGGCGATAAACTTATTAGGAGCGCCCGGATCTGTATGTGGCACTGACCCCTTCGCAACTACTTTTACCCAAAAGCTCGCGGTCAAAGCTTCATCTTGCGGCAGCTCTATACCTTCCGGCCTGAATTGAGCAAAGACTTTGTAAGTTCCGGGTGTTGGAAAAGTAGCCATTATATTGATGCGTTCGTCGTTCACGCCCTTTCCCATTTGTCCGCTGGCCGGTTCATCCACATGCGCCTTGGCAATATTCACTACCGCGGGAGCAGCACTGTGACTCTCCATTCCTTTGTCCATCGACTTCTCCATTGGATGTGTGTGGATAAATTCCGTAAGATCTTCTTTAATTATGGTAACGTGCATTAATACTCCCAAGTATGGTTCAAGAACAATTTCCGCTCCGGTCAGGCTATGCGCATCAAATGATAAGAGGTGTTCATGACCGGCTTCTACCGGCTCGGCCATTTCTAAGTTAAGCTGATACCCCGCCTCAAGAAGAACATTCCTCCCAAGGGAAATTTCTTTTTCAGAGATCGCTCCGGTACCGCCCACCGCAAAAACGGGATGGCCGAAGATATGGTTTTCGCCTTTCCTTTTGATCTCCGACCATAATTTATAAGTGCCGGGTTTCACGAAATTATAATCTACAGAAAAAAATCCAGAAGCATCAGTAATTTCAGGGTGTATATGGAAAAATCCGTTCATATCATCCCTTACGCCTATTACGTGTATTATTTTGGTTTGGCTTATTTCGAGATCGGTTACGGGGGTTCCGGTCGGCTTATAGTTAACAAAGAATCTTAGCTTTGCCGGAGTGCCAACTTCTGGCGTTACCGGGTTAGTAGTTAGACTCACAACTAAACCTTCTGAAACATCTGACTCTTCGTGATAGTTAACTTCCCCGTGGCCGCCCATCATCCCACCGTGCATCATATTTTCCATTCCATCCATCTGGTTATCTATCATATGCTCATCCATATCAGCCGTAGCGCTCCTTAAGAATCTATCTGGCAGAACCATTACGAATGTAAGCACAAGGAGTAACGAAACTGACAAGAAAAGCCAAAAACGCCACGGTGAAACTTTTGATTCAATGTTTTTCGCTTCTCCTTCTGTCATGGAGTTAAATTCTTTTTTCTTTTTTAAGTAATACCACCACATAGGTAAAATCCACAAGCCCACGAGCACCCAATTACCCAACCAAAGAGGCAGACCGAATAACCCCGTGCCCATCGGTATGCCATGCCCATGAGGAACGCCGGCAAAATTGAAGCGATCTATGATAGCGCCAAGAAATAATTTTTCTTGAGTGACTTCCTCAAGTAAAGTGTGCTGGCCAGAATAAACCCACCAATCATGCGAGAAAAGCCCCAGAATTAAAATAAAGCCAGCCACGAAGACCATCGCCCAACCGGTGGCTCTTTCTATCTTATCTTTCCGCGTCACAAGCCAAGACAAGGCGTTTATTCCTAAAATTCCCAGGAAAGCTAGAAGTAAAAGAGGTAAAACTCTGCCTACGGCATGGGTGAAGAAAAGAAGCCAACCGTAAAAAACGTCTCCGGAGACGGCAATACGGGTTAAGATTACGGGTGTCGCAGGGTGGGGGCAGCCGATGCCAATATTTCCCAAAAATAAACCTAAAAGCAACGCCTTTAAATAATCCTGCTGTTTCTGAATGAAGGCCGGAGCGGAACCGGTGTAAGTTGGCATTCTGAATTTGACCAAGCCAATTTCTCCCAGCGCGAAAGCGAAAGCAAAAGCGCCAGCGACAAAGTAAAGCCAATTTTTAACTATTTCGAGCGGCGCTCCTAAGGTACCTATAGCCAGTTCTCCGAGTGCCGCGGCTATTATTCCATACATGCTTAAGGTGATAGCTACGCCCAATCCAAAAGCCAAAGCGATCCCCAATCCTTTCGCGCCCTTGCCCATCGAAAGCGGGACAATTACAAACGCAAGTGGTAGCGTACAAGGTAGAACAATCATTGACAGTCCGGCGGTAAAACTGAAGACATACCAACCAAGTCCTACCGGCGTATTAGGACCCAAGAAGAAAAACCAAGCGAGCCCGAACGTGACGATTGCAAAAATGCCTATGATAATAGAGATTAAAGTAGTTCTAAAATTCATTGCCTATTCTCTTCCTTTAATGATAAGACAAAGAGAGCTAAACCTCCACCCAAAAGACCCATGTCACGAAAGGTCTCCAGGTTAAGGCCTACCAATACAAGTATCGAAAACATTTGTAGACCAACCAGTAACCCAGCAATCCCAGCTATACGCTTAGGCAGAAACCAAGCAAGTAGGGCGAGAGCTATTATAAGTTCGCCTGTTGCTTGTACTCTTAAGTAGTTATTAATACCTACCCCGTTAATAATATTTTGGAAAATTTGTGGTAACGAACTTATCGCCCAATACCATCCGGTGGGATGGCGAAAGATGTCCGCACTTGTGTATAAGTAAACTCCTCCCAAGCTTAATCGTAAGAACCACTCGGGCATAATTCTTAAAAATTTACTCACTGGAAAGTTCTTTTAGTTTTTCAACAAACTTTATTTTATCAAATCCTCCCGTTGCCCAAAGTATATCGTTCAAGATTATTCCAGGCGAGGCGAATATCATATATTTTTGCGCCAATACTCCTCCCTCTGGGGTCGTTATGTCAAACTTCTTATAAGTTACGTTCGGCCAATCTTTTTCTATGGAATGCCAAAATTCTTCAAAGGCGCGACATATTTGGCAACCAGGAGAAGTAAGTTCTTTGAGTGTTACCGGCTTCATTCTCGTAATTATAACATAAGATTCGCATCTCTCTAGTTTTTCATTTTAAGGACCGGGTTAGCTTTTGCAAGACATAATAATGCGGATTTCAAAAAACCTTTTAATTTCCTTGCCGATTTGCCCAACGAGGTGCGAAGCACCGAATCAAATTTTTCTGTAAATTCATTTATGTGGACCTAGGCGGAATCGGACCGCCGTTTCGGCAATGCGAATGCCGCGTTCTGCCACTGAACCATAGGCCCAAACTCAATTATTTAATCACGCCATCGTCTTATTATCAAACCTGTCTAAAAACATTTTTGTAGAGGTGAATGAAAAACCAGAGCGCCTTTAGGATGTATACTATATGTCCGATCGGTGATATAGTATACTTTATAATCAAATGAAAGACAGGCGTTGTAGTGCCTGTCTTTCATTTTACTTATTAAGTTCCGGGTAGGAACTTTTCAGCGTTTGTTAGAAGCGGCCTCCGCGATTGCCTCCGCCGAATCCGCCGCCACCGCGACCACCGCGATCAAATCCGCCACTCCTAGGAGGGCGTGATTCCATCGGGCGAGCTTCGTTTACAGTAACGGTTCTGCCATCAAGGTCTTTGCCATTGAACATTTCAATCGCCTTGTCAGCTTCTTCGTCTGAAGACATCTCAACAAAACCAAAACCTTTGGAACGACCAGACATCTTATCGATGATGATGTTCGCTGAAGAAACTGTTCCAGCTTGTGAAAAAGTGTCTTTAAGAGTGGTTTCGTTAGTGTCGTAGGACAATCCGCCTACATACAATTTCTTTGCCATAATATTTATCTTAATATTGATTATCCGTAAGCCGACCTCTCTCTTCTATCTCTCCGGCTCACATAAATCCTATGTAGGGAAAAGTAAAAACAAGAATCTTACGTTGCCCCCATTATAGCAGTTATCCATCTCAAAGTCAATAGCGACTTTCCGGCTTAAAAGGGTTTTAATGGTTTTTAAGAGAGGTTGCTTCTTAAGAATTCTAACAAACCATGGTGCAAATGCTCTTTCCCATCCCATAGGACGATATTGTATCCGTCTAGAAATTCTTGGGGATCTTCTTCTCTGAAATCTATAGACCGGACCTCTTTAGGAAGCGCTTCGCTGATATGACGGTCTGTGCCACCATGGATTGTCGAAAACTTGTCTCCCCATACTTCTATAGTGTCAGGTTGTAGGGTTGTGTAGTTGATATCCAAAGAGGAGATTATCCTTGCATCGCTTAGAGCCCGGTGTATTGCAGTAGTTTTATACGCGCCTTTCATTGCAAAATCGACAGCAAAAGTTCCCGCCAATCGTGGCGTAATCGGTAAATTATGCCCTTCAAATAATTGCTCCGCTCTTTCTATAATCGGGATTCTTAAGTCCAAGCTGCCGTGCGTATTAGGTACATTTATTTCCAGCTCGCGTCCCTGTTCTGGTGTTAAGTCTGTTGCGTTTACAACTTCAAAGGTAATTTGCGCCCCCCTATCTTCAAGCATGATAGATAATGGATTTTTATTGCTTTTCGCAATAAACTCTGGTTTGGGCATAGAGGGATAGGCTTCCAAACGGAATTCTTTTACTAATTGATCTATAATCTCACGCCATTTCTTCCTTTGCTTCCGATTTAAAGTTTCATCGTATAAGCTATAATAAGCTTCTTTAAGCAAGTTGCCATCTGCATCAAACCCCCAAACTTCGGCGCCACTGCAAGTACCAGCAAGTATGTTTTTTCTTAAAGTTGGATTGATATGTTCAGTAATCCGCCATTGAATACTCTCTATGCTTTGACCAGTGATCAAAAAGAGGATGATTCCTTTTTCTAGTAATTTAGACAAAAATTGACACATTTCCGGCTCGGCTGGCACATACACACCGGCGATGGTTTCATCCACGTCTGATAATATTAAACGTAAATTTTTATTCCATCGGATCATAGTTTTTATTCGGTTCCCGGCACTCCTCGAAAATTTCGCTTTGCTTAATTTGTCGGGGTGCTGGGAATCGAACCCAGACTACGGACTCCCGAAGCCCGCGTACTGCCACTATACTACACCCCGCCTTCTGCTATATAAGTTATCTGACATAGTATTTCTTTTTCATTTCTTCTTCAACGCCTGATTCGAATTCTCCTTTTTTGTCTCTCGCATCTCTCGCTAATTTTTCAAGCTCGCCCGCCGATAACTTCCCTAAATCCTTAATTCTAGATTCGAGGTTCTCTTTTGTGTTTTCCTTCGGATCATCCAAAATTTCTTCGAGAAGAGAAGATAATATCCAACCTATCCTCGGGCCAGGCTCTATACCCAGAATTTTTATCACATCAAGACCATTTAACTTAAGCATCTTAGGAGTTATTGGGTCAGTTTTAACTTTTTCAATCATAAACTGGAGGTGGCGACTTTTATAAGGTACTGCCTTAGGCACACCTGAACCGATCCTATCCGCCTCACGAACTTTGAAAAGGTCGTCTATATTTTCAGCGCCAACTCTGGACAAGAATCTTCTCACACCCGCTTCTGTGACTTCACCAACGTTATAGTAAAAGAGGTGCTGACGAACAAGGTGCGCTACTGTTTCAACAATCGTTTTAGAGAATCGCAGTCTATCTAATATTTTAAGCACCATCCTACCCCCAACTACCTCGTGGCCGTGAAAAGTCGAGTCCGGTCCATCACCCGCCTTAACCCGAGGCTTGCCAACATCGTGTAATAAAGAGGCCAAGCGCACTTCTAAGGAATAGTTATTTTGAGCAGTATAGTCCAGTGCCCTTAAATTATGTTCCCAAACGGTGTAAATGTGGTGTTTATTTTGACCCATGTCTATCCCCTCACGGAGTTCCGGGATAACGTATTTCAATAATCCCAAATTCTCGAGCATTGCAACACCCCAAGCCGGACCGTTTTTCTCGCTCATGATAATTTTGACGAACTCATCGCGAACCCGTTCCTTGGCAATAAACTCTAAGAGATTAGAGTGCTTCTTTATCGCCATAGAGGTTTTCTCTTCTATCTCAAATTGAAGTTCCGCGGCGAAACGCACCGCGCGCATAAGACGTAGGGCATCTTCCTTGAAACGTTTTTCCGGATCACCGACCGCGCGGATAAGTTTTTTCTCCAAATCGTTCCTGCCGTCGTAAAGATCAACGAGAGATTGCGCAACTTTCTCCTTCTCTAAATTATCCATATCAATCGCCATTGCGTTAATTGTAAAATCGCGGCGGGAGAGATCCTCTTCTATGGTTTTAGCGAATTCAATCTTGTCAGGATGCCTAAAGTCGGTATATTTTTCTTCGCGACGAAAGGTAGTTACCTCAACTATGGCCAAAGTTTTGTTTTCGCTCCCGGTTTTTACGCCCACTGTCCCGAATTGATTTTCATAGACGGTGGGAGGCTTGTCCGCCGTAGCTTCAGAGAAAGTGGAAAATATTTTTTGTATTTCTTCCGGCGTGGCATTGGTCGCTAAATCC
>CAZFGN010000011.1:0-16622 GCA_964518695.1 uncultured Candidatus Saccharibacteria bacterium
CCGTTCATTATTTCGTTTCTTATTACGATTACTACCAGCCGGAAGCGTATATGCCGGTCACGGATACCTATATCGGCAAAGAGGCGATGATTAATGATGAGATTGATAAATTGCGGCACGCGGCGACAACATCGCTTCTTACCAGAAAAGACGTTATCGTTGTGGCTTCGGTTTCGTGTATTTATGGCTTGGGAGCGCCGGATGTCTACAGCGCCAATATTTTGCATTTTAAAGTTGGCGATAAGTTGAACAGGAAAGAACTTACGCGTCAGCTTGTAACAATGCAGTTTGGACGCACCACAGCCGATTTAAAACGGGGTACATTCCGCTTGCGGGGTGATAACTGGGAGATCATGCCGCCCAATGAAGAAGTTGTTTATAACTTCAGACTGCAAAATGATTTTATTGCCGAGATTTTTATGATTGACCCCGTAAAAGGATTTCAAGTCGGCAATACCCCAAAGGTAAACGAAGTTTTTGTTTCTCCGGCGAGACACTTCATAACTTTAGGCAGAGAAAAGATGATTGCTTTGGAGAATATTAAGAAAGAATTAAACGAACAATTAAAACTTTTTGAAGCTAACGGGAAGTATTTGGAAGCGGAGCGGTTGGAGCGCCGTACTAAGGCTGATATCGCGATGATTAGCGAAGTGGGGTATTGCCATGGGATAGAAAATTATTCGCGGCATCTTTCGGGGCGCAATCCCGGGGAAGCGCCGGCGACACTTCTTGATTATTTTCCCTCCTTCGCTAAAGCTACGGAGGGCAAGCCTCAAGCTGATTTTTTGATGGTTATTGATGAATCGCACGTTACCGTTCCGCAGTTGAGGGGGATGTACGAAGGCGATGCCTCAAGAAAGAAAACTCTTGTTGATTACGGTTTCCGGTTGCCATCGGCGATTGATAACCGTCCTTTGAAATTCAAGGAGTTCGAGGCAAGGATGCCTAACGTGATATACACAACAGCCACCCCCGGTCCTTATGAGATGGAGAAAAGCAAACAAGTTGTTCAGCAAATTATCCGTCCCACGGGTTTGGTTGACCCTAAGATAGTGATGAGACCAGCTCGAGGTCAGATTGATGATTTGATACCGCGTATTAAGGAGAGAATCGCGGACAAGGAAAGGGTTCTCGTGACCACGTTGACGAAAAAAATGGCGGAAGATTTATCGAGCTATCTTGAAGATTTGAAGATTAGGGTTACCTATCTGCATAGTGATGTTAAGACGTTGGATAGAATAAGAATTCTGACCGGTCTCCGGCGGGGGACTTTCGATGTTTTGGTGGGGGTTAATCTCCTCCGTGAGGGACTGGACTTGCCCGAGGTATCGCTTATTGCCATACTGGATGCCGATAAAGAAGGATTTCTCCGGAGCGAAACTTCTTTGATTCAAGTTATCGGGAGAGCCGCGAGAAACTTACGAGGTGAGGTTATAATGTACGCGGATAAAATGACTGGCTCAATTGAAAGAGCAATTCGAGAAACAGATAGGCGTAGGAAGATTCAGCTTGAATATAACGTGAAGAATAACATAACCCCTAAGAGCATAGTAAAAGCGATAACCGACATCCTCCCAGTCGAGAAAGTGCTCAAATTGGAAATGGCTCCGATTCCAAAGTCTAAATCGTCTTTACAAAAACTTATTGGAGAAAAAGAAAGAGAAATGAAAGAAGCGGCGAAAAGGCTAGATTTTGAATTAGCGGCTATTTTAAGAGATGAGTTGAAAGCGTTATCAAAAAATTCTAAGCAAAAATAAATATGGTGTCCCGCAGCCCTGACGGGTACGGGATGCTCATATTTATATAAATATGGCACAAGATAAAATAATTATAAAAGGGGCGCGGGAGCATAATCTTAAGAATATAAATCTGGAATTACCCAGAGATAAAATGATTATTTTCACCGGGCTTTCCGGTTCCGGCAAATCATCTTTGGCATTCGATACTATTTTTGCCGAAGGACAGAGGCGTTACATAGAATCTTTATCGGCTTATGCTCGTCAATTTTTGGGGAGATTGGATAAACCGGATGTAGATGAAATTGAGGGCTTGTCTCCGGCTATCTCGATAGATCAAAAGGCTCATTCGTCTAATCCGCGCTCAACGGTAGCCACCATTACGGAGATCTACGACTATCTAAGAGTTCTTTTCGCGCGCGCGGGTGCGCCCTATTGTCCAATATGCGGCAGTGAAATTAGAAGGATGACGCCAAGTGGAATGGTGGACGCTATAGCCAGTTTAGCGGGTCCCCAAGGCAAGATTGAAACAGAGCTTGTTATTTTGGCTCCGGTTGTAAGGGGTCGTAAGGGAGAATATTATCAACTTCTTTATGATTTATTGAGCGCTGGTTTTCATGAGGCAAGAATTGATGGTGAGCTTAAGTCGCTTCGCGAACGTCTTACTATAGATCGTTACAAGCAACACACTATTGAAGTAGTCGTTGATAAGATTACAGCCGGCACCGATTTGACCGATAAAGATAATAGACTCCGCTTGTCTGAAGCGGTGGAAGCGGCGCTTAAACACGGCAATGACGTCATGACAGCTGTGACTGGAGGCAAAGAAGTGGGCTTTTCCGCAAAGTTTTCCTGCCCGCGTGACAGTTTTTCTTTCCCTGAAATAGAACCGCGGCTCTTTTCTTTTAATAGCCCTTATGGGGCATGTATTGCTTGCCATGGGTTGGGTACGAAAGACATTTGGTCAGAGGACATCTGTGAAGTTTGTCGGGGGCGGAGATTGAAGCCGGAGGCGTTGAATGTTCTTATTGATTCTAAAAATATAACCGAGGTCGCTGCTTTGTCGGTCAATCAAGCTTATGAATTCTTTGAAGGACTCCATAGAAAAATTGGAGCGAAAGAGAAAGAAATTTCCGAAACGCCGTTACGCGAGATTAAGAACAGGTTGAAGTTTATGATGGATGTAGGTTTAGATTATCTCACTCTTGCGAGAAAAGCCGGGACGCTTTCTGGTGGTGAATCTCAAAGGATCAGATTAGCTTCGCAGATAGGTTCGAGATTGGTGGGGACACTTTATATTTTAGATGAACCGACAATAGGGTTACATCAGCGCGACAATGATAGGCTTATAAAAACGTTGCATAATTTACGTGACTTGGGGAACACTATTATTGTTGTTGAGCACGATGAGGAGACTATTAGGTCCGCGGATTATCTGGTTGATATAGGTCCGGCCGCTGGTATCCATGGCGGGAAAATTGTGGCTCAAGGATGGATACCAGAAATTTTTTCCTCCAAAGGAGGAAAAAAACAAGACAGCTTGACCTTGCGCTATCTGCGCGGAGAGGAAAAGATTGAATTGCCTAAAAAACGAAGGCCGGTAAAAGATGGTGCTGATTTTTTGAAGTTGCGTGGCGTAAATCAGAATAATCTTAAAAATTTGAATGTCAATATCCCTTTTAAAAAATTCGTGGCTATTACTGGTGTGTCTGGTTCCGGGAAAAGCACTCTTGTTTATGATGTAATTTACAAGGCTCTCTCTAATAAATTCAATCACACTAACTATAAGCAGAGCGCTTATAAAAGTATTTTGGGACTTGAGTATGTGAATAGGGTAATTAATGTTGATCAAGGAGCAATAGGCAGGACTCCTCGTTCTAATCCGGCTACCTACATCGGGGCATGGACGCATGTTAGAGATCTCTTTTCGGCAACTGAAGATTCGAGAGTGAGGGGTTGGAAGCCGGGTAGATTCAGTTTTAATGTAAGAGGCGGTCGTTGTGAAAATTGCGAGGGTCATGGGTATCTGGCTATCGAAATGCATTTTTTGCCCACAGTTTATGTAACTTGTGACATCTGCCACGGCAAGAGATTTGATCGAGAAACTTTAGAGGTTAAATACTCACCCAGCGGCAGGGCGAGTGAGAAAAAGAATATTTATGAAGTTTTAAAAATGACCGTTGAGGAGGCGACAGGATTCTTTAAGGATATTCCTTGGCTTCATGAAAAATTAAAGATATTAGACGAAGTGGGATTGGGATATCTAGAGTTGGGACAATCGGCTACGACCTTATCGGGCGGTGAAGCGCAGAGAGTGAAGCTTGCGGCAGAGTTGGGCAAACGTGATACGCATCGCACCCTTTATTTATTAGATGAACCTACTACGGGTCTTCATTTCGACGATGTTAAAAAATTGCTAGAAGTTTTACAAAAACTTGTTGATAGAGGCAATACCGTGATTGTAATAGAACATAACTTGGACGTTATTAAGTCAGCCGATTGGGTTATAGATTTGGGTCCGGAAGGTGGAGATAAAGGAGGTAAAATAGTAGGCGAGGGCACGCCGGAAGATATTGTTAGAACCAAAGATAGCTTTACGGGAGGGTATTTGAGGAAGGTGTTGAAGTAAGCTTATTGATTATGTTAGTTTAATGGTTATCCGAGAACTGTTGGTTTTATAAAAAAGAACCGCAGTCGACGGTTCTTTTAAATATTCAGTTAAATATCAAACATATGTCTAGAGGATTCTCTAATTGGAATTTTAAGGAGGTCAGTCAGTTTCTTAGGCAGTATGATTTTGTGCCTCTCAGGGGTAACTACAGAGGTTCTCATCACAGGTGGATTAACAAGGATAATGGTAGAACTCTTAGTATCTATTTTGCTCCAGCGAGGAGATCTTACAGCCGAAAAAGCATGAGCATAATCATTAAGCATTCCGGCATTGATAAAACGTTATGGTTTAGATGGCACCTCGGTTCCAGGCAGGATAATAGCACGTTGAGATTGGATGCATATGTTGTTAAATAGCCCCGCAGAGATCCTCCGGGGCTTTTTAGTGAGAACCCGGTTCTAATTGACATATTAGGTAAGGTATTGTATTTTTCAATCTAGGTTTACCTAAGTACATTAACAGCTGAATATAAGGTTTCAGTCCTAACCAACTGACGCCATTTAAGTCGACAGTTGTTGATGCTCTAAGCTTATAAATTAATCATTATCATCATGAAAATCAGCTTCTATCAACTTAATAGGTTTATCTTATTAAGGTGGCTTGAGGCTGTCATTTAAATATGACATTAATTAAAGCAGACTCCAAGGAATGGTATAGTGTGCTTCATCTTGCCAAGAATACGCTTAGTCGGATTCGCGGGCGTCATGTTCTTGGAGATTCATACGATGTTGACACACTTGGAGACCCATCCCTAATATATGCGCTCCGTAATGATATTGAAAAACTCGGTGTAACTCTTGAGTATATTGGGACAAATGACAAGGAGCTGGAACAATTGCGAGTTGAAGGTTGTAAAACCAGAGCCGAAAGGTGGCTTAGATATCTTCGTGAAAAAGATCCTTGGCCGCGCAAGCCCAGTAGGGAGACGCTTATGATCTTTCGCAAGGAGATAGAAAATGCCTGCCTGACGCTAAAAGGAATTGGATCCAGTAGGATGGAGTATATAAGATTTTGGTTCAAGTATCATCGGTTTTCTTATCCGAGGGTCAGAGTAGTGTGATTCGGTAATTTGACCCAG
The DNA here is from genome assembly GCA_964518695.1 of uncultured Candidatus Saccharibacteria bacterium. Classification (GTDB taxonomy): domain Bacteria; phylum Patescibacteriota; class Minisyncoccia; order UBA6257; family Colwellbacteraceae; genus CAZFGN01. The sequence goes on from CAZFGN010000011.1 coordinate 5,486, forward strand.
GTCCGCGCTGCCTAAAAAGCCGCGCGGATTTTTATTCTCTTCATATTTTTCCGAAACGCGAAAACCACTCATAGGAGTGGTTTTATAATTTGGATTTGAGGTGTTCGATACGAAGGAGCCATCCGGACGTACAGTAAAAATGGCGTTGCGTCCCTATAAACAGAGAAGCAATTTTAAGCTCTCCTTAGAAGAAGCTTGCTGAATTTTCACTATTACGTTTCGGGTCGCCCCTCCGTACCAAAAACCCCATATCCTCGTAGTAATTTTTAATGTCCAGTTTTGAAATTCGGGGGCTAGAGTTATTATAAACAATGCCCCCGATGTTTTGCCAGGCCCGGAGTTAGCCATTTTAAGAGTAGCAGGAGACAACATCCCATTGCACCTCTTTGTAGTGGGCTATCGCGATGTTAAGTCGCAATAAACCTTCCAGCCAGCAAGAGCGATGATACCATTCTTCGTTATGGTATTCCGCGTCTTCTTTGGCTATCAGGTTCCCACAACTTTGGCACTTTTTCGCCTTCCACTCGTTCGCGAAAAACATTGTATCCATCCTCCCTATGTGGTAAGAACTATTTTAATAGTTACAGAAATAAGATGTCAGTGTCAATTGATTAAGCTTATAGAACAAGATAAATTGATGTACAAGGATTTACCGGAAACGCCCGGGGTTTATTTAATGCACGGCGTTAATAACCAGATTCTCTATGTGGGGAAAGCGGGAAATTTGAGACGGCGGGTCAGCAGCTATTTTTTAAGGCCCCGCCTACGCCAAGGCTACGGCGGGCAGGCCCACGATTCAAGAATTGCCCGATTGGTAGCTGAAATCAAAAAGATTGATTTTAGAAAAACCGATACTGCCATTGAGGCTCTGATTTTAGAATCGAAGCTGATTAAAGAGTATGAACCGCCGTACAACGTCAGAGAGAAAGACGGTAAAAGTTTTCTTTATGTTGAGATTACTAAAGATGTTTTCCCAAGGGTGCTTTTGGCGAGAGGAAAAAACGAGGCGATGGGGGAGCGGTTCGGGCCGTTTACCTCCGCGTCGAGTTTGAGAGAAGCTTTGAAAATCGTAAGAAAAATTTTCCCTTGGAGCACGCATCCGCCGCTCACTTTGGGCAAATTTAAGAGAGCATGCTTTGATTATGAAATCGGTCTCTGTCCAGGGACTTGCGTCGGCGCCGTCAGCCGCGCCGATTATCTTAAAAATATTCGTAATATCAAGCTGTTATTTCACGGCAAGAAAGGCAAGATTCTTAGAGGGTTAAAGAAAGAAATGAAAAAGTTGAGTGACAATCTTAGTTTTGAAAAGGCGTTAAAAACGCGCCGGCAAATTTCAGCATTGGAGCATATCCAGGAAGTTGCCCTTATTACGGAGGGGGAGGTTGCGGGAGATGAGAAACAAGAGGTTGGTTACAGAATAGAAGGTTATGATATTTCAAACATATCAGGTGCTTCAGCCGTGGGGTCTATGGTTGTTTTTGTTGACGGGAGGTCTGCCAAAAACGAATACAGAAAGTTTAAAATCAGGACGGTGCGGGGGATTAATGATGTAGCGATGATGAAAGAAGTATTGAGAAGGCGTTTTAGGAATTCGTGGGCATTGCCTAATTTGATTTTAGTTGATGGAGGCAGGCCGCAGGTAAATGTTGCTCGCGCTGTGTTAGCCGAATTGCGTCTAAAGATACCAGTTGCCGGTATTGCCAAAGGTCCGACTAGGAAGAAAAATGAATTTATAGGAATTGTTTCTCGAGATGTTCAAGCCAAAACTTTAATACAGGTCAGAGACGAAGCTCATAGGTTTGCCATAAGTTATCATAGAAAGGTTAGAAGCATTAAATTCAAGAAATAAACACAAAAGGTAATTTAGTATACTATAACATCGATCGGTGTTATAGTATACTAGCTCGTTTATCAAACTCTTTCTAATTTCGGTCGCGGGAGCGACGGGAAGAGAATGGTTTTTCTGATATTTTTGAATTCAAATGGCGTTCTCGGCAATATTTTGCGATGCTCTCAAGAAATATTTCTCCATAGCGTGCTATCTTTATGTCACCAAAACCGGAGATGTGGCGCATATCGTCAAGGTTTAGTGGTAGATATGTTGTAAGCTCAAGCAGGGTGGCATCGGAGAAAATAATATAAGCAGGTACGCGCTCTTTTTGGGCCAACTCCATCCGAAGTTTTTTCAACTCAATGAATAAATCTTCTTCATAAACTCTTTCTTTTGTTTCAACCTCTTTTATGTTTACGGATTTTGTGAATATCACCTTTTTTTCTCCATTAATGACTTCCGCGCTTTTTCTTGTTAATACGACGAGTGGATATTGATCGCCCACCTGTTTTAAATAACCTATGGTGATCAAGTCTTTTATAAAGCGAAACCAGTCTTGTCTGGAAATATTAGCGCCTACACCATAAGTTTCGAGGGTTTTATGTCGTGATTTTATCTTCTCCGATTTTGATCCGCGCAAGAAATCTACAATATAGCTCAAGCCAAACCGTTCTTCCAAACGCAACACGGCCGAGATTGCCATCTTAGCAATCACCGTTCCGTCAAATGTAACGTAATCCGTAAGGCAGACATCACAACTACCACATATATCCGGAGTGATTTCGCCGAAATAATTGAGTAGATACTTTCGGCGACATGTTCTAATTTCACAAAAGTCTGCCATCTGGGCGAGCTTCCGCAACATAATCCGTGTTTGTTCAGGATTTCCCTCCACCGTCGCGAAACTTTTAAGCTTTATTACGTCTCCGCTGCTATAAAAAAGTAACGCTTCGCTCTTGAGTCCGTCCCTTCCCGCGCGCCCGGTTTCTTGGTAATAACCCTCAATATTTTTCGGCAAGTCCATATGCACTACAAACCGCACATTTGATTTGTTGATACCCATACCAAAAGCAACGGTCGCGACAATAATATTAATCTCGTCTTTCTGAAATAACTCTTGATGTTTGTCCCTCGTTACCTTGTCCAAACCGGCATGGTATGGCCTAGCCGAAAAACCATCTTCATTTAGACGCTCGGCCAGTTTATCCGTTGATTGTCTCGATAAAGTATAAATAATACCCGTCTCTCCTTTGCGTTTACTTAAATACTCGATCAATCTTTCATAACTATTACGTTTAGGTGTAACAAAGTAGTGGATGTTGGCGCGATTGAAACTGGAAACAAATACTGTGGAATCTTGAAGCGCTAATTTTTGGAGAATATCTTTTTGAGTCACATGATCAGCTGTGGCCGTGAGAGCAATAATAGGGACATGTGGGAATTCCTCTTTCAAACGGGAAAGTTCACGATATTCCGGTCGAAAGTCATGTCCCCATTGGGAGATACAATGCGCCTCGTCAATAGCAAATAAAGCAACGCGAATCTCCTTGAGGAAATCCAAGAACGTTCCCTCGTTAGCGAAAAGTTTTTCGGGAGAAACGTACAAGAGTTTCAACTCGTGACGACGTAACCGTGAGAGAATCAGAGCCTCTTCGGAAAAAGTAAGCGTCGAATTAAGATACGCGGCTGGTATTCCACTTAGATGCAAAGCATCCACTTGGTCTTTCATCAGCGCGATTAATGGCGATACCACTACTGTTACATCGTCAAATAACAAAGAGGGAATCTGATAGCACAGCGACTTCCCGCTGCCCGTAGGCATCAATACGAACGCGTCATGCCCATCAAGCACCGTTTGGATGATTTCTTCCTGCTGGTATCGAAAAGCGTCGTAACCGAACAGGGTTTTAAGAATATGAAGTGGGGAAGACATATAACAATCAAGATAGTAGCATTTATTGTATACTTCAAATATGTGTGGGATTGTTGGTTATATAGGCAAACAGAGAGCTGTTCCAATTCTCTTAGACGGGCTTAAGAGTTTGGAATACCGCGGCTATGATTCGGCGGGATTAGCTGTTTATGATGGACAAAATATCGCGACGAAAAAAGCGGTGGGGAAAGTCAAAGCCTTAGAAGAAAAAATAGGAAGTTTAGCCGAAACGGATTCTAGGGTGGGAATCGGGCATACCAGATGGGCGACCCACGGCGGTGTGACCGAGGCTAACGCACACCCTCATTCCGATTGTAAGGGGAAAATATGGGTGGTTCATAACGGCATAATAGAAAACTATAAAGAGCTGAAAGAGAAATTAATTAGTGCTGGACATATCTTCAAATCCGAGACTGACACCGAAGTTATACCACATCTTGTAGAAAGTTTTTTAAACGATAAATCCGCCGGTAATTTGGAAGAGGCCGTGAGACAAACTCTTAAACTCTTGAAAGGCACCTATGGACTGGTAGTTTTAAGCGCGGATGAGCCGGATGTACTTGTGGCGGCCAGGAATTTTAGTCCGCTCTTGATGGGCGTCGGCAATGATGAATATTTAATCGCTTCCGACGCTTCGGCAGTTTTAAAACATACTAAGAACGTTATTTATCTGGATGATGGTGAAATGGCCGTGGTAATGAGGGGGGAACATCACATTTACGATTTGAACAGGAATTCCATAGATAAAAAGACTCATACTTTGAATTGGGATATCGAATCGGCGAGGAAAGACGGCTACCCTCATTTTATGCTCAAAGAGATTATGGCGGAGTCGGAGGCAGTTAAAAATTCAATTCGGGGGCGTCTTTTGCCGGATGACGGAAATGTGGTTCTTGGCGGGTTGAAAGATGTGGAAAGGATTTTGCGCGAGGCGGAACGTATCATAATTTCCGCCTGTGGCAGCGCTTATTTGGCCGGCAGGGTCGGGGAATATATGCTTGAGGAATACGCGGGTGTGCCTACGGAAGTGGACATTGCCTCGGAATTCCGTTATCGGAAGCCGGTTTTTAGGAAGAACGATGTTCTTTTGGTTATATCACAATCAGGTGAGACCGCGGATACCTTAGCTAGTCTTCGCGAGGCTAAAGAGAAGAACGTGCCGGCTTTAGGGGTCGTGAATGTTGTGGGTTCGACCGTGAGTCGTTCTACCGACGCCGGCGTTTATCAGCATATCGGGCCGGAAATAGGAGTCGCGGCTACTAAATCTTTTGTTTCGCAAGTTTCAATTCTCGCGTTGCTTACGGTCTTTATCGGGAGGAAAAGAGAAATGTCCATTACTATGGGAAAGCGAATAGTTAGCGAGCTTCAGAAGATTCCTGAATTGATAGGGAAGATTTTACAGAATAAAGAGGCTATTAAAAATCTGGCCGTAAAATACAAAGATTACGAACACTTCTTTTATTTAGGGAGAAAATATAATTTGCCGGTTGCCATTGAGGGGGCCTTGAAGATAAAAGAAATTGCCTATGTGCACGCAGAAGGGTATGGCGCTGGCGAACTGAAACATGGACCGATAGCGCTTATTGATAAAAACTTTCCGACACTTGCTATCGCGCCGCAGGACTCGGTTTATGAAAAGATGATTTCTAATATTGAAGAAATAAAAGCCCGTGCCGGGCCGGTAATCGCGATTGGAACAGAAGGTGATAAAAACCTTGCGCAGGTTGCCGATGACGTTATCTACATTCCTAAAACTTTGGAAATGCTCACCCCGCTTCTCGCTGTTGTGCCTTTGCACCTCTTCGCTTATTATGTCGGAGTGGAAAAAGGATATGATGTCGACAGGCCGAGGAATTTGGCTAAAAGCGTTACCGTGGAATGAAGAAACTATCAATTGGGATTGTCGGTTTGCCTAATGTCGGCAAGTCGACTTTATTTAAGGTTTTGACGAAACAGGAAGTAAATATCGCCAACTATCCATTCGCCACTATCGACCCCAATGTCGGGGTTGTAACGGTTCCGGATGAACGGTTGGATAAACTCACGGCTATGAGCAAGTCCAAGAAGATTATTCCGGCGGTTGTGGAATTTTATGATATCGCCGGTTTGGTTAAGGGCGCCAATAAGGGCGAGGGATTGGGGAATCAGTTTCTTTCCAATATCAAAGAAGTAAGGGCGATAGTTCAAGTGGTGAGAGTTTTTAAGTCGGGAGAAATTTTACACGTTGAAAATGACGTTAATCCCGTAAGAGACATAGAAATAATAAATTCAGAGCTTATTCTGAAGGATTTGGAAGTTGTTCATAATCGTGAACAGAGATTAGAGAAAGAAGCGAAAACGGGCGATAAGCAAAAAGTTAAAGATTTAGAAACGCTGAAGATTGTTTACGATAGCTTGAACGATGGCATTATGGTTTTAAGGTTGGATAAAGGAATTGTTTCGGAACCCATTATAGAAGAGTTGCATCTACTAACGGCTAAGGCGCAGATTTATCTTCTGAACGGTTTGGAAAATGAAGTTGGTGAAGAGCTCAAAAATAAGGTCCAATCCTTGGGAGCCGACTATATAATAGTTGACTTAAATTCGGCTTCGGAAGCCAACGCTTTAATAAACAAGGCTTACGAGGTTCTGGGTCTTATAAGCTTTTTAACGACCGGGGAGGATGAAACACGCGCTTGGACGATTGAGAAAGCGACTAAAGCTCCGCAGGCTGCCGGAGTAATCCATTCCGATTTTGAGAGTAAATTCATAAGGGCGGAGGTTGTTAATTGGGCAAAATTGCTTGAAGCCGGCTCCTGGATTGCCGCTAAGCAGAAAGGCTGGCTGCGTTTAGAGGGCAAGGATTACGTTCTAGAAGACGGCGATGTAATTGAGGTAAGGCACGGGTAAGTTTGTTTTGACTTATTATTGTTTTCATTGTATTTTAAAGTACGTTCCGGTGAGACCAAGACCAGTTATTTAATAAAAAGGTCGACTTTTCTTACTAATTAATTGTCTAATCAATGATATATGTCTGTAAAAAAACAGCAGGCGAGAGAAGTTGTTCAAATACGTGCTAGAACACAAGGAAAGATTGATATTCTCATTAGAACGCTTTTCCCGGATATAAGACTTATATGGCAGCCGATCGAGATGTTTTACACTGACGGCTATGAGGATACATTCACGACGATGGAAAAGCTTGAGAGGGTCGGTTATTTCCTAACGCCCGAGAATAGAAAGTTTAGAGAAAAACGTAGGATTGCAACCGAAGCTGCCCTCTATATGCTTTATCCTCGAGTGGAAACCTATATTACGGCCAATCCAGGCGGTTGCCGTCTAAGCCGGATAATGGAGGCTATCGGTCCTTGGTATTCTCTTAAGTTGGCAAAGCTGCGCGAGATAAAAGACGAAGTTATAGCCATGCATTCAGAGGGTTATCCTTTGGACTAGTACGTACACAATTTATGAAAGCCGGTATTTTTACCGGCTTTGACTTTTTAAAGATAGAATTGTGATATATGATTTAGATATATTTATGAATTTGACTCAAAAGAGGTGCGTTCCTTGTGAAGCTGGAGCTGCCCCTTTTAACGAAGTGGAAATAAAGGAATACATCTCTTCGCTTAAAGAAAAATGGGAAGTGGTGAAAGCCAAAAAAATCAGGCTTAGCTTCAAGTTTAAAGATTTCAAAGATGCTATGAGATTTGTTAATGCGGTTGCCGTGCTTGCCGAAGGCGAAGGGCATCACCCCGATATTCATATCTTTTACAACAAAGTGATCATTGAATTATGGACTCATACCATAGGAGGGTTGTCGGAGAACGATTTCGTTCTGGCTTCAAAAGTTGAGCTGATCTGAAACGCGATGAACCACTTCTTTGTATTTGGAATCTTTGACCGGTATGTTATAATGAAAGCAATACAAACGTAGTAGTCGCACTAATGAGAAAAATAAAAAAACAATGAAAAAACTAACACTTGGTATAGTAGTGTTCTTCGTTGTTGTGGTAGGTGTTTTCGCAATCACGCGGATGCGAAATCCCTCAACTCCTTTGTCTACCCCATCCATCCCATCTCGCATATATCACATCGGGGTTTTATCACGCGGTCACGGGTCATATGAAGTTGCTATCAAAGGATTTGAAGAACGGATGCGAGAGTTAGGATACGTTGAGGGACAAAACGTAACTTATGATATACGATACGTTTCAACTAAGGAGGAACTTGATCAAGTTGCGCAGGAGCTTGTGGATGCACGCCTCGATATAATTGGTACCTACTCCACTCCGGCAACTCAAGCGGCATATCGGGCAACACAAAAGATGCCAAACCCTATTCCCATTGTTTTCGGGTCGTTATCAGATCCGATAGCGGCAGGAGTTGTGAAGACTATTGAACAGCCGGATACCAATGTCACGGGAGTGACTAGTCTTGCGAGCGATCTTACCCCGAAACGAATCGAATTATTGAACCGCATCGTTCCCGGCATCAAAAAAATCGCTATGCCGCGGAGCGCGGTAGAGCTGAATGATATTGCAGTGAATAGGTCGGCAGCGCTTGCCGAACAGGCGGCTAAAAAGTTAGGCATTGAGTTGGTATTTTTCCCGGTGCGCACCAAGGAAGAAATTACATCAAGTGCGGCGAGTATTACAGCAAAGCGCGTACAAGGGATGATTGTAGGTGGTGACTCACTCGTCTGGGGTGGTCTTGGCGATTACATCAATCAGGCAATCAAAGAGAAGATTCCCTTTGCCGCCTTTGATACCGATCAGGTGAAGCGCGGAGCGCTCATTGGTTTTGGTCCGGACTATACCGTGATGGGACAGCAGGTAGCCATTATTTCAGACAAGATTATAAAAGGCAAGAAGGTGGGAGACATTCCTGTTGAGACACCAAAGAAGCTTCTCCTTACCATCAACCTTGACACTGCCCGCGCTATCTGGATCACTCTTGACTCCGAATTACTCAAAGAAGCTGAAGTTATCATTGGGAAATAAAAATCATCAACAAAAACAATAATGACAATGAAAAAAATAATAATTGGTATAGCAGTGTTCTTAATTCTTGTGGGAGGGTTTTTCGCAATCACGCGGATGCAAGATCGCTCGACGACATCATCAAATCCGGCGCGCGTATATCACATCGGTTTTTTGGCCCGCGGCCGCGGTTCATATGAAGTTGCTATCAAAGGATTTCAAGATCGGTTAAAGGAGTTGGGATATGTCGATGGGCAAAATGTGATATATGATGTGCGTTATCTCTCAACTAAAGACGAACTAGATAAGGCCGCGCAGGATTTTGTAAACGCAGGCGTCGACCTTATCAACACTTACTCTACTCCGGCGAGTCAAGCAGCGTACCGGGCAACACAAAAGATGCCAAACCCGATTCCAATTGTTTTTGCATCGCTATCAGATCCAGTGGCGGCGGGAATTGTGAAGAGTATTGAAAAGCCAGGTACCAACGTTACGGGGGTAACCAGTCTTTCGGCCGAGCTTACTGGGAAACGAATCGAACTGTTGAACCGCATCGTTCCAGGCATCAAAAAAATCGCTATGCCGCGGAGCGCGCTAGAGCTGAATGACCCTTCGGCGAATAGGTCAGTAGCGGTTGCCCAGGAGGAAGCCAAAAAGTTAGGTATTGAGCTTGTATTTTTCACTGTGCGTACTAAAGAAGAAATCGTACCAACTTTAGCGGGCATCACCTCGGAGCGGGTACAGGGCATGATCATAGGTGGAGATTCGCTCATCTGGGGTAGTCTCGATGATTATGTCAAACAGGCAATCAAGGAAAAACTTCCGTTAGGCGTTTTTGACACCGATCAAGTAAAGCGCGGAGGGCTCATCGGATTCGGACCGGATTATGCCTTAAGTGGAGGCCAAGCCGGTACGATTGCGCACCAGATTTTGCAAGGCAAGAAGCCGGAAGAGATTCCTATTGAGGTGCCTAATAAGTTTCAACTTACGATCAATCTTAATACTGCTCGTGCCATTGGTGTTACTCTTGACCCGCAGTTACTCAAAGAAGCTGAAGTGATTATTGGGAAATAAGAGTTTGCGAGATATATTTCCATATGTACAATATTCGAACAATCCTAGCTCGACAAGGAGTGTTTTTTATACTGACCATGCTTGGACTTGTCGCCTTGAATGTGATATGGCTAGTTCCGACTTTGCGCAACACGCGTGCGTCGGCGTCTTTATTCGCGCTTACTATTGCCGAACGCGTCCAGTCAGAGATCAATGGCTCGCTTCAAAACGCGCTTAACGAAGCCAAAGGGGTTGCGGGAGAGGTTTTTGAAGAACCCCAACGAATTAACAGCACATTCCGTTACCTTCTACTGCGCAATCCTATTTTTATAAGCATTGCCTTGGTTGATCGGAGCGGAAAAGAGCTCGTGCGCGTCGACTCTTCAGGAGTGCTTCCGCCGGAAAAATTGATTGACCAATCCAGAAACACATCGTTCTATCTCGCGCTTCAAAATAGAGCCGCCTTTACTGCACCCGTCATTTTACCAAATGGCGAGGTACACGTGACTCTCGTTGTGCCCGTTCCCACAAAAGGAGAGTTCATCGATAGGGTTATAATTGCCGAACTAGATGTGCAAAACCTGATTTCTATTATTCGGACTCTCAAGATTGGTGAGGGACATGCGTATGTTCTTGATCGCGATGGAGTGGAGATCCTGAACCCTGATATTGCTAAAATCCTCCGGCGCGATAATTACGGCGCACGCGCCATAGTCAAAAGAGTTTTCGTGGATGGTGTTGTTGCCGACGGGCTCGCCTTAGAGGATCGGTATATCAATGAAAACGGGGAGGATACGTTTACCGTTGGTATGCTTGTCCCGGTTGTAAAATGGGGTGTTTTTGTTGAACAGCCGCGGTCGCGGGCACTTGACGGTGAGCGACAAGCCATCGCGCTTGCCGCTGGTACTTTTCTTCTCGCAATCATTATTTTCTTTGTGATTGCGCGAAGTACCATCAAGTTGCAGAAATTGACCGAAGAGCAAAAACGACTTCTTGTGGAATTGGATAAAACCAACGCCAATTTCGCAGATCTGAACCGCAGCCTCGAACAGAAAGTTTCCGAACAAACCCAAGAGATACAGCAATCCTACCAAGTAGAAAAGAAAGCTCGTCAAGAACTCGAAGAACTGGACAAAGCCAAAGACCAATTTATCCTCACCACCCAGCACCATCTAAGAACCCCTCTAACCATAGTCAAAGGCTATTTGCAATCAGTTCTCTCCGGTAAGACCGAACCACTGGGAGAAACTACCAAAACATATCTCGAGAAAGCCGAAGAAGCGACAGATAGGATTGGTAGCCTAGTCAACGAATTCCTTGATATCTCCGAGATGGAGGTAGGCAAATCTATCTTGAACAAAG
>CAZFGN010000012.1:0-12449 GCA_964518695.1 uncultured Candidatus Saccharibacteria bacterium
CATTGTCGTACCACGAAAGGACTTTCACTAGGTCGCCGTCTATGACCTTGGTGAATTTTAAATCCACTATGGCTCCGTAAGGCGCGCCGATGATGTCGGAAGAAACTATCTGGTCTTCGGTGACCGCTAAGATTCCCTGCCAGCGTGGCTCGGCGGCTGCCTTTTTGAAAATGTCGTTTATTTCTTCGACTGTCGTGGCTCGCTTCGCGATAAATGTAATGTCGGCGATGGAGCCGGTTACAACGGGAACCCTGAAAGAAAGCCCGTCGAATTTTCCCGATAGTTCTTTAATGGCACGGGTTACAGCCGTAGCGGCGCCGGTTGTCGAAGGCACTATGTTTTGAGCAGCCGCCCTGCCTCTCCGAAAATCATTGCCCTTAGTCGGCCCGTCAACAATGCTCTGGGTCGCGGTATATCCGTGAACGGTGCTTAACACCGCTTTCATGATTCCCGGATTTTCCGACATTATTTGAATCACCGGAGAGGCGGCATTGGTTGTGCAAGAGCCGTTTGAAGTCAAAACCACTCCCTTGGCTTCTTCGTCATTTACCCCCACCAAAACAGTTTTTCCTTCCGCGCCATCGGCATCACTTGCGGGGGCCGTTATCACAACCCTCTTCGCGCCGGAAGCAATATGAACTTTTGCTTTCTCGTAAGACTCAAAAACTCCGGTTGATTCAACCACGACATCAATCCCCAAATTTTTCCACGGAAGTTTTGTCGGGTCTTTCTCTTGGAGAAAAGCAATCCTCTTGCCATCAACAACAAGATTACTATCATCAACTTTTACTTCCTTGCCATAACCCCTGTAAACAGAATCGTACTTCAAAAGATAAGCAAGGTTATCAATGTTCCCTAAATCGTTAATCGCCACTATCTCAAAGTTGGCATTACCAAAGGATTGTCTAAAAAACAGGCGCCCAATTCTCCCGAAACCGTTGATAGCTATTTTGGTCATATTAAGTTGATTATACAGTTATTTTCTGAAAGCGAAAACCAGAAAAACACACAAGCCTATCAAAGATAAGACAGCTCCGTAGATAAACGCCGCGGCGGGACCGTAAAAAGTCCACAAGGCGCCGCCAATAAGTCCCGAGAGCAAAGACGATAATCCCACGGCGGCATTTAACATCCCCTCGCCGGTAGCTAAAAGATTTCTATCAATGAGGCGGGCGGCTAAAGCGCGTTCGACTCCGTCGGTGGCACCGCTATAAATACCAAAGACAATAAAAAAGAAAAGTACCGCCCCGAAACTTGTGGAGTATGCTAAACCTAAATAAGCGATAACGGCTAGGGCAAATCCTATCGAAATTGTAACCCGCTTGCCAACACTGTCGGCGAATTTGCCCAAAGGAATGGCCGTTAGCACAAAAGTTATGCTGTAGGCGAAATAAACGAGGGGGATGTTGGCCAAAGAAGATACTCCTTTAATCAATTGAATGCTAACAGGGTAGAGAAGCATAAGAGTTATGGGAAGAGTTCCTAGTCCGAAGATAAATATGGCGGCGAGATAAAAAGCGAAATGTTTATTTTCTTCGAGCAATCTGAAATTCAATTCAGGCACTTTCACTCCGAGAGCCGGTTTTTTGTCTTCCACGAAAAAGAAAGATAAAAGTGATAAAAGGCCTATAAAGAAAGCAACTATAAAGAGCGCTTGGTAATTGTAATAAAAGGCCGGAAGTAAAATAAAAGCCGCCAAGGGTCCCATCGTTCCACCTAGGGCATCCATGGCACGGTGATAACCAAAAGACTTCCCCAATTCAGGCTCGGAAACCGACTCGGCGAGAAGCGCATCGCGTGGGGCATCGCGAATTCCTTTGCCAACTCTATCAATCACCCTCAAAGTGAATACGTGCGAAAGTGAAGTTGCTAGAGCTAAAAAAGGTCTAGAAGCAACTGAAATTATATAACCTAATATAGCCAACCTTTTTCGCTCACGCGTTTTATCAGAAACCCACCCGGAAATTATTTTGAGGAAGCTCGCGATGGCATCGGCTACACCTTCAATCGTGCCTATCGCTAATGGAGGTAAGCCTAGGATGACACCCAAGAAAACCGGCATTACCGATTGGATCATTTCATTTGAGAAATCGTTAAATAAGCTGACCAGTCCCAGAAAAAAAGCATTTCTCTCTAGGCCGAATATTTTTACTCTGTTTTTTATGGTTTTCTTTTCCATGTAGGTTAATTTACTTATTTCAATATGAACGGAGCGCCCTCGGTGATGTCGAACTTTCTAGATAAGCCAGCGTTAATTTCCAAAACCTTATCGGCTGATACTGGGGGTGTGAAGATGTTAGGGTAAGATCCGGGATTTACTGTGGGCAAAACATAGACAACTTTATCACCATTTATCCAAATAATGTCTATGGGAAATTTCATGTCTTTCATCCAGAAGCCGTAGGTGTCAAGCTTATCAAACAAGAATAGCATTCCTTTATCTTCATCTAAACTGTTGCGACCGGAGAGTCCCCGTATATATTTTTCCCGCGTGTCGGCAATCTCGACTAGAAATTCTTTCCCTCCCAAAATAATTTTGGGAATGTGGTTCCCGCTCGAATCACTACTATAGTTATAAACTACAGTAAGAACAATTCCAAAAACTATAAGAAATACAAAAAAACTTGGTTTTCTAAACATGTATCTTCAAACCTCCTCTGTAACCAAAAGTTAAATGATAGGCTACAATACCGAAAGCAACCGAAACATTTAGCGACTCTTTCTTGCCTAACATGGGGATTTCTAAAATTTTGTCCGCACTCTTTAAGATTGAAGGCGGCAACCCCGCAATTTCACTGCCTAATATGAGGCAGAATTTCCCTCCAGAGGAGGATCCGCTTCTTACGGAAGAATATAGTTTGTAATACGGTATTGATTTTTTATCTTGTTCAACGGCAAAAATTTTATAGCCTTCTTTTCTAAGACGGTTTATTAAGCTGTTTGTTCCAGAGACTTTTTCCGAAGGCACATATTTTTCAGCTCCCAAAGAAACTTTGGTTAATTGTTCCCGCGGCTTCCCGAATTCATCAATTGGCTTGGGTGTAATACCACAAAGATAGATTTTCTCCGCGCCCACGGCATCGGCAGTTCTAAAAATTGACCCTACATTATATAGGCTGCGAATATTGTGAAGGATTACAATCATGTTGCTTCAAAACTTATCAATATAGTAACATAGACTTACATGGACACGCGTTTCGACTCACAGAATACAGAAAAAAGGATTTATGAAAAGTGGGAAAAATCGGGCTTTTTCAACCCGGATATCTGCGTTAAAAAGGGCATTACTAAAAAATCTGCTAAGGCTTTTTCTATAGTTTTACCTCCGCCGAACGTGACCGGAACTTTGCATATGGGACATGCCGCCATGCTAGTTATTGAGGATATAATGGTTCGCTACGCTCGGATGAAGGGCTTAAAGACACTCTGGCTACCCGGCACAGATTCGGCGGCTATTGCCACGCAAGCGAAGGTTGAAAGTGGGATATATAAGAAGGAAGAGAAGACGCGCTATGATCTCGGACGGGAAGAACTCTTAAAACGCATTAATATTTTTACCGAGGAAAGTAAGAGTACTATCGTTAATCAATTAAAACGTATGGGATCGTCTTTGGACTGGAGCCGTTATGCTTATACCTTGGACGAAAAACGTTATCGAGCGGTCATGGAAACATTCGTGAGGATGTATAAAGCGGGGCTAATTTACCGAGGCGCTCGCATAGTAAATTGGGATCCAAAATTACAAACTACCGTGTCCGACGATGAAGTGGAATGGATAGAGGAAAAATCTCAATTTTATTATTTGAAATATGGCCCGTTTGTAATTGGGACGGCCAGGCCCGAAACGAAATTCGGAGACAAATACGTTGTCATGCATCCCGCCGACAAACGTTACCAAAAGTACAAGCATGGAGAAAAAATTGATTTGGAGTGGATTAATGGTCCGGTAATCGCCACGGTTATCAAAGATAAATCTATAGATATGGATTTTGGTACGGGAGTAATGACTGTCACCCCTTGGCACGACAACGCCGATTTCGAAATTGCCCAAAGACATGAATTAGATAAGGAACAGATAATTGACTATAAAGGCAGGCTCTTACCTATTGCTGGCGAGTTTGCCGGTTTACATATCAAAAAAGCTAGGCCGCTTATAGTTGAAAAGTTGAAATCTAAGGGAATGTTAGGAAAAGTTGACGAAAACTATATGCACCGAGTTGCCGTGAATAGTCGAGGTGGCGGCATAATAGAACCGCAAATCAAGGAACAATGGTTTGTTGATGTTAATAAAAAATTTGAGATAAAGAACTCGAAAATCAAAGGTATAAAATCCCACGCTAGAATATCTCTAAAGGATTTAATGCAACAAGTTATAAAATCCAAACAGATAAAAATATTGCCGTCCAGATTTGAAAAGATTTATTTCCACTGGATAAATAACTTGCGAGATTGGTGTATTAGCCGCCAAATATGGTTCGGCCACAGAATACCTGTCTGGTACAAAGGTAACGAGATTTATTGTGGAGTAAAAGCGCCAGAAGGAGAGGGTTGGAAACAAGACGAAGATGTTTTGGATACCTGGTTCTCTTCTGGATTATGGACGTTCTCTACTCTGGGATGGCCAGAAAAAACCGCGGATCTAAAGACTTTCCATCCGACAAACGTGATTGAAACTGGTTACGATATTCTTTTCCCTTGGGTAGCCCGCATGATCCTTATGAGCGGATTTCTTTTGGGGGAGACTCCTTTTGAAACAGTTTATCTCCACGGACTGGTACGAGATGGGCAAGGAAGAAAGATGAGTAAGTCTTTGGGCAACATAATCGACCCGCTTAGCATGATAGAAAAATATGGTGCTGACGCAACTAGATTATCTTTGATTGTTGGCACGGGACCCGGGAATGATATGAAACTATCCGAGGATAAGGTAAGAGGATACAGAAATTTCACTACTAAAGTATGGAACGCTTCAAGGTTTGTGATTATAAACTATCGACCCTTTAAGACTAAAGCTAAATTAACCGCCGGAGACAAGAAATATCTTAAAGAATTAGCCGATACCAAAAAAATAGTTGAAAAATATATAGAAAAGTTTGATTTCAATAGAGCTGGCGAGACTATATATCACTATTTCTGGCATACTTTTGCCGACAAAATTATCGAAGAAGCAAAGCCTAGATTAAATAGCGAAAACCGTACTGATAGAGAATCTGCCCAAGAAATGCTTGTAACCATACTTAGAGGGTCTCTCACGATACTTCATCCTTTCGTTCCTTTTGTCACGGAAGAAGTATGGGGTTTACTACCTAATCTTACGAGAAAGAAATCTAAAATGCTTCTTACTGAAAAATGGTAACAAACGACTATCTTCTATCCGCTGGTCTGGGCTTCTTGCCAGCGATAGTTTGGCTTATGTTCTTCCTTCTTGAAGATCGAGCGCATCCGGAACCCAAAAAAGTGGTGGTGAGAATTTTCCTCGTAGGCATAGTTTCGGCCCTTGTCGCCGCGGCCATCCAACTAGTTTTTCGGGATACGCTCTTTACGAAACTTGATATCAAAGAAACCGATGGAATCTCGTTTATAATACTTTCTTTCATAGAAGAATTAGTTAAATTCGCGGCCGTTTACTTAGCTTTGAGAAAGAGTAAATACCTCGATGAACCGCTTGATGCCATGATTTATATGATTACCGGCGCTCTTGGTTTCGCTGCTATCGAAAATACTCTTTTTCTGCTTAAAGGAGGCTCGGAGGTCATTCTTGAAACAATAGTTCTAAGAGCAGTGGGCGCTACTCTGCTTCACGCGTTGGCTTCAGGGTTCGTTGGTTTCTACTGGGCTAAGAAACGAACCTTAATCGGTTTAATTATAGCCGTGTTGCTCCATGCCAGTTTTAATTATGTTATTCTTAAGTTTAGTATTGCTCCAATCTATGCTACAGCTATCTTGATCATCGCTTCCTTTTTTCTTTTCTACGACTTTGATATAATAAAAGAAAATGGACAAAGACAAGGCTAAGGAAAAAGAGACTGCGAATATAAATGAGGAGGGCGAAGGACAGTTGACTGTCGATGTATATCAAACGCCTGACGATATTATTGTTGAATCAACTATCGCTGGTGTTGATCCGGAGAACATAGATATTGACGTAACAAGTGAGTCTGTCACTATCCACGGAGAAAGACGCCGCGAAGAGAAAATTGATGAAGCCGATTACTTCTATCAAGAATGTTTCTGGGGAAAATTTTCCCGTTCAATCATTCTGCCGCAAGAGGTAGACCCCGATAAAGCTCATTCCAGCATTAAAAACGGCATCTTAACTATTCACCTCCCTAAAATCCATCGTAACAAGAGCCGCAAACTTAAAGTCAAAACGGAATAATCTCTATTGATTGTTTTATTGTTATACCTCTAGTTCAACAAAAAACGTGCTTCCCTTCCCTCTGCCGTCGGAGATTACCCACATTTTCCCTTTGTGAGCGTTTACGATAGATTTTGCTAACACCAAACCAGTTCCTCGTCCCAACGGGTTAATTCTTTGAGCCTCATCTCCACGAGAAAACATCTGGATGAATAATTTATCAATCTCGCCTTTAGTAAATCCCAACCCGGTATCACGGATGCTTAATCTAAAAATTTTCTTGCCCTGTTCAATAGGATGCTCTTTTTCTTCTCCTTTAAAGGAAATTTCTCCGCTATCGGTGTTATACATGACCGCATTATGGATAAGTATACTGAAGGCACGCTTCATTCTCTCTTCGTCAAGGTCAATAAAAGGCCACAGCGAAGGATCACCTTCGAATTTAACTTGGATATGTTTGTCATTAATCTTTTTCTGAAAATCATTAACAATCGTATCAATCAATGGTTTTAGTTCAACCGGCTTAAGATTCAGGGAGATTACTCCCGCTTGTACCTGCGAAACTTCAAGCAATTCGCTAACCAGCTCCAATATTTCAGTAGAAGATCGCTGAAGCCTTGCAACAAAATCGTTAAGATGGGGGTCTTGTTCCTTAATCGCGTTGGGTAGCAAGTCAACATAGTTCTTGATGATGGTGAGTGGGGTTCTTAAGTGATGTTGAGTCGTAAGGACGAACTGATCTTTAGCTTTTGAGAGTTCTTCAATCTCCATACGGGCCCTCTTTTCAACTTGATATGCCAGCTGTACTTCCTTGGTCTGCTCATCAACTTTCTTCCGAAGGTTTATATTGAAATCGTTAAGCTGTGAGTTCAAGAATTCGACCTTCCCTCTTTGCTCCATTTCCTCGAATATACTACGAAGTACTAAATATCCAAATACGATGGAAGCAAACACAATAAGAGTATTTATAAGCATTTGCTCAAAACTATCAGATAAAAATACCTGCATCAGGAGCACAAGCCAGAAACCTGTGATAAAAAATTGGGTAGTAACCAAACGTGTCGCCGCGATAAACTTATGACGCAAAATAATATAGGCGCAGGCAAAAACAAACGGTAAAATAAACATTGGCGCGTATTGCACAAAACTCGGATTTTCTAGCCCAGCAGGAAGGATGAAACTAAAGACAATGGTCAATACAAAGTACAACATAAGTGTACCAACCAGATATTGGAAATAGGTGCGCTCAACTCCTTGTGCCACCTTACGTTTTTTCCATAAAATTATCATTGACCATATAACGCTACCGAAAACGCTAAGTGCGTAGATAAACAATCCGCCAATGAACGGTTGTGGGGCGATAATGCCCTTTTCAAAGGCCTTCATTTCATCAATGCCGGAAAACACAAAAGGCGTAAGTCCCATCACAGAAATAACACCAAACCATATGAGAATTGTGGTGATTCGTTTTTTAGAAACTGAAAATATCTTCCCTGGATAGATGTGAGCAAACAAAATTAGGGCGGGGAACATAAAGGGCCAACTCCACATTACGAGACGTATCAACCACAATTCTGTTTCAAAACAAAAGTATAAACTTTGAGATAAAGGGATCCCGCTCCCTGCTCCGCAATCCGAAAGACTCGCTACTGAAGCAAATCGTGGATTAATCGTCGTATAGTTAATTAAATTATAAAAGACATTAGTGAAGCAAAAGTAAGCAAGAAGTTTATTAGTCGCATTACCTTTGCCGTTTAGATGAAACAAAATACCGAGACTCAAAGTCACCACAATGGCCACACCGGTAATCAAGAAACTTAATTCAACGCCAAAGATAAGCGGCGTATCGAAATGAACAAGGTGGATAATCTGTTCTTGCATATGTGACTTCAGTTTGAACAGTTTAATTGTATCATAATCAACAAAAAGCGGTTGAAGGATTTCAACCGCTTAGGTACGCGCTAATTACGTGAGCGAACCTTAATTATCTTTTCGCAAGGATCCTGTATTTAACAGGTTGCATACTTGCATATGCAAGTTAGAAAGGTATTTTGACATGTCTTCTATTCTCAATGCGTTTTTGAATCGCTTTGCCAATCGGCAAAGTTCAGCTTTCCGCCCTCGGAGTCGCATCTCTTCCAATTTCTCTGAGGTAGCGCCAATTTTTATAAATATCGTTTCTCCGCATTTTTCACGAAGTGCTTTAAGAATTGTGAGTTCTGTTTCTACGTCTCGCTTTTTGGATTGTACATTGATCAACCGCCACAATTTCTTTGCCCTTTCGGCCGGGTTCCTAACATAGGCGTATTTCATATGTTATAAAAGAACAAAAAACGCTCACTACGGACTTAACGGCCGGAGTAGAGTTTTCGTTCTGTTAAGAATTAATATGCGGCTTCATACCAGCAAGCCACAATAATAGTATATCCGTTATCCTGTTTTTGTCAAAACTGTGTTTACTCTTTGCGGAATCGGTATCCAGTTACGTTTTTTATAAGCGAGGTGGATCAGGTAGAGATGTATTGGCAATGAAGTCTTTTTAGAAAGAAGCGTCCCGGCAAGCTTGAGCACTTTTCTGTGATGAGTAGCTTCAATATGGTCACTCTCAAATGCCCTGTTCCCACCCCATGCTCCGCAGTCCATATGCATCGTAAGAACAACCTTTTTAACATGATGCAATCGAGATGATATTTCAATTTGTTCCATCATAAGGCGCGGCGATTTTACCGCACCTGCGATTGAGGTGAGATCAAACGATTTATATGTTTTCTTGAAGAAAGATTCAACCGCAGGATGAAGTCGGAAGTCAATACAGGTAAATACGATTGCGTTGCAATCGTGTGAAACCGAGTGTGTTTGTCCTCCTTTCGTATCAGACATCAGTTTCTGTATTAATGTCGCGAGATGTATGTCTTCCGGCGCTGCGCTTCCGAAGCGCTTTCATACGCGCGAGTTCTCGCTCAAGCGAGGCAACCGCGGAGGCATGTCCGCCCTCATCAGCATAACGAGTTTCCTTTAGGGCTGCCTCTGCTAGAATCTTCGCAGCTTCCACTTTTTCTAAGGTGAGATCTTCGGCGCGTTCCGCGTTGTCCGCAAGGATATTCACCTGTGAATCCGGCAAGATTTCCACAAACCCTCCGTAAGAGGCTAAGTGGTGTTCGAGGCCGTCTTTCTTCACGGTAATAACGCCAGTGCCCAGAAGCGTAACGAGTGGAATATGGTTGGGTAGAACAGTGATTTCTCCAACGTGTGTCGGAAGCGAAACTTGTTCAATGTCGTCTTCGTAGACAAGACGGACGGGTGTGATAATTTTGAGATGAATTTGCATGAGAATATATACTAAAAAACTATTTAACCTCGTGAATCCCGCCTTTCATATAAAAAGCTTGTTCCGGTTTATCGTCGTGATGCCCTTCGAGTATCTCTTTAAAACCACGGATGGTCTCCTTGAGCGGGACATATTTCCCTTCACGACCCGTAAATACCTCCGCGACAAAGAAAGGCTGTGAGAGAAACTTTTGGATTTTTCGTGCCCGGGCGACCACAAGTTTATCTTCTATAGAAAGTTCCTCTATGCCCAAGATAGCAATAAGGTCTTGAAGATCTTTATACCGCTGGAGAATCTGTTGAACCCCTCGGGCAACCTCGTAGTGGTCTTTACCGATAATCGTGGGGTCCAGGATAGTTGAAGTGGAGTCGAGTGGATCAACCGCAGGATAAATTCCAAGCTCCGCAAGGGAGCGGGAAAGCACAGCCGTTGAGTCAAGATGACCGAAGGTTGTCGCTGGGGCAGGATCAGTGAGGTCATCGGCTGGAACGTAAACTGCCTGTACTGATGTTATAGAACCCCTATCAGTTGAAGTGATACGCTCCTGCAATTCGCCCATTTCCGTGGCAAGCGTGGATTGATACCCGACCGCCGACGGTATGCGTCCCAAGAGCGCAGATACTTCAGATCCTGCTTGGACGAAACGAAAGATGTTATCAATGAAAAGAAGTACGTCTTTACTTTCCTCATCGCGGAAATATTCCGCCATAGAAAGCGCAGTCAAAGCAACGCGTGAGCGAGCACCCGGCGGCTCGTTCATCTGACCAAAAACCATGACTGTCTTGCTAATTACGCCCGATGCTTTCATCTCCTCGTAGAGATCGTTTCCTTCCCTGGTGCGTTCGCCTACTCCGGCAAAAACAGAATACCCCCCATGTTCCGCCGCGATGTTACGGATAAGTTCCTGAATAATAACGGTCTTTCCGACACCCGCTCCTCCAAAAAGTCCAACCTTGCCACCTCTTAAAAAGGGACAGATAAGATCGATAACTTTAATGCCGGTTTCAAAAATTTCCGTTTTGGTCGACTGCGCGGTGAAAGATGGGGCAGTCCGATGAATAGGATATGTTTTCTTGCTTTCTATTATTGGTCCATTATCAATTGTCTCGCCGAGGACATTTAGAATGCGGCCGAGAACAATTTCTCCAACCGGAGTCGTGATGGGAGCGCCCATATCTTCGACACTCATACCGCGCGCTAGTCCGTCTGTCGAACCCATGGCGACGCATCGGACAGAAGAATCGCCAAGGTGTTGAGCAACCTCGATTATTAACGTCTCATTTTTATTCTTAATTTTTAAGGCGTTCAAAATAGCCGGCGGATATTCTGAAAATTCGACATCGAGTATCGGACCGATAATTTGCTTGATTATTCCTTTGTTTGTTACATCGCTCATGTTATTTTTTGCTCATTAAACTCCCAATACTGCTCTTCCGGCTGAAATTTCCGCGATTTCACTGGTGATAGTTGCCTGACGTAATTGATTGAAAGAAAGCGTTAAATCGCTCACGATGTCGGAGGCGGCTTCCGAGGCATTTTTCATGGCGAGCATGCGGGCGGAATGTTCCGAAGCAACTGATTCAAGAACTGCCTGATAAAGTTTAACTTCAATGAGACGTGGGATTATAAAGTCGAGCACCGCGCCGCGTTTTGGTTCGAATAGAAACTCGAAATTGCGATTATTATTATAAAGTAAATATTCATTATTAACCTCACCGAGACCGGGAGTATCTGTGACCGGAAGAAGCTGTTGAACCATCGCACGTTGTTTAACAGTCGAGATGAAGTCCGTATAAATAAGAAAAACGTGATCGAACTTTCCTTCGAGAAAACCAGACTTAGCAATATTAGCGATTGGTAAAATATCGGAGGCGGTTGGCGCGATAGATAAGTTAATAAATGAAGCTGTAAGATTCCATTTTTTTCTCGCAACCGCCTCCTCGATCTTTTTTCCTACACTAATAAATGAAATGCTGGTCGTTTTATCGAGCGAACGGACGAATTCTTCGGTTTTTTCGAGAACCGCATTATTGAAATTGCCACAGAGACCGCGATCAGCGCTCACAACGATAATAAGCACCTGTCCAACGACTTCAGGCTTCAAAAACAAAGGGTGGAGCGATGCATCAACACGCCTAGAAAGCTCTCTTAACACGAACTTGCAATGCTCCGCGTATGGACGCGAAGCGAGAACCGCGTTTACCGAGCGCTTCATCTTTGATACCGAAACCAATTCCATTGCTTTGGTGATTTTTCTGATGTTGCCTACGCCTTTAATTCTCGTGCGGATTTGTTTTAGGGCTGCCATATTTTTTTAAATTTCTCGATAGCTATTTTAAATAGGGCATCGACCTCCGGAGTTATATCTTTTTTGACGCGCATTTGCTCTAAAAGACCTTTTTCTTTCGTATCTAAAAATTGTCTAAGAGCCCTTTCGAATTCCCCTACTTTATTAACTGGGACATCATCGAGATAACCGTTTGTCGCCGTAAAGAGAATAGCGATCTGATGCTCGACTGGAATCGGTTCATATTGAGACTGTTTCAAGACTTCGACAAGTCGAGATCCCCGTTCGATTTGCGCGCGAGTCGCCGGATCAAGATCTGAAGCAAATTGAGCGAATGCCTCCAGTTCACGAAACTGGGCAAGTTCAAGACGAAGGCGACCGGCAACTTTTTTCATAGCTTTAATCTGCGCCGCGCCACCAACCCGTGAGACCGAAAGCCCGACGTTAACCGCGGGACGGATGCCACAGAAAAAAAG
>CAZFGN010000012.1:12459-14818 GCA_964518695.1 uncultured Candidatus Saccharibacteria bacterium
GCCTGCGTTGAAGAGGTCTGCCTGAAGATACAGCTGTCCGTCGGTAATTGAAATAACATTTGTCGGAATATAGGCGGAAACATCTCCCGCTTGTGTTTCAATAATTGGGAGCGCGGTTAATGATCCCCCGCCAAACTTTTTAGAAAGTTTTGCCGCGCGTTCAAGAAGACGCGAATGAAGATAAAAAATATCGCCGGGGAACGCTTCGCGACCTGGAGGTCGACGAAGGAGTAAAGAGATTTGACGATATGCCCAAGCATGCTTTGAGAGATCATCATAAACAACGAGCGCGTCCCGGCCTTTTGACATAAAATATTCGCCGATAGCGGCGCCAGCGTACGGCGCTATATACCAAAGCGCCGCAGGGGTTGATGCCGAGGCTGAAATTACAATCGTATGTTTCATCGCTCTTTCCTCGGTAAGCTTCGCGACAATTTTCGCGATCTTGGATTCTTTCTGGCCTATGGCGACATAAATACAGACCATATCGCCGCCGCGCTGATTAATAATAGTATCAATGGCAAGCGCGGTTTTACCTGTCTGACGATCCCCGATAATGAGTTCTCGCTGACCACGACCAATAGGAATCATGGCGTCGATTGCTTTCACGCCCGTCTGCACGGGGATATTTACTGATTCACGAGTAATAACGCCTGGAGCGATACGTTCAATCGGCCAAGTTGTTGTTTTTTCAATTGTACCTTTTCCGTCTATCGGTTTCCCCAGCGCGTCAACGACCCGACCAATCATCTCATCACCCACTGGAATTGAAAGAATCTCGCCTGTTCGCTCGACAAGACTTCCTTCTTTTATTTCCGTAAAATCTCCGAGGACAATCGTGCCAACAACACTCTCTTCGAGGTTCAATACAACTCCATGGGCAACAACTTTACGATTATCGTCGAGAAATTTAACCATTTCCGACATGACCGCATCCCTTAATCCAACGATTTTAGCGACACCGTCACCAACCTCAACGACTCTGCCAATTTCTTGCACCGTAACCGATCCCTCGAAAGTATCGATCGCCTTTTGAATTTCTTTTAGAATATGTGTTTTTTCCATAAATGGAATCTCTAGAATAGAGATTTAGAATGATTTTAATAATTGATAAACCAATCCGTCAAACGATGAATCAATAAGATGTGTATCGTTGTGTATTATTCGAACACCACTAATAAGTTTCGAATTCACGCGCCCCGTAAATACGGCAGTTTTTGCGTCGAATCTTTGTTCTAGTTCTTTCATGGAATCCTCTCGGTCCTTCACGCTCGCGAATTCAACATCAAAGCGTTGCAACCCGTACGTCTCTATAAACTTTTCATTGAAAAGACGGAGCGCCCTTTTCAAGAGATGAATATCGTGCCTTGCTTCAACATAGCGTAGAAACGTATCTAACCGTTTTTCTAAATCTTCCTCATGTTCCGCCGAAGCAACCAACCGCAATAGAAGTGTCGCGTATGTTTTTGGTGAAGAGCGCATAACAATATTAAGTAATGCCCTTCAGCTCGCTTTCTGCTTTCACGATCAGCAGTTTTGTGGTTTCCGCATCGGCAACCGTCATAAGAATTTTTTTAACACTGTGTTCCACGAGCGTTTTCGCTTCGGTTCGCACTTCGTTAAACATAAGTTCTTTTTCTTCGATGATACGCCGTTTGGATTCTTCGCGAAGCTCCGCAACTTCAATTGTTGCTTTTTCAATCATATCGCTACGAATCTTTTTCCCAGCATCCTCGGCATCTTTCACCATTGCTTGAAAACGCTCTTCCGCTTCTCTTACCCGCGCCCCGTAAACAGTTTCAGCTGAAGCGAGTTTTTCCACGAGCGTTTTTTCGCGAGTATCGTTTTCATCAATTTGCCTGCGACGTTTCGCAAGCATATCGAGAACAGGATGATATAAAAACTTATAAAGAACAAAAAGTAGAACGCTGAAATTAATAAGCTGCGCGATAAGCAAACGCCAATCAACTCCTAATTTATTCAGTAATTCCATAAAGCAGTGACTTAAAAATTTATCATCGATCCGCAACACGGACCGATGTGTAACAGACCCTTAGTTAACTATACAAACTTGATGATGAGCGCGACGACAAGCGCGTAAATAGCAATCGCTTCCGCAAACGCGATTGAGAGAATCATTGCGGTCTGAATCTTTGGCGCAGCTTCCGGATTCCGTCCGATCGCTTCAAGACCCTTTCCACCAATCCAAGCAACGGCAATCGCTGGAAAAATTCCGCCGACCATAATCGTCATTGCCGTCGCGATAGACTTAACGGCTTCTAAATTTGAGAAAACTCCTCTTGTAACTTGTTCCATAGATAGAAATTTAAACTTAATGCTCACTGTGAGCCGTAGCGAA
>CAZFGN010000013.1:0-14239 GCA_964518695.1 uncultured Candidatus Saccharibacteria bacterium
AGTGAAAATTTTAGGAACGAAACGATTAAACAAATCCTCGAAGAATCCCGCGGAGGCTTGTGGCGGACTAATTACCGTGCCCGTAAATCCGAGCAAAAAAATCAGGAAAAAGGTACTAATAAATTTCTTCTTCATTACATTAAATTTATAATCCGCTTTAGCGCTATGTCAAGTTCTTCTTTTGTGGTCGGCCCCCCAAAAGAAATGCGCAGGCTTGACTTCGCTCGATCCTCCCCTAAATTGAGCGCGGCAATCACATGAGAAGGCTTAATACTCCGTGCGGAACAAGCGGAACCGGCAGAAACAGCGATACCATTTAGATCAAGTTTGATGAGTAACTCCCGGGAATCGAGGTGAGGGAAATAGATGCTGAGATTATTGGGCAGTCTCTCGGGGGAAGAAATAGGTAGTCCGTTTAACTCTATTTCCGGCCTCAAATTTTTTAGCTTAACCCAGAAATAATCACGCAGGTTCTTAATCCTCTTCTCTTCTTTCGCTTTGTTTCTTTCTATAAGTTCTACCGCTTTGCCAAAACCTACAATAGCAGGCACATTTTCAGTCCCAGACCTTAAACCGTATTCTTGGCCTCCGCCAGTAATAATAGGTTTTAGACTCATTGGCTTCCAAACTTCATTGGCCTCCAAATCACGCACATAAAGTGCGCCAGCTCCTTTGGGGCCATATATTTTGTGGGAAGAAACAGTCATTAGATCCACGCCTAAGTCATAGACCATGCAGTTTAAAAACTGAAAAGCTTGAACAGCGTCGGTGTGAAACAGCGGGTAGAGAGTAGAATTTGGAGAATGGAATTTAGAATCACGACTTCTATTTTCTATTTTCTGCTTTCTAAATTCAGAAATTAGCTTGCTAATTTCTATGATTGGTTGAATCGTTCCAATTTCATTATTGGCATACATCACCGAAACCAAAACCGTTCGTTCATTCAGCGCCTCCTTTAGTTTTTCCAAATCAATAAACCCTTGCCGATCAACAGGTAAATAAATGACTTCTGCTCCCCCTTCTTCTAAATCTCTTGCCGTGTCAAGAATTGACTCGTGTTCGATAGAAGAAACAATAATGCGAGGATTTAGGATATAGGATTGAGGATTGAGGGACTTCTTATATTTTATATTCTGAATTCTGAATTCTTTTGCTGTCCCGCGAAGTGCTAAATTATTTGCTTCCGTCGCGGAGGAAGTGAAAATTATTTCGTTGAACTTCGCGCCAATTGAACAGCTTATTATCTCTCTCGCTTTATCAGTCGCCGCCTGGGATTCCTGCCCGAGATAATGAATCGACCCCGGATTCCCGAAAGAATCCTTAAAGTAAGAAATCATAGCCGTGAGCACAGCTCCGGCCACCGGAGTGGAAGCCGCGTAATCCAGGTAGACGCGCCGCTCTTTAGAAGAGCGTATTTTCTTTAATTTCATCGTTTAAATCTAAATTAACTTTAACTAGATTATCGCTCCATCTCTCCGGAACATTTAAGTATCCCTGCTTTTTTGCTAATTCGTATAAGTCACGCGTAATCAATACATCGTTCAGGCAATATTTCTCGAGCGATTCCCAATCACCGGTAGCATAGAATTTAATGGCGTCCAAGCCGTGATTGGTTTTGCCTACGCCTAAATTTGTTTTAGCCAAAATGTCTAAACTAACTCTTCTGCCATAATTATCTTCAACCTCCTCTAGAAGATCGAGCATGGGCACTGCCAAAACGTTAAACCCGAAATATTTATCGAGCACGGGCATATCGAACCTTCGCAAGGCAAAGCCGATAACGAGCCCCGCGTTCTGCAAGATAGGACCTAGATCTTGAAAGTTACCCTCCCTGAATAATAAAAAATCTCCTTTACTGTAGGAATAGATACAAACGAGGGATGCCTGCAGGGCTCCTAGATTTTCTTTCCCTCCAACGTCGGAAAAAGTATTCTTAGTTTCAATGTCAATAACGATCTTGTCGCGCATAATTTTAAATATCGTAACTATACCCCGTTACTCTTAAGAAACCAAGGTTTCCGAGCATTAAGCAGTCGAGCATATGAAATTGAATTAAAATCTGTTTTAGTGTCTAATTTAAAGGCGATAGGCACTAATTTCTCTAATGGCTAAGAAAAAATTCCAAAATAATAGAGGAGGAGGCCAGAATAGTTTTATACACCCGGAAGCCAAGGCTAGTATCATCGCCGTTTTTTCTTTGGGCATATCGATAGTGCTTACACTCTCCGGTTTTGATAAAGCCGGGTGGATGGGTGAAATCATTTTCGGCATACTCACTAGTCTTATGGGGTTAGGTTATTGGCTTTTACCAGCCACCCTTTTGGTCATTGGTTTCACGCTCTTTGCGAGTGGTACCAAAAAAGTTTTGACAGCAACTTTACTGGGCGCGCTTTTTATAGTGCTTGCCGGTTTAGGGATAATAGATATTCTATACCCGGAAAAGGCGGGTTTATTAGGCATGGTGTCGGGCAGTTTAGAAATACTTTTTGGTTACTGGGCTTCTCTCACTTTGAATTTCACAATTTTAATAGCCGGTTTTATTGTTACTTTCAACGCGCCAATTAAGATGAGTACGAATATATTTAGGAGAATATTTATAAGAAAGCCTGGGGACAAGGAGCAAAACGAAATCCCCGCGATAATTATAAAGGAACCAGAAATGAAGACACCGGAGACTCAAGTCGAGCCCGTATCTACGGGGGTACAGGCAGAAAAGAAAGAAAAGCTTGAAGACATGGAAGTGGAGACATTACCAATTAAAAGTAAACACGTTTATAAAACTAATTACGTCCCACCACCCTTAAGCCTTCTGAAAACAACGAGCGAAAAACCAACTGTCGGCGATTTGAGAGCTAACGCGAATATTATAAAGAGGACCTTGGATAATTTCGGCATCCCTGTAGAGATGGGCGAGATTACTATCGGACCGAAAGTTACAAGGTATACCTTGAAACCAGCGGAAGGAGTAAAAATTTCAAGAATTACCGCGCTAAATCAGGATTTATCTTTAGCATTAGCAGTACACCCCATAAGAATAGAAGCTCCGATTCCGGGCAAGTCTTTAGTAGGTATTGAGGTGCCCAACAAGGTGGGCAGCATAGTAAGACTCGGGGGGCTTTTGGGTTATCCGGAGTTTTCGAATTCAGGACCGCTAACTTTCCCACTAGGTAGAGATGTTTCCGGGGAACCGATATTCGCTAACCTCGCCAAGATGCCACATATGCTAATAGCCGGAGCCACGGGTAGCGGCAAATCGGTAACTATTCATTCTCTTATTATCTCGCTCCTGTATAAAAATTCTCCCGAAACTCTTAGGTTCATACTGATTGATCCCAAAAGAGTTGAACTCTCGATTTATCAGGGGTTGCCACATCTTGTATCATCCGTCATCACCGACGGCAAGAAAGCTGTCGCCGCGTTGCGTTTTGCCATAGGAGAGATGGAAAAAAGATACGAGATACTCCTTAAAGCAGGTTCGCGAGATATCGGCAGTTACAACGAAAAGAGCCACGGGGCGACAATGCCATATATTGTAATAGTCATTGATGAGTTGGCTGATCTTATGGTAGCTTTCGGCAGAGAGATTGAAGGTTCAATAGTGAGGCTCGCGCAAATGGCAAGAGCCACCGGCATTCACCTTATCGTTTCAACCCAAAGGCCATCGGTTGAAGTAATCACAGGACTTATTAAGGCCAACATAACCGCGAGAGTTGCTCTTCAAGTTGCGAGCCAAATTGATTCCCGCACTATTTTGGATATGGCTGGGGCAGAAAAATTGCTCGGCGGAGGAGATATGCTTTTCACTTCAACTGATTTTTCAAAACCAAAAAGAATCCAAGGCACATATATCCCTGATGAAGAAATTAGAAAAGTTTCCGACTTCATAGTCAAGGAAAATCCCATAGAATCAGAAAACGGCCTTGAAGAAGCAGTAGAAGAAAGTTTGGAAAAGGAGAATTTCGACGACTACGCGAGTGACGAGGAAGACGATGAACTTTTTGATGAGGCAGTAAGAGTTGTAAAAGAAGCGCAAAAAGCTTCGGCCTCGTTACTTCAAAGACGTCTAAAAGTCGGCTACGCGCGGGCGGCCCGGCTTCTTGATATAATGGAAACAAAAGGCCTAATAAGCCCCGGCGAAGGAGCGAAGCCTAGAGAAGTATTTATTAATACCAGTCACAATGAACAATAACGAGACCAGACATATACGAGAAATCCTCCGAGAACTTATGGAAGAACGTGGGGTAAGCGTTGAAAAGCTAAGCCTAATGACCAATATACCTCATCGATTCATAGTATCCCTCTTAGAGGGCGACTTTAAAAGGCTCCCAGCTAAACCCTATGTGAGGGGATACCTTTTGAAAGTCGCTACTGCTTTGAATGTCGATTCAGCATTCATCTTGAAAACTTATAAAGATACAACGGAAATCAAGAGCTCTGGAGAAGAAGATCGGCTTCCCACAAACAGATTTGCTATTCAAAAAATAAACAAAAATTTTATAATCGTTTTGCTCATACTAATAGTAGTGGTCGGCTTCATCGCGATAAGAGTTAAAGATATTCTCGGTACGCCGACTTTGGAGGTAAGTTTGTCTCATGAGATTTTTATTACTCAAGAAAGGACAATCAAGGTAATCGGGAATGTTAATCCCAAAGACCGACTAACCTTAAATCAAGAAATAGTTTATACTGATGACGCTGGTAGGTTCGAAAAGGAAATAAATTTGTCTCCCGGTCTGAATACGCTTGAGTTTGAGGCAAAAAGATTCCTGGGTAAACAAACCAAGGTTGTAAGACAGGTGTTTTACGAGGAGCCGACAGCGATCACACCGATTCAATAAATCCATGACTTCAAAAACAGAGAAGAAAACCGAGAAAGAAGTTGAAAAAGATGGCCTTGAAAACCTCTTACAAACACTTCGCGATAAATATGGCGATGAGGCTATTATGCGTCTTGGGGAAACGAGACGCGTAAACATAGATGTTATACCAACGGGGTCGTTTTCATTAGATATTGCTTTGGGTGTAGGAGGACTCCCAAGAGGTAGGATTATTGAAATCTTCGGACCGGAAAGTTCCGGGAAAACAACTTTAGCTCTTCACGTGGTAGCTGAAGCACAAAGGCAGAACGGCAAAGCAGCCTTTATAGATGCCGAACATGGCCTAGACCCGGAGTATGCCAAACGCATCGGTGTAAAAATAAATGACCTTTTGATATCCCAACCATCTAGCGGAGAAGAAGCTTTAAATATAATGGAAAGTTTAGTTCGCTCCGGAATGATAAGTATCATTGTGGTGGACTCGGTTGCGGCACTTACTCCTAAAGCGGAAATTGAAGGTGAGATGGGGGCGCAATTTATGGGGCTTCAGGCAAGGATGATGTCTCAAGCGCTAAGAAAAATCACAGCTATCGCTGATAAAAGTCACACAACAATAATTTTTATAAATCAGCTCAGGGAAAAAATCGGTATAATGTTTGGCAATCCGGAAACCACTCCAGGCGGTAGGGCTCTCAAATTTTATTCATCAGTAAGAATTGACGTAAGGCGCATCGCTCAAATCAAAAAGGGGGAAGATGTAGTTGGTAACCGCGTTGTAGTTAAAGTAGTCAAAAATAAG
The DNA here is from genome assembly GCA_964518695.1 of uncultured Candidatus Saccharibacteria bacterium. GTDB lineage: Bacteria > Patescibacteriota > Minisyncoccia > UBA6257 > Colwellbacteraceae > CAZFGN01. The sequence continues at coordinate 5,617 of CAZFGN010000013.1, forward strand.
GTAGCACCGCCTTTTAAAAATGGGGAATTTGATATTCTCTATGGTATAGGCATTTCTTACGAAGGAGACGTACTGAATGCCGGGATAAAATATGGTGTCGTAACGAAATCGGGCGCAAGCTACTCATTTCTACCAGGAAACGGAGAAGTTGTCAAGTTAGGCGTCGGCTTTGATAATGTTAGAGACAAACTAAAAGAGGATAAAAGACTTCTTCAAGAAATCAAAAAGAAAGTCGTCTCTATAATAGAATCACAGCAATAGTTCCGCCGCACCATTTTATAAAGTCCGTGATTTATCCAGCACCTTCCTACGGGGTATTAAACTCCGCAGGAAGATCGTATGAGACCATTCATCCCCACAACAGGCTGCGGGGTATTCTGGAAGGTGCTGGATTTATTTGCTACAATTTTCCTTTACTTAAAGTATAGAAATTTTCGAAAAGTTTGGCGACTAGTATCGGACCCGTACCACCAGGAGTCGGGGTATAAAATAAGAGTTTTCCTAGGTCATCTCCTTCGTTTGGATCAAAATCTCCAGAGACTTTACCATCGGGTGAATAATAATATCCGAAGTCTATTACCCCGGCGCCATACTTGAGCATCCCTGGGTTTATTAAACCGGCTTTGCCTACGCCTGTGATAACGAGGTCCGCTTGTTCAATTATGCTTAAATCGCTGCCGCTCCCCAAGAGATATAATTCCGCGCATTTCCCGGTAAGCCAGACACTGATGGGTTTCCCAACCAACTTGCCTAAACCAACAACAGCTACCTTTTTAGTCTTTAGTTCGTAGTTTACGGTTTTTAGTATTTCCTCCACTACTCCCACTGCCGGAGGCGAAACTTCGTTTCTGTTGTTGTAAAAAGCTCCTAGGGCACGTTCACCCAAAACATCAATGTCCTTCTCTCGCGGAATAGCGTTAGAAACGTAATATTTGTTGATATTCTGGGGTAACGGCAACTGAATAATTACGCCGTGAACCGTGCTTTGTTTTGAAATCCGTCCCACTTCTTCGCGCAAACCATCGTTAGTAAGTCCACTTGACAACTTATAAAGCCTAAAGTCTACGCTCAGCTCTTTAGCTACATCTTCTTTTTGTTTTAAGAAACTTAAAGATGTCGGGTCCTCTCCTACCAAAATGGCCGCCAATATTTTATCCGGTCGCTTAAGTCCTTTTAGTACCCTAATTAAATTTTGAGAAACTTCTTTGCCGGAAATTTTTTGCATAGTTTCAAAACTTCTTGCTTCACACCCCCTTTATTACTTACGGCATTGTATATCAAACCGCCTAATACAATCATATCTTTTTCTTTCATCCCGCGAGTGGTAACTGATGGCGTCCCAATTCTTATACCGGACGGTTTAAAAGGAGAGGGGTCGCCGGGAACGGAGTTGCGGTTAGCGATGATCCCCGCTCTCTCTAAACGATTTTGAGCTTCAAGCCCGTCAACTCCTAAACCGCGGAGGTCAGCCAAAATTAAATGAGTATCGGTACCTCCGCTTATTAATTTAAAACCGCATTTACTTAGGGTTTTGGCTAAAACTTTAGAATTCTTGACAACCTGTCTCGCATATTTTTTAAATTCCGGTTGCATCGCTTCATAAAACATTCTGGCAATAGCCGCAGTGATATTATTGTGCGGTCCACCCTGGAGCCCGGGGAAAACGGCACGGTCAATTTTCTCAGACAATTCTTTCCTCGAAAATATCACGGCTCCCCGCGGCCCGCGTAAAGTTTTATGAGTAGTTGTCATTACCACATCGGCGTAAGGAAAGGGTGATGGATGGGCTCCGCCAGCTATAAGTCCGGCGATATGAGAAATATCGGCCATGTGGTAGGCGCCAACACTCTTGGCGATCTCACCAAACTTTTTAAAATCAACTTGCCTGGGATAAGCCGTGAATCCGGAAATTATAACCTTAGGTTTATTTTCTTCCGCCAACTTTTTAATCTCATTATAATCAATGAGTCCGTTTGCCTCATCCACTCCGTACTGGACTGATCTCCAAAACTTACCGGTAGCCGAAACCTTATGCCCGTGGGTGAGATGTCCACCGGCGGCAAGTTTCATCCCCATAATAGTCTCCCCGGGTGCGACCAGTCCCGTATAGATAGCCAAATTGGCTGGCGAACCAGAATGGGGTTGAACATTTACGCCCCAGTCGCTAGAGTTTAGTTTAAATACTTTTAGGCCTCTGACTTGCGCCAGTCGCTCAATCTTATCGTAGTAAACATTCCCCGGATAATAACGTTTTTCAGGATACCCTTCCGAGTATTTATTGGTGAGCGGGCTCCCGATGATTTCTAGAATTTCCTTTGAAACCAAATTTTCCGAAGCAATTAAATCGACAGTTTCTTCTTGCCTCTTTATCTCAGCGCGAATTAAATTTTGGAGTTTTATATCCTTCATAAGCTTAAATAGAGTTTACAAAAGTTAAATCAAAGAAACAATTACCCGGGCAAGTTTTTCCGGGTCGTGGCGTACAAAACCTTTGGAACGCATGAAATCTCCGAAAACTGGCGAAGGCTTGTCTGGAAGTTTATCAATCTCTACCACAGAAGCGCGTTCTGAAATATATTTTCTCATCCGATGATAGCTAGGACGTTTGTTGTTAATAAGAACGTAATCCAAAACGTCGCGGCCTAAATGCTTTTCTATTTCGCTAATAAAATCACCGGCAACAAAGTTATGAGTTTCGGCAAATTTGGTCATAGAATTAACAACATAAATTGTTCTCGCTCCAGACTCTTTGATGGCTTTGGACATTCCCTCTACTAAGAGATTAGGGATGAGGCTCGTATAAAGATCTCCCGGGCCGATCACGATGGCATCGGCTTTTCGGATGGCTTCTTTCACTTCAGGGTTAATAGTGGCTTTGGGCTTTAACCAAACTTTCTTTATTTTTATACCACCACTATGACTAGGAATATCTATGTTGCCTTCTCCTTTAATAACCGTCCCGTCCTCAAGTTGGGCAAAAAGGCGAGACATCGTAAGCGTTGACGGTAAAACTCTGCCTTTTACTCCAAGAATTTTCTCTGCTTCTTTGACGCCCTTGGCAAAACTGCCGGTCATTCTTTCTAAGGCCGCAAGCATCAAATTCCCGAAACTGTGACCCGTTAGACCCGCGCCTTCCTTAAAGCGATAGTTAAGAAGCTCCGAGAGGAGCTTATTGTCAGCATCAGCTAAAGCCACAAGAGCGCAGCGTATATCGCCCGGAGGTAAAATGCCGAATTCTTCACGTAGGACGCCAGTCGAACCACCCTCATCAGCCATAGCAACCACAGCGGTAATATTAGGGGTATACTTTTTAAGGCCAGTTAAAACATTAAAAACGCCAGTTCCACCCCCTATCACCACTACTCTCTTCATGGTTTATAAGTATTATAAACGACTACGGACTAGTAAGTAAACTAATTGAAGTTCGCTCCGGAGAACGTTGAAATACTATGAACTTTTAGTATAATGGGCATAGTGTTCTTCTTTCACAAGGAGGTGCGAGATGGCGGCTCATTTTACAAAGTGGTGGGTCTATATAAGGATAGATGAAGATACGCAACTTCCGTGCATAGAGCTCCACGAGGATGCTTTCTTCATGCATTGGAAGCTATCGGAAGTTCACATGGACGACGAGGGTATGGTTCATGTTGTCGCTACCCATCCTGATAGGCCAGCAAAGCATCCGCAGGTTGCCATGACGGTTGATTTGCTCACTGGCCAGCTTACCAGCTATCAATTCCGAGATGAGACGGCAACCCCCCAATTTTACGCGCTTGTCGGCGGACAATACCTCCAATCGTTTGAGGAGGGGGTTAAATGTGGTACATAGTCGCGGCAGCAGTTCTTTTGTTGATGATCCACCTGTATTTTCTTTAAGGTGGCAAGCCTACAAAATGAACATAGGTCATCAAAGCGATGACGCAGTCGAGCGGCGCACTTTCATCAGGCGCCGCTCTACAATTTTTATTAAAAAGTCTGCATGACTATGAAACAGTTCGAGACCATATTTTCATTATAGGGTCGGATAGTGGATGGTTATTACAACCTGGCTTGGTCTCCAGGTCTATCTTTAAAAAGAAATAACGCCCAATTTGAACAAAATAAAGACTGCCAGGGCAGTAACCGGAATGAAAAGTAGAATTGCGGCAAACTTTAAGACATCCTTTACCGCTTCCTTCCATCCCATAATTTTCCGTGAAATGATCGTTACGACTATCACGGCTATTATCACCGGAAACGTTAAAATATATAAAATACTCGAAATGGCCTCGGTAATTTTCGTTGGAATAACCCCTTGTTGTCCAAGTAGATTATTTACTCCCCATGCTGCAACAAAAATTACCAAGATATTCATGGTAATCCGAAAAAGCGTTTTGTATTGCATATCGTCAATATGCTCTAGGTCCTCTTTTGAATACCAAGGCACTTTATTCATTATGCTAAGTATAGTTTAGAGGTAATTCTTTTTATATGGGTGCCTAACGGGAGTCGAACCCGTTCCGAGAGCTCCACAGGCTCTAGTGCTAACCATTACACCATAGGCACCATCTCGTAAGTTAGCTTACGACGCAACTCGCAATCGGTCAATTTAGTTTGTAATATACTTGACAAAATGTTGCTTATTTTGTATAAAGACATTGCCTTTCTGGAGAGGGCGCTTCCATTATTTATTAATTAATAATGACCATGGAAGACTGATACCGCACCCTTCAGGGATTGGCATCAGTTCTTTCAAAACTTCATTATGACTATTCAATACTTAATTGGGTCAATTGTTGCCGCAATTAGATACGGAACAATTTCCAAATTGCGCGACCGCGCTCAAAAAACTTATCTCTCCTCATCTCGGAAAGAAGTTGAATCTGACAAGGCACTCGACGGAGCAAAAGATGCGCTTAGAATATCAGAGGATCAACTTGAGGAAAAACGACGCCGCCTCGCCTTAGCCGAGACAGATTTTGAGAAAGCACAGCGCCTGGTTTTAGCCGCGTCTTCCGAAAAGGAAGATGCGGAAAAGGCGGTTGATGCTAATGAGTATAGCGCAAACCAGATTAGCAGCGCGCGGCGAAAAGCAAGAATCAGCAAAGAACGCGCCGAGCATAAGCATAAAACAGCTATCCTTATCCTTGGAGTGAGAGATGAGCGCGCATCTCTCAATGAACAAGTTAGCGTATTGGAGCAACAGATTTCTAGATTGCTCCAACAGGAAGGTAGCTACTTGATGGATTTGTAGATGACTTGGAGCGCTCTGCCTCCAGAAAACTTTCCCCTCTCTCCAGACGAGGGGGATTTTATTTAAATAGGTAAACGATTGTGCCGCGGGAGGGAATTGAACCCCCGACGCCAGCCTCTTCCAAGGCTAACTTGGACTATCTCATCTTCCTAAATAATTAATTAGGAAGCCGGGCGCTGGCGCAGGATTATTGTTGGGACTCACCTGCTAGTCTCTACACCTGCCTTCGCTAAAGCTACGGCAGGCAAGCCTCCTAAGAACTGCTTTAGGTTTGCTTGCAATCCGCAGCCTCCCGGCGAAGGATTGGCTCGGGATTGTCCACTGATAAGTGGAGTTCCCCCGAATTCACCCGGTTATTCAATCCGCCTTACGACGGAAGGCCCCAAAGATTTTAGGGCTGCGCTCTACCACTGAGCTACCGCGGCATTAAGATAACTTTTTTAAAGCTTCTATCCAACCGATTATTCTATGGAATAACCTAGTATCAGATACTCTAACTTGGATCGTTCCAAATGGCAAACGATTAAATGGTCTTTTGCCCATACTAGACCTACTCACTCCAAAATAGGCCTTACCGAAATTTTTCACGGGAATCCCTGTCACACCCGACCAGTATTCCAAGGCTTTTTTCTCGTTGATATGTTTGTACAACCTAAGACTGCCTTTCAATTTATGCTTTGGTACGTGGCAATATTCGGTCAGGAATTTTATAAAAATCCTGATTAGATAAGGGTCTGAATTTGTCATGCTAATAGGATGATAGGTTCGCTCGCGGCCGTTTTTAATTATCGCCCTCTTGTACCCTTCAGCCCAATAAAGGGCTATCCCTATATAAAACAGGTTAGACTTGGATAACTTTCTGATATCCTTCGCAGATTCTTGTCTAATTAATCTAACCCTTTTTATAGCCTCGCTAGTCTGCGCCTTATTACGTTTTATCAAACTTTCCACCGATTTCTCTCGAACCAATTGCTTTATCCTATTACGAGCAGATTCGGAAAGTATCAGTTCAGAAAACCAGCCAGAGAGAGTCGATTTGGGGACACCTAATAATTTATTAATCTCGGTATAGCTTTTGCCTTGCAATCTTAATTTGGTTGCCTCCGACCTATTGAGATTCATTACTTAAAGCATAGCGGACTAGTTCTAATTTGCCAAGTTATATTTGTTTGCATAAGATACTGAATATAAGCCCCCGTAGTTCAATGGACAGAACAATTCCGTCCTAAGGAAAAAGAAGATTATAATGAATGCTTTAGAAACACCGATCTATGGCCTTACTGGAAACATGGGTTGCGGCAAAACCACGGTTGCGAAGTTTTTTGGTGAATTCCGAGGTGTCGTCATTTTCAGCGCTGACGAAGTAGCCAAGGAACTATTGCGCGAGGAACGATACGCAGAGAAATTAAGGGGCCTTCTCGGCCCAAAGATTTTTACAGATGGCAAAGTAGACTTCCGTAAAATAGCTCAAGTAATTTTTAGCGATTCAGAGGCGCTTCGAAAACTTGAACGTTTCATCCATCCCTTAACCTGGCAAGCTATCCATGATAGGATGCGAGAGTACACCGAAGCTTCATTTTTTCTCGTTGAATCCGCGCTAATTTATGAAGCCGGGTGGGAAAAATATTTCGACGCTATTGTTGTCGTAATATGCAGCTCCGAAGAGCAACGTCGCCGCCTTCAAAACGGCAGAGATTTATCAGATGACGAAATGACTAAACGGCTTATGAGACAACTCTCCACGGAAGAAAAAACAAGACGTGCCGATTTTGTTATTGATACAACATGTTCCTTAGATGAAATGAGAAACAAGGTCAAAGAATTAAATTACCAATTAACCAGAAGAAATGTCTGATGTTCAGAAAATCGCTCTCTATCCGGGGACTTTTGACCCCATAACACTGGGTCATCTTGATGTTATTAAGACGAGCGCCGCGATTTTTGATGAAGTGGTTGTCGCTCTTTTGGTAAATCACGAAAAGAAGCCCTTGTTTTCTGAAGAAGAAAGGTTGGCAATGATTGAAGAATCGATAAGAGAAATCGGTATTACCAATGTCCGGATTACTTCTTTTAATGGGCTGACCGTTGAATTAGCGAATCGCGAGAAAGCCATTGCCATTATCCGAGGGTTACGCTTGATAACGGATTACGAAGAAGAGCTTGGGATAAGCTTTAACAATTATATTTTAGACTCCGAAATATACACAGTATTTATCCCGCCACTTCAAGAACATGTCCACATTAGTTCATCTATGGTACGGGAGTTACTCTCGTTTGGGACAACGGACTTAAGCAAGTATGTGCCACAGGCCGCGCTGAAACATATTTCCGCTTATGAGCACAAACATTTGAGAAATCGATGAAGTTGGATATATAAACATGTTCTCTCTATAATTCCAGTTAGCTCCTTACGCCCCCGTAGTTCAATGGACAGAACAATTCCGTCCTAAGGAAAAAATGGGAGTTCGATTCTTCCCGGGGGCACAAGCAGAGTACAAAGTTCACTTTCAGAAATTTTTTCAACTACATTATTAGTTAATTCAAATCATTAAGTGACCAGGGATAAGGTGTATTTATGATACTTGTATAACGCAGAATACAACTTCTTGCGCAAACTAAAAATCAGTGGTTTACTTTGGTTTAGATCTTTGGTTTAAGGCGATTGTCAGTCTTGAGGAGGGCGAAGTCATGGCATATGTGATAGCAGAGCCGTGTGTCGATGTACTGGATCAGACGTGCGTTTCAGTGTGTCCTGTGGCGTGCATTCACTTTGATGGTAAAGGAAGCCCTGATAGAAAACTCTATATAGATCCGCAAGAATGCATTGATTGCAATGCATGCACCAGTGTATGTCCGGAGAGCGCAATCTATTTCGAATTTGAACTTCGTACAAAGTGGGGAGTGTACGCACAAATTGACGCGCTCTGGTTTCAAGACAAAAACGCCGCGAGAAAATTGGTGGACAAACAAGTACCAAACACATCGTAGGCATTGACATGTGCCACATATATGCTGCTCTTTGGGACAATGGTTTTAAGGAGCAGCTTTTTATTGACATTGCAGGTATCACGGGTTCGAGTTTCGATATAAAAACATGCAAACTAAAGCAAGTGCGGACAACCTCTCGATTGTCCGCAATGATTTCTACGCCGCTTCGGCGCAGATGGAAAACATAGAACGCTCATACAGCAACGGCCTCCTTTGGCTGCAAGAAAGACTGTAAAACTTGATACAGCTCTTCCTTATGAGTGATAGTGACGCTCATTAGCCTTCGGTTACTAATCTGCTGTAACGCGTACTGCAGAGTGCTCGTCGCGTACGGCGATTGAACCGTGCCGCCATAGAAGCTGGCCTCATCCCGGTAATGGATTTCTCCATAGCCGACCATAT
>CAZFGN010000014.1:0-13265 GCA_964518695.1 uncultured Candidatus Saccharibacteria bacterium
TATACCAAAAGCTGAATTATAATTTGCATTACCATGGGTAAGAAGAAATTGGTTACGGCATTAGTAGCTGTAGTGATATTGGTTTTCACTTCTCTAGGCTCATACTCTCTAGGTTTAGAAAAAGGGCTTAAGGAAACGAAGAATATAGTCATAGAAGGTATAAACGGAGGAGAGCCTACGCAAGGAACAGGCGCTGATTTTACCGTTTTTTGGCAAGCTTGGGACAAACTTAAAAAAGAGCACATCAACGGAAAAGATACGAGCAGTCAAAAACTGGTCTATGGAGCTATTAATGGTCTCACTAAAGCATTGGGCGACCCTCATACCATATTCTTTGACCCAGAGGATTACAAGAAATTCAATCAGGATATAACTGGCAGTTTCAGCGGGATTGGAGCGGAAATAGGCGTTCGCAATGATCAGCTCGTTGTTATAGCACCCCTCAAAAACTCCCCGGCAGAGCATGCGGGTCTTATGCCTAAAGATAAGATCCTTAAAATCGATGATACAGTAACTTACGATCTAAATGTCGAAGAAGCCGTAAAGTTAATCCGTGGTAAAGAAGGGACTAAAATTATTCTTAATATTTTGAGAAACGGTTGGGAGAGTCCGAAAGATTTTGAAATCGTGAGAGGACAAATAGAAATTCCCACTGTTGATTGGAGTATGAAAGAGAATAAAATTGCCTACGTGCAACTTTACAATTTCAACGCTAATACTAACGGGGTGTTTTATAAAGCAGTTAAGGAGATTCTTTATCGAGAACAAGCTAAGGGGATAGTTCTCGACTTGAGAAACAATCCCGGTGGCTATTTGAATGTAGCCGTTGATCTTGCCGGTTGGTTTATAAAAAAAGGTGATGTGGTGGCTAAAGAACGTTTTGCTGATAGAAATGAACGAGTATTCAAAACTTACGGCAACGAAGCTCTTAAGGATACGCCATTGGTTATACTAATAAACAGTGGTTCGGCGTCCGCTTCCGAAATTCTTGCCGGAGCTCTGCGGGTCAAGAGGGGTATAAAATTAGTTGGTGAGAAAAGTTTTGGGAAGGGCACGGTCCAAGAACTTCAAGAACTCAAAGATAATTCAGCGTTAAAGATAACGATTGCTAACTGGCTTTTGCCGGACGATTCATTAATCGACAAAGTTGGTCTAGACCCAGATGTAGAGGTGAAGACGACGGAGGAGGATATAAAGGCGGGTAAAGATCCGCAGTTAGACAAGGCAATAGAGGTACTTAAAACCCAGATGAAAATATGAAAGTAATTCTTTTACAAGATGTTAGTGGGATAGGGAGAAAATATGAGGTTAAAGAAGTATCTAACGGTTACGCGAGAAACTTTCTTATTGTAAGGAAACTGGCTGAAGCAGCGACACCTGCAACCATGAATAAACTGAAAATCCAAAAAGAAAACTGGGAAAAGCAAACCGTTGATTTGAGAGAAAAATTGAAGAAAATCCAAGAAACATCAGAAGATAATCCATTGACATTCAAGCTCAAAATAGGAGATAAGGGTAAGGCATACGGCGCTCTGACTAAAAAAGAAATAGAAGACGGTCTAAAAGAGTTAGATAAAACACCGATGGAAGTGATTCTTAAAGAATCAATCAAAACTTTGGGAGATCACCAGATAGAGATAGATTTCGGCAGGGGAGTCAGGGGGAATGTAAAGATTAGGGTGCAAAAAGAGGTTTAAGAAGCAACCACCGATACCATTGACGCGTAACGATAACTGCCGTCAAAACGAACTTTCTTTTTAGATACGAATTTTACAGTGCCAGCTTTAGCGGCATAAAGAGTATCATCTCCCGCAATTTTCACGTTTGCACCGGCTAGATATTTACTGCCACGCTGCCGAATTATAATCTGGCCGGAGGCAACCGGTCCACCATCTTGGATCTTTACACCTAGTCTTTTTGACCTTGATTCCCTGCCTAATTTAGTTGAACCACCCGATTTGGTATGTGCCATGGAGATAGTATACAGTATGTAGTATACAGTATTCAAGGCTTATGAGATTCGTATCTATTACAAAAGAATGGTTCGATAAACCTCATATCAAAATGGGCCTTTTAGTGTTTTTCGTAGCGCTTCTCACTTTTGGGATAGGTTACATTTTGGGCCGCGATTGGACTCCAACACCTATCATTATCGAGCAAAACAACAATCAATAAACCACTATACTATAACACCGATCGATGTTATAGTATAGTGGCTGGAATTATGGTACGAGCCCTCTCCTTTTTATATTCTACACATAACCGATTTTCCTAAGAAGATAATCGTTTTCCCATTCCCAAAGTTTTTTGGCTCCTAAGAACGCTTGGAAATCATCGTGCCAGTAGGGGAATTCCTTCAATTCTATCTCACCTTGTAATTCCGACCACTCGTGTTCACCCACGGAACAAACCTTAACACCGCCATTTTTGCCATTCATAAAAGGGGTTCTTATCTTTTCACGGCCGCCTTTAACGCGGCGAGTGGCTCCGCATTCTAAACACTTTTGAATTTGATCTATCCTTAAAATCCAACGGGTTTGCAGATTCCTAAAGCTCTCCTGAAGGGAAGCGAAATAGGCAGCAGTCTGTAAATTGTAATCTCTATAAATAGCCTGCGATGTTTTGATATCGAGGACCCCAAATTTACCATCAATCAGAGCCAGAGAATCAATTGTGCCAGCGTATCTCTCATTAAAATTCACGATTCTTTTCTCAACCCATTCCGGATCAACATAAATATTGGTGTTCTTAAGGAATATTTTCAGAGCCTCGATGGACGGAGCTATACTTTCGTTAATTTCGGTGCTAACACCCACCAAAACTTTTTCAGCAGTCTCATGGACCAAAGTTCCTTCGTCAGCCGATATTTTCTTAATGGCTTCGCCTTCAGCAAAACCATTAAGTTCTCCATAAAAACGGTATAAGGCTGGTTTGGCCTTAATATCTATTATGCTTGTTACTCGAGGGTACCAAATATCATCAATTACATAGCCGCTTGAGCTTTTAAATTTTTCGTGATCGGGGGAATACACAATTACAAAATATATAGTATACAGTATTTAGTATATAGCAAGATTATTTCAATAGTTTTGGGGTTAAATTTACAATGTCGCCGGCGCCCATCATTACTACGACGGCAGAATTTAAAATTAGGATACTACTTATTACATGCTCCAAGTCTTTAGAGTGGGGGAGATATATAACTTCTTTTGGCCCATTCCTTCTTTTTAAAATTGCTTGAGCCAATTTTTCAGAGCTAACATTATGCGACACTTCACTTTCTCTACCCTTTACCTTGTAAATATCTAACAAAATAAGCGTGTCCGCCTCATCAAAGGCCTCGGTAAATTCTTTAAAAAGTAACTTGAGTCTTTCTATCTGATGAGGCTGAAAAACGCATATAAGCCGGTGCTTCGGAAACTTTTCACGAAACCCTTGAAGCGTGGCGCGAACTTCCGTAGGATGATGGCCATAATCGTCATAAACAGGAATTTGGAATTTGAAATTTGGAATTTTAAGTTGGCCCTTATATTCCATACGCCGCCAAGCTCCGCGATATTTAGATAGCGCTGCAAGTATGAATTTCTCATTAACGCCTAATGATTCTGCAAGCTTAAACGCCCCGAGAGCGTTAGATAAATTATGCCTCCCTGGTATTTTTGTTGATTTCTCGATTTGTTTCACGTGTTTCGCGTCTTTTGCATCACTCCTCAAAGAAAACCAAACTACTTTCTTGTTTTTCAGCTTACTTTTGAGAGAAAAAAGATTTTTATCATCTTTGTTCAATACCAGGATGCCGCCGGGGTTCAGATTACTCATAAACTTGATGAAACTCTTTTTAACATTTGTTAAGTTCTTATAATAATCCAAATGTTCGCGGTCAATGTTAGTTATTAGAATTGCCTCCGGATAATAGTTTAAGAACGAGCCTTTATACTCGTCAGCCTCGATGATTAAATATTTACTTTTGCCTAATCTGAAATTTTTACCACCGAATTCTTTTAACTTGGTTCCAATAATAACCGTGGGATCCAATTTCGCTTCCGAAAAAATCAAACCCAGTAGGGCAGTGGTCGTACTTTTTCCGTGACTCCCGGCCACCGCCAAAGTCTTATACTTCGCGGTCAATTCGCCAAGGGCTTCCGGATAGGTCTTTATAGGTATCTTAAGCCGTTCTGCCTCTAATATTTCAGGGTTATCTTGAGATATGGCCTGGCTGTATACAATTAGGTCTAAATCGCTGTTAATATTGGACTTTTTATGCCCGATTTTAACCCTTGCACCATCCTTGGCCATTTCCACGGATTCTTGCGTCCTCGACACATCTGACCCGCTTACAAGCCAATTTTGAGCTAAAAAATAACGGGCTAGGGAGCTTATACCAATACCGCCGATACCTATAAAGTGAACTTTAGGTTTAGTCATAGTTAGAGTAGAATAACTATCTAATTATATAGGCCTTTTGGAGCTTTGGCCAGATTGTTTAATCTACATCTGTCGCATAACCTACATTATGCGACATTAATTAATATTTTATTATAAAAGCTTTCTCCCCTACACTGAATCTATAACTGTGCCAAGCCCGCCCTAATAAGACTCACCAGAAACTCTAAAAGCCTAACAATAATGTTGCCGAAAACTCTTATGATATTGAGTATGTTCCAATTCAAGCTGTTAAGCTGACCGATAATGTAATTTATAAGGTCCATTAGCATCACTAACAAGTATATTATAAATAATCCATTGGGTTAATAGTGACGCCGACGGGCACCAAACCGGCTCCGGGGAATGATTTTAGGGTCAGGCTAGGCGCCCAATAGACCGTAAAGTGGAGATGTGGACCAGTCGAATAGCCGGTGTTTCCAGAATATCCTATAACCTGACCGACTTTCACATTGTCCCCTTTTGATACGTTGTGCTTCGAAAGATGGGCGTAGAGAGTTGCCAAATTATTATCGTGTTTTATTAAGACGTATTTTCCATATTGAACTCTACCATTGTTGCCAATGTCCATAACTGTGCCGTTATCGGCGGCTATGATAGGAGTTCCGATCGGCGCTTTAAAATCAACACCATTGTGAAATTTGGTTTTATAAGCACGCTGGGCAAAAGCGGTCGCGCCGTATTGTTGGGTCACAAGAGTATCTAAAACAGGGTAAGCGAGAATCCCTGAGCGTTTGAATGGCAAAACGTTCGTGTCAAAAGAAGCTCTTAAACTATCTTCTAATTCTCCTATTTCTTTGCCTATCCCTTCTTGTCTCGATTCCAACTCGCTTAATTGTTTTTGATATACGCTTTCAATATTTTTCGTAGTCGTGAGCAAAGTTTTCTTTTCGGTTTTCTTTTCGGCAGCTATGGTTTTTCTATTCTTAAAATTAGCATTTTCTATCTCCAATGTCGTTTTAGTGTCAGAGGTTTCTACTATATTTTGTTGTAAGTCCGTATGCAGTTGTGTGAGAGAAGAAACATTTAAAGATAAATTGCTTTGTAAATCTTGCAGGTTCTGAATCTCAAACAGACTGTCGGCCAGACTATTACCTTTCAAAAGGACGTGCATTAAGCTTACGTTGTCTTTCTGCTGGATCTCGCGTAAAACTTCGGCGATGCCTTCTTTCTGAATGTCTATAGTACTTTCTGTTTCGACTCTTTTGTCCTGAAGCAACTCTAGTTCAAGTTGCAGTTTCTCAATATTTATTTCGCTTGAACGGATGCCTAAATTGAGCTGATTTATGTTGTAATCAATCCCTTTTATATCTCTGTTTAAAGTTCTTTTCTCTTCTTCAATTTTTTCCAGTTGTTCCTGCGTTTGTTTTATCTCGCCAGCAACTTTTTGCAGTTCTTTGTTTTTGTTCTCTATCGCCTGCCGCAATTCTTCCGGTGTAGCACCAGAGGCTATGCCAGTTAAAGATATTAAGATGAGAATTGATACTAAAAATACCTTTAAGAACCGCATTTTTCTATAGCAAACTTTATTTTTTTTAGAGTTTCCTCCTTTCCCAAGGCTTCCATTATCTCGCCCGGGCCGGGAGAAGCGCTTTTTCCGGAGAGCGCGACTCTCACAGGCCAAAATAACTCCCCTCTCTTTCCTGATTCCGTTAAATTATTCAAACCTTCTTCCAAGTGTTCGGCAGAAAATTCATCGGGTTCGGTATTTTCAATAAACAAAAGCGTTTTTTTGAGACTATCTACTATCTTCACGAGTTCCAGGTCTTTCCACTTCAAGAGTTCTTTGTCGTAGTTTGGCAATTCGAAATAAAAGTCTACGAGTTCCTTAAATTCGCTGAACTTTTTAATACGTCCTTTGACAGAAGCAACTATAGGTTCCGTGAGATGCCAATGGGAAGGGATAAATTGTTTTGCTATTTCTATAAATTCGCTGATATCTAATTTATTAAGATAATAACCGTTAAGCCAATTCAACTTTTCTGGATTGAAAATCGCGCCCCCCTTCTGGACTCTTCCTAAGTCGAATTCGTTGGCAAGCTCTTCGAGACTCATAATTTCTTTATCCTCTCTGGGATGCCAACCCAAATAACCCAAAAAATTAATCATAGCCTCTTTTAAGTAACCGCTACTTATATAATCTTTCAAGGCGGTGTCACTAAAACGTTTCGACATCTTACTCCTGTCAGGATTCAAAATCAGAGGCAAATGAGCGAATTGTGGACTAGTGAATCCCAGGGCTTGAGCTATCAAAACTTGTCTAGGAGTATTAGAGAGGTGTTCCTCTCCACGAATGACATGGGTTATTTCCATAAGGGCGTCATCAACAACCACCGCGAAATTATACAGTGGCTCGTCTAAGTTTCTTGCTATGATTAAATCGCCGATTAGGGAGGTATCGAATTTAACTGTGCCCCTGATTATGTCTTTGATGCTCAAGATTGTATTTTGAACCCTGAAACGCAAGACATAGGAATCTTTACGTTCCAATCTTTCTTTAATCTCATCCTTTCTCAAATTACCGCATTTGCCCGAATATTTGGGCTGTATTCCTTGAGACATCAGAGCTTGTTTTTCAGCTTCTAGATCTTCTTTGGAGCAAAAACAATAATAAGCCTTGTTTTCTTGCAGGAGCTGTTCCAAGTATTTTTTATAGATATCTATTCTTTCGCTCTGTTTATAAAACTCGTCCCAGTTCAATCCCAGCCATTTCAAACCACTCTTGATATTTTCTTCAAATTCCGGTCTGGATCTCTCCTTATCAGTATCTTCAATTCGCAAAATAAACTGGCCGTTATGACCTTTCGCGAACAGCCAATTGAAGAGAGCGGTTCTAACATTACCTATGTGGAGTAACCCCGTAGGTGAAGGTGGAAACCTTACTCTTACTTTGTCGGACTTATCCCCTGCCACCCCATAACTCTACGATAATTTGGGCTATTTTTGAAGCGGCTTCCGGGCGAGAGAAATTTAGGGCTGCTTTTTTCATGATCTCACTTTCAGAGAGATTTTGGGTTATTTTTTTGATCTGACTGATAAAGAGATTAGGCAAAAGATTGGTTTGTTCTATAACGATAGCCGCGCCGCTTGCGGCGTATTGATAAGCATTTTTTGTTTGGTGATCGGAAGCCGCTACATCCGGTGGTAGAGGTATTAAAATAGACGGTTTGCCGAAAGCGGCAATTTCAAAAATGTTACTAGCTCCGGCACGTGAGACAACAACATCAGCCGCTATATAAGCAGACCTGATATCATTCATAAAATAGTCAACAGCTTTATATCTTTTAATCAAATCCTCCGGCAATTTCTCCGCGATATAATTAACTTCTTTAACCACTTCGTCATAATTAGCAGATCCGGTCTGATGTAAGACTTGAGTAGTCTTTAGGATTGCCTGTAAATTATCTAAGACAAATTCGTTTATTCTCCCCGCGCCTTGAGATCCGCCAATTATTAACATCAATGGCAAATCAGAAGAAAAACCAAAGATTTTTTTATTTTTTTCTTTCGTTTCATTTTCCATTCCATTTAGAAGATATTTTCTTATGGGGTTGCCAACCATAACAGTCTCTTTATTAGGAAAATACTCCGAAGTTGAAGCGAATGATGTTGCGATGATCTTAGCGTATCTACCCGATAAGAGATTAGTAAGCCCTGGAACGGTATCGGATTCGTGAACTACTACGGGTATACCATAAAATCTAGCCGTGAGAACGACGGCCAAGGCGCCGGGGCCACCTTTAGAGAAAAGTATATCAGGCATAAACCAAAACATTTTAAATAGAGCCTGTAACAGGCTGAAGAAAAATTTTGGAACATCGATGAAATTATAAAACGAAAAGTATCGTCTCAATTTACTTTCGGCTACACGGCCAACTGAAATATTGTTTATTTGAAAAAGATCTTTGTAAGGACCATAGGCGCCTAAATAACGTAAGTTCAAAGAGATTCTGTTTTTTCCACAAATTTGTTGAAGCTCGGAAGCCACTGCTATTAGAGGATAAATATGACCTCCCGTTCCGCCACCTGTCAAAAGGACTCTCAATTTTCTCTGTTTAGCCATTTTTGCTCATATTTAACATTATGCCTGATATAGTTAAAAATGTTGCCAGCGCCGTCCCGCCGTAACTGATGAAGGGCAGGGGCACGCCGGTTAGAGGTATAAGGCCTGAATTCGAGCCAATATGGACAAAAACTTGGATGCCGATAACCGTTCCAAAACCGACGAATAATAATTTTCCGAATCTATCCCCTACTTGTCTTGCCAACTGATAAGAACGTAAAACAATAAAGAAAAAAAGGGTGATGAGCGTAATATTGCCGACAAAGCCGAATTCCTCGGCAATTATAGCGAATATGGAGTCTCCTATTCGTTCCGGCAGATATTTTTTAGCAATTGATTTGCCGTATCCTACTCCCAAAATACCGCCACTTCCTATAGTAATTTGCGACCTATCTATCTGATAGCTTGAACCTTGAATGTCGCGGCTGGGATTTAAGTATGTTTTAATTCTGTCTAAACGATATCCAGTAAAAACAACAAGTATACCTAGAAGTAGGATACCTGAAAGTACAGCGTAAACTACATATCTCTTTTTAGCTCCACTCACAAAATAAACGGCTAATGCCGAACCCATTATTATTATAACTGAACTTGTGGATTTCTCTAACACTAGTAGTAAAGCGATAATGCCGCATACTCCCAAAAAAGGCATAAATCCTTCCCAAAAATTTTCACCCCTTTTACTTTTGGCATTGGAAAGCCAGGCCGCTAAATATAAGATAAAGGTTATTTTTAAAAGTTCCGCTGGTTGGAAGGTAATTGATCCAATATTAATCCATCTTCCGGCCTCTGTTCCGGAAGAGAATCCGAAAGGAGTAAGAACTAAAATCAAGCCGATAATAGTAATAAAAAGCAGTAGAGTGGCAAATTTTTTATAATACCGATACGGCGTAAAGCATCCTATGAAAAAGCCCACGATACCTAAGCTCAAGCCGTAAAAAGCTTGGTGTCTTAAGTAATAGTAAGGGTCATCAAAGCCAGATTTGCCCAAATCAGAAGAGGCAGATGCCAACATTATGATGCCAAATATGGTAAGCAAAAAAACTGGGATCAAAATGGCATAATCAATCTGTCTTACCCTCATCCTGCTTTGTGTCTCAAGATTTTTCCTTTGGTAGAGGCGGGTACCGATAGAGAAGCCTTGCCACCTAAAAT
Source organism: uncultured Candidatus Saccharibacteria bacterium (assembly GCA_964518695.1). Taxonomy (GTDB): domain Bacteria; phylum Patescibacteriota; class Minisyncoccia; order UBA6257; family Colwellbacteraceae; genus CAZFGN01. The sequence continues at coordinate 9,662 of CAZFGN010000014.1, forward strand.
GACTTCTCTGATTTTGTAATCGTCTTTCCCCAAAATAACGAGGTCAGCCACTTTTCCTTCCTTTACAACTCCCCTGTCGCGAATATTAAAATAAAGTGCCGGGGTTGAAGTAATCTTTCTAATTGCTTCTTCAAAAGACATCAAATTTTTGTCCTTGACTAATTCCAAAAACTTAGTAAAAGTATTGGTTGATCTCTCGTGTTTCAAGAATTCTCCAGGCGCTGGCGAGTTACCATTAGAGGCGATAAGCGCTCTTTCATCTTTTAGGGTTTCTACCAAGACGTCAAAATTAATATCCTGAACAAAAACAGTAGCCTTGAGTTTAGTCATGTTCATAATAGTAATAAGAGTTTCAGGAATCGAAGTTTCTAAATCGCGACTCGCTTGTTCTATCGATTTGCCGACAAGATAGCTGTTCCGCGGAGCACTGGCAATACGAATAGAGCTTAATTTTTTAACCATGGGTAACAAATCTTCTTTAATCCTTGCTATGGTATCGCCATTTCTTAATTCCTCAAGCATCGCGTTAACACTATCAAGTTGTGCCCAGTTGGGTAAAAGTTTATGAATCTGATAAATGCTTGTGTCGTGAGGGTAAATATCAAAGTATAGGCGCCCGAGTGGAGTATTTTCTCTAATGTACTTTAGAGATTTTTGGAATTGTTCTTCAACTCCGCCGATGGGGCGAAGATGGCTTATGAGAGTTTTTGTCTCTGTGTAATTTGCGGTTCTCACGGTCTCTTCAACTGACTTCAAGAGTTCGTTAGTTTGGTTTCTCAAGTGAGTGCCATGGACTCCGTTAGTAGATTTTAAAATGCTGACTAACCTTTTTATTTCTTTTTCCGAGGCAAACTCGCCACGCATGTAACCCAATCCGGTGGAGAATCCAAAAGCGCCGTCGCTCATGGCTCGTTCAATAACATTCTCAAAAACTTTTAACTCTGACTCCGTTAATTCTCTATATTCTCCTCTTGTTATAGCGTCCCTTATAGTACGATGGCCAATCAAAGTACCGAAGTTTACCCCTAGAGGAAGTGTTTCCAAGCTGGACAAAAGTTCTTCCACTGTGTGCCAGTTAACATTCACTTTATCGATATCCGCCCACTCTTCCAAGGACTCTAAAGTGCCATAGAGAAGTGGCGCCAAGGACATTCCACAGTGACCGCCGATAATTGTAGTAACGCCTTGATTTACGAAATCATTTTGCCTTGGATTAGTGAAAAGATGGAGATAATGGTCGGAATCGGTATCAATGTCTATAAACCCCGGTGTAAGATAATTGTTCAAGCCTTCAATGACTTCGTCAGCTTTCTTATATTTGAGGTCACCTATGGCAGAGATGATATTCTTCTGTACAAAAACATCGGCCTTATAAGGCGACTTGCCTTCGCCATCAACAATTTGAACACCTTTAATAAGAAGGCTCATAAACTAAATGATACAACAAATTAATAAATGAGACGACTTAGAGTTAGCGCAGAGGTTACAAGACTAGATAATTATTCACTGTGCCAGCCGCTCCAGTATTGCCAATAATACCAGGACTGCCACCGCCGCTACCGCCAGGACCAATACCCCCACCGGCGCCGCCACTTACGCTCTCAACACCAGAGCCAGTTTTAGTTTTATAAATCAGATAAATCATGCCACCAGAGCCTCCAGATCCACCGCCACCTCCACCACCGGCGCCACCAAAACCATTCCCTGCACCTCCACCTCCACCAGTACCGCCAGTGCCCCCCTTCGCCTCAATGATTCCATTATTTACGATAGAAGATGCCGCGATATATATATTACCGCCAGAACCCCCAGAGCCGCCGCCAGAACCGGCAGACGCGCTATAAGATGTAAGCGAATAACTACCAGCGCCGCCACCCCCTCCTCCAGAGCCGCTAGAACTATTAGAGCCGCCGTATCGAGTGAAAGATGTTAATAGGGCATCAGATGGTTCTAGGAAACGGAATACTTCAAAAATTGAACGAACACCAAAGGCAGGCGCGGAAGCAACTGAAACTGCTCCTCCTCCGCCTGGGCTACCGCCATTATTGTCGGGATCACCAGAGTCGCCGCCTTGGCCACCAGAAACGCCGGAAATAGGCGTAATGCGACTGTAACTATTAATTGTGGTAACACTAACTCCTCCACCGCCACCAGCTCGCCCAGCTGGGCCCGTGCCTCCTCCCTGTTTACCTCCCCCGCCACCGCCACCTGGTACTCCAGTAGTTGAAGCCGCTAAAGATCCCGCGCCGTGCGCTGCGGTACCAGCAATGCCACCAATAGTGTCAGGGGGCTCTGATGATCCATTTGCGCCGCTGCCACCATTACCATTTCCACCATTTCCACCATTGCTAAAAATCTTGAAAGTAGCGTTTATGGTTAACGTGCCTTTGACATAAATCTTCCAACCTTTAGGATCCAAGTTTCCGCCAGAGAGAGTAAGATTATTGAAATACGCGTCTCTCGTAAGCGAGTTGCTTGAAATTGCTCCATTGCCACCAGAGAAACCGCCGGAGTTAATGTCTACCGTGCCATCGGGGCCGTCACCAAAATATAAAGCGCTGCCACCGCCTCCTCCACCACCAACCAAATCAACATAAGCAGTGTTATTCTCCGAGACTTTGAACTTGTTGGCAGAGGAATCGAAGTATATTCTGCCTTGGGTAAGAGGACTGAGACCCGCGGCTGCGGCGGTTATGCCACGGAGGGATGTAGCTCCGTTGAGGTCAAAGATTGAGCCAGGTGTTGTCCCAATCCCCACATTCCCTCCGGTCGGGTTAAGGATGATGTTGCCTTTGGTGGCGTTAGAGGTGGACTCCAGGGTGAGGACTCCGGAGGCGATATCGTTGCCAAAGAGGGTGTTGTTCTTGGCATTCACGGGTTGCGTCCAGGGAGTTTGAGAGCCAACATTCTGCCAAGAGGTGCCGTTGTAGACTCGGAGTCGTTCATTGCCTGTCGTGGTGTTGTAATAGAGGGTGCCAGCTGTGGTGGAGATGGGGTCTCCTTGGGCATCGGTAAAGGTACCAAGGCCTAGGATGTTACTCACGAAGAGATTTTTCCATTTACGGTTGGGGCCTATCTGACCAAGGCTTATTGAGTCATCAACATTTGGAATGAGGTTGGAGTCAAAGGTGGCAGCCGACACTCGGCCTACGGCTGAACGGAGGGTTTTGGTGACAGCTAGCTGGGGGTTAACGGAATTATAACTTAGCTGGGCATCAATCTGGACGGTGGCATGGCCTCCTTGAATGTCGAACTTGGTGAAGTTAAGGGAATCAGCTTTGACATTGGTAGTGGTGAGGTTAGTTGCGGTAGTTAGATCACAGTATTTGTTTGTGGAATCTGGACCAGCAAGTTTGATTGTGTTGGTGTCAAGATAGACACAGGTGGGGTCTATGGCTAGATCTTTGAATCTTAGTCTCAAGAGAGGGCCGGAGGTAGAGAGACTGCATGTGGTTTGATCTGGGCCGGCACATTCTATGAGGGAGGCGTCTCTCACTAATCTTTGGACAGTGGTAAGGATGAGGTTTAACTCTTGGCCTACTTGGGTGTTTACGATCTCTGTGTTGTTGATTCTGGTGGTGGCGACAAGGATGGTGGTGAGGAG
>CAZFGN010000015.1:0-11891 GCA_964518695.1 uncultured Candidatus Saccharibacteria bacterium
TTGTCTTTCTTCCGGCGTGGCATTGGTCGCTAAATCCCAATCCTTGGGAATACGATTTAAGAATAAGTCCCTAACACAGCCGCCAACAAGATAGGCCTTGTGTCCAGCGTTATTGAGAGACACAGCAATCGCCATCACTTCTTTTGGAATGTTTAATTGCACTTTGATTAAGTATAGCTTAAATTTATGTTGTAGACCTGTCTACTGATAGGCAGGCTCTCGTAAGGAAACCTTGCGAGACCTGCGTTCGGAGTGAATGAAAACTAACCGTTTTCATTCACATCCTCTCTTGCTCCCGTAGTGAAATGGATATCACGACTGGCTTCGAACCAGTTATTGGGGGTTCGAATCCCTCCGGGAGCACCAAAGACCACATGAATACTAGTCTGCAAATTAAATTAACGCGCATAACATCTTCCGCTTTATTTACAGCCGTTGTTGCTGGCACGTGGGACGCTTGGTGGCATGGAGCTCTTGGGCGCGAAAGTTTTTGGTCGCCTCCGCATTTACTTCTCTACTTTTCCGTGCTTACAGCCATCGCTTTCGGTGTCTACGGCTGGTATCAAACAAAAGAAAAGATTTGGAAACGACTCGCGTTCATTTTATTGCTTGTTCCGGTATCAGCGCCCTTTGATGAGATATGGCATCGCCTTTTCGGTATAGAAGACATATCAAGTCCTTTCATTGTATGGAGCCCTCCACATCTGATTCTCATTGGCGCGGTTATCGCAAGTTTTATATGCTTGCTGCCAATTATTCGCAGGACCGAGGAAAATGAAGGACAACGGTTTTTTGGCGCGCTCGCTTTTGCCGGTATTCTTAGCCTATTGTTTTTCCTTGGTACGCCACTTCAACCGATTGGGCCATATAACCTATTGGGATTTTGGGGCGTAGGTTTTATAGCCGCGTTAATATTTGGACTTTTATTGATTGCTCAAAAATGGATGCCCGGCATGGGTGGGGTAACATTAGTTATGTTTATCTTTCTTACAATCAGCGCGATTGGTTTCGGCGAAAAGGTAGCTCCGCACGTTGTTATTCAACCACACGAGCACCCGCCAGCTTGGCTTATTGTTTTTTCATTTTTAATCCCAGCTGTATTCATGGATCTGGCAAAGAGAAAATCTTCGCTGATGAACGGTATTGTCGCCGCGTTTCTGTGGAGTGTTATCCTCTACGGATTTTCCTCACAATTTTTTGACACCCAATTCCAGTATGGTCTTATTAAAACTACTATTGCCATACTCGCCGCTTCTACCGGCGGACTTGTGGCAGCGTACTTGGTCTCAAGGATTCACATATTCAAAACATTAAACTGAAACCAGTTCCAATTCTTCTCATCTAACGCCGCATTAAAATTCTGGAGAATAAACCCCAATATAGACATGGCGAAGAGAGTAAAGGGGCAAGAAAATAGTTTTTGAAGACGATCGATATAATATATCCAATTAAAAAATATAAATCCCCTAATCTCAAGAGATAAGGGGATTTATCAAGAAATAATATCTATAATGTCGTCGAAATAGTTTTTCTCGTAACGGCCGGAGGCTGAAAGAGGATTGAGTTCGATTACTACCGAGCCTTTCTTTTTGTCGATACCGATGTCCACGACATACGAATTAGGAAGTATATCCTTATGATATGCCACAAATTCTTTTATGAAAGCAGTAACTTCGCTGGGAATTCCATACGCAGTGTCGTAGTCAAGATATCTTGAGCTATTCGCGACAACGCCCGAAACGACAAATGTGCGGTATTCTAACTTACCTTTTGAATCAGACAATAGAGAAAGCGGCTCAGAGACAATAATATCTACATCGTCACTAATTACCTCTAAACTTAATCCGACGTGGTCAAGAATATCCGCAACGTTAACCACCGCGGTATCTACTCCTCCCTTACAGCTAGACTTTAAGAATACTTTTCCGTCTACTGAATGTTTCGTAATCTCGTGAGTACGAGAATAGAGCGCATTGGTAAATGCCTCCTTGTTAAATATCGCAATGGTACGCTTCAGGAAAAGAGGCGAAATTACTTTATACCAAAGCTCAACTCGTTTTTCATCGTCCCATGAAACAAAGGGCGTTCCTCCAATCTTCTCAATATAAGAAAGTGGGCCGTATACATTACGAACATCATTGGTACGAAGCAAAAGTTCTTTGCCGCTTAATGAATCAATTTGATTCATATGAGGGTCATAGGTTTTTAATTTGCCCGTAATGTTTTGGTATCCGTGACCAGCAACTCTTCCTGATGGCCCTATAATGTAGAAGAATGGGAATTGCCGTTTCGCGCACACTTCAATCTCTGTGAAACGCTCCCTTGCGACGCATAAACCATAATCCTCCTTATTATCTGAAATTAGATTATAATTTTTTAACTTTTCCAGATCTTCAAGAGAAGAGAGGTAAAAAGCTATTGCTTTCATAAATTTAAGATTAGTTGTTAAAAAGCTGGCGATTCGTAGCCCTATTGTACGGCTATAAGCGAACAGTACACTAAGAGCCGGAGATTTTTCAACTCGCTTGCTCGGAACAGAAGCGTACGGTAAAATTCCACCTGTGATAATTACTCCAATTAAAACGCGCGTGCTTACACCACCACAAGACAACTTGCTTCAGGCAATAAGGGGTGTCTTGCCGCGAGTTAAAGAACACTCGGTCATCGTGATTACCTCAAAAGTTGTGAGTATCTGGCAGGGCAGGTGCGTGTCTAAAGCCGAGTATCCGGAGAAAGACGATCTCATTAAAAAAGAGGCTGATAAATATCTGCCGCGCGATTTTGTGCCGAACAGGTGGGTTATGCACACAATCAAAGAAAACCTTTTCATTCCGAGCGCTGGCATTGATGAGAGTAATGCGAACAACTACTATGTACTTTGGCCTCATGATCCTAAGAAGACCGCGAAAAAATTATGGCAGTGGATACGTAAGACCTACAGGGTAAAAAATGTCGGCGTTGTAATCACCGATTCGCATACCATTCCTCTGCGAGGAGGGACATTAGGAATCTCTCTCGCCTATTATGGATTCTCGCCCCTGAAAGACTATCGTGGAGAAAAAGATATTTTCGGCAGGGAGTTTGCTATTCAAGTTGCCGATATCGCCGACGGTCTTGCCGCCGCGGCAGTTCTTGTAATCGGCGAGGGCAAAGAGACGACTCCTATCGCAGTGATAAGTGATGTGCCTTTTGTGCAATTTACCGATAAGCCATACGTGCCGCGCAAGCCGTTTTCATCTTTTGAAATAGAAGAGAGAGAAGACCTCTATTACCCCCTACTCTCTTCTGTGCCGTGGAAAAAAGGAGGCAGTGGAATCTCTTAATAAAGAATATTAATCAAAACGTTCAAGATGCTACCAAGAAAAGAACGTCTGTCAGATTGAGATTGCGGTACTTGTGGCGCTGTTCCATCTGAAGGAGGCTGGACCGATGGATATTGTTGTTGCTGTTGGTACTGTTGCTCGTGCTGTTGCTGGTACTGCTGATCAGACTGTTGTTGTTGCTGCTCTTGGGACCGGCGTTGGAATTCTTCATTATATTTTTCCTGGTATTGTTGCTGCAATTGTTCCGGAGTCGGCATCATGCCTCCTTCACGAAAACCATCCGGAGGAAAAGTGCCAGTCGGCGGTTGGTTTTGCCTAAAATCCCCGCTTGGTTCACGATGCTCACCACCACCGTTTGGCTGACTAGAGCCGCCGCATTGCCCGGGATTAGCCTCGCAAAATGCTTTGCATTCTGCCTCACTCTTGCAACCGCCAGGTCCAGTAAAATCTGATGGGAAATTACCCGGTGACATTGATCCAGGATCCATTCCGTTTCCGTGTTCACCAGGCCCAGAACCACTACGTATCATCGTCTCGAAACATTGACGTATAGAATCGCCGATTTTGGGACTAGGCCTTGATGACCCATCTTTGAGCTTGTCGAGAACCTCGATGCCTAGCGTACTGCTTAAGCACGTGGCAACTTCCGGTGGTACATTGTTTAGTATCTCCTGTATCTTCCCTCTCCCCTCTTCAGCATTTTTCAACTCTTCTTCGGAAATAAGACCGTGTTCTTTAGCGAATTCGAAACAGACATCGCTATTCGCCTCGTCTTCGCAAAATTTTTCGCACTCTCGTCCTTTGCAACCACCAGGACCCTTGCCTCCGGTTTTTCGCGCCATTTGCGCTTCTTCAGCAGAAACAAAGCCAGCGGCTTCCGCAAAAGAAATACATTGTTCAAAATTGCCCGGCTCGGAGCAGTAAACATCGCAGTCTTCCTCCCCGCGGCATGGCGGCGGTTTTATTCCTTTTTCAATTGCGATTAATGCCTTTTTCGCGTCCGCAAGCTCACTGGGAGACATAAAACCGGCGGCTTCCGCAAAAGCCAGACACTCTTTCATGTTATCCGGATTTTCGCAATAAACTTCGCAGGATTCCTTTTTACTGCAACCGCCCGGCAATTTCGCGCCTTGCGCTAAAGCAGCTTGAACCTTTTTTGCTTCTGCCAATTCTTCTGGCGGCATTAAGCCGTTTTGTTCAGCGAAAGATAAACACTCGTTCATATTTTTAATGTCGTCGCAGTAAGACTCGCAGGAGTCTTGCCCGGTACAACCGCCGGGACCCTTATTACCAATAGCGCTAAACTTTCTCGCTATCTCTGCCTCTTCTTTAGACATTAAATTGTGTTTCTCGGCGAAACTGACACAAGAGACTATATTGATTGGCTTATCACAAAATGCTCTACAGTCCGTTTCACTTTTACAACCACTCAACTCTGCTACCGGATACACGATATCGTCAGCCGATGTAGCTTGGGCGATTAGGACGTAAGAAAAAACCATGCTCCCAGTTATTAATAAACTTCCTATCAAAAACCTATAATTTTCTCTATTCAACATTTTATTTAAAAGGGTTTTCATAAACGTTTTTAAACGGGTTAGTCTTTTCCACCGGGTTCAAGTCGGGTAATTTTTCTCCCACTGGATTGGTGAGCTCATTGATCTTCGAGGTAACATCAAGCGTTTCGGGCACAACCGGAGGCGTAACTAACGACCCTTGTTCGGGTACTTCAGTTTTAGGTTTACTTATTACTAAAAAATAAACGAGGGCCGTGATTACTAAAGCCAGAACTACGGAGGCAATAATAAATATGGTTTTTTTATTTTGTGCCGAAGAAACTACTTCATCCATTTATTTAATTGTAACATACTACAAAATAGGTAAAAACTACTTTGTGGATAACTACCCTCTATTCGCTGTTTTGTCCAGTAGCGCGACTTGACCGTGCCATGAGAGCGAGAAGGGCAACCAAGACAAGCGCGGCGAAACCAATGCCAACCCATGGAATCCAAGTATAACGTTCTGTTATTCTGCTTTCTTCTTTATCACAAACATCTCCTATGCCGTCGCCATCAGCATCTTTTTGGTCTCGGTTTGGATTATCAGGGCAATTATCTTTGGAATTGACTAGTCCATCTTGATCAAAATCATCGCATACATCGCCTCTCTTATTGTTGTTCACATCCTGCTGATCAGAATTGGCCATAGAAACGCAGTTGTCACGAATATCGGGTACTCCATCACTATCCACGTCCGCAATAACATAATTTTGGTTCTTTTGAGATGGAACGGCCGGAACTATAAGAACATCTTTCGCAGAAATTAAATTGCCCGCTTCCCCAACTGGAGCCGTCGCCGATCTGTCCGGATCAAAGTAAATGCGGTAAGAATGAGTCGGTTGTGCTAGAAATCGAATGCCACGAGTGTTGGATTTCGTAGCGTTGTCTTGACCTAATCGTAGCTCGCTAACCCGAAGCGGCTGACCAAAGGTAAAAGTGATTATCCATCTATTTGATGTCGTTTGTGGAAAACGAATAGTTTGTTGATCCATTGTTCGGTTGGCAACAACGATTCTGCTTTGACCATCCACAAACGCACGGATTTCTATTGAACTTGGCAAAGCGACATTGTTATCAAGCAAGGCAGTGAGAACAGAAGAAGTAATTGGATTTGCGCTTGATAGGGCGATTTGGACATTTCCCTCTGTGTTTTCAGGCAACGGGAAGTCAGCGTATGTTCGAGTATTATTATCATTCATCCGGCTTGCGCTCTCGGTGCCTGGATTCGTGGTTACCGATACTGGTATTTCGTTTATCAGCGTTTCTTGTTTAAAGAAATGTGGCTCGAATGAATTTGTGGTTTTATCTAGAACAGCAAAATCGAAGCGTTCGATAAATTCATCAATAAAAGAAACTTCGGCTACTGTCGGTACGCTTATTGGAATATTGTCGATATCTTTGTAAAAACGGTACGCGCTAACTACCGGAGAAATTGAGCTTTGCGGCAACCCTTGCGCACTTGTCGTTAGGGTAACGCCAAAGGTGATAAGAGATATAAATAGTGTCTTTAGTTTCATAATTTTATCAGATGTTATGAGGTAAATTCTGAACTGGTTTTCTCTTTTTCAAAAAAGCAGTGCCTACCAATAACGCGCCGATGAGGAAAAAAGTAACAATTCGACCAGTGAGCTCCATTCTCCAGACATCAACCAAAAATAGTCTACCAACCACAAACCCGACAAGCGCCCCTCCATAGAATCGAAGAGCCTTTTTCTCGTTTGTAAGTCCGTAGAAATAACAGCTAAGGCCAATTATTGTATAGACCACCAGAGAAATCATTATTGCGGTATTTTCATTCTGAAGCCCTGCTTGTAACGAGAGCCATAGAAGCGCGTAGGCATATATTGAGCCGACAATCAATAAGGTTGGATTGAGTTGTCGCGGTTCCTTATTTTCAATCTCTCGAACATGGCTCAAGAAAAACAAGCCTAGTCCAAGGAAGGTTAACCCCAGGACAAGAAGCACAAAGAAATCTTTGTGGATAATGCCCGTGGCCCACGCACTGGAGGCAATGCTTCCAAAAGATAAAATAACCGGCACCGTCAAAAGCAAGCTCATTCGTTCCGCGATCTTGAGATCACGTAAAACTAAATACGCAATAAGAGCAATAATGCCACTCTCAATTGTATAGGCGATCGTAAGTGTCGCGCCTTCTAGTTCAGCGGAAGTTGCTGCGGCAAGCATTGCAATACCGACACCAGCATAGACATAAAACGGCTCTCGTCTCTTTGTAATTCTAAATATCAAAAACGCTCCTACCGCGAATATAACCATCCAAACCGCGATTATCAAACTTTTCCATTCGTCCTGCGCGGCCGTCATAATCCAAGCAAGAAGGAACAATCCATTGCCAGAGGCAGTTATGAGATCTGGGATAATTTCTTTGTCCTTTAGCTTTAAAATTCCGGATGTGTTTGTTAAGAAAAATAGCGCGGCAAACGCGTAAGCAAAAAGAAGCAATGTTCCTGTCTCTGTTGAAGCGGAGGAAAATGGAATAATCAAAAGATGCGGTAAACTATAAAATGTGATCAGCAAAAGCGCGGCCGTGGTAAGTTCTCGCCTCCCAGTGAGCACAACGATCCAAATTGCGCCGAGTATTACGACAAATAGATATAAGAATAGGCTTATATAGTCTGGCGAGGGGGAATTTGTAAATAAAGGCGCGATACCGGCAAGAACTAAGCTTGCTAGAGCAAGAGAGCGGCTATTGTATTTAACGCTTGCAAGCCCAACAAAAGCAGTACTCAAAAACATCACGGCAAGAGCGGAAAACGGATTGAAGAAATCATAAATTTCACGAGCGGCAAATATGGTTAGTAAGATTGTTGTCGAGCCAAGAACAAGAAAAGTGCCACCTTGATGAATGTACTTTTTGATTCTCCACCATCCGAGCAACAGAAACGTTGTGCCAGCCATTATGCCAAGCGTTATACGGCCCATCGGCCCAATCCAATTGTTGAGAAAAGCGTAAGTCGTAAGCCAGCCGAATCCAATGAGCAAGAGAAGCGCGCCTAGTTTCATTAACCAATCTTCTTTTAGCCATTCACTAAATCTATCAAACCAAGTTGGTTCCACTTGCCAGGAGTCAAGGGCGGGTTCACTTAACGGGACCGATAGAATTATTGAACTAAAAGCTTTTTTAATATCAGGCGCTTGCCAACCATTAGCCATGAGAGAATTTTTAATCTCCTCTATATGTACGCCTCGTTTCAGTTGTTCTTGAATGTAGTCAGGCGGAGAAACCGGCGTAGTTGTCGGTTGTTGCGTTTTAACAAATTGTTGCGGCTGAGGTTCGTAGCTTGATTCAGGCGCGCGTTGGGTCGCGCCGTTTTTGATAAATTGCTCTAGTTTCTTCACCCGACCACGGAGGTTAAAGACAAGGATAATAGAAATAAGAGGAGCTAGAATTAGCATCCCGCCTATGAAAATAATAAATTCCATATTCTTTTATCATAGCATAGACCCGAAAGAACAAGTATGCCTAGTTCTGTATTGGTGCGCCCACCAGGGATCGAACCTGGGACCATCTCCTTAAGAGGGAGCTGCTCTACCGACTGAGCTATGGGCGCACAGAGAGAATATCCAACTACTCTACCAACCGAGCTAACGAGGCGATACACTTTAATTTAGAACAAAGTTTGTCATCGAGTCAATTAAAGATAGAATGTAAAAGATGCAAAAAATTACTCTGGCGTCACAGTTGTCTGAAGTACGCGGAATGGGATTGAGATTTTTCATTAAATTCAAAAGACTCGGCATAGTGAACGCTAGAGATTTACTAAGGCACTTCCCAACGCGTTATGAAGATTGGAGTGAGATCTCCACTATAGCCGAATTAAAACCCGGGGATTCCAAAACAATTAAAGGCGTTGTGCAAGAAATAGGTCTTAAAAGAACCTGGCAGAAGAGGATGTTCATAGTTGAAGCTCTAATATCAGACGAATCAGGTTCCATAAAAGCGATTTGGTTCAACCAGCCTTACATAAAGAACGTTTTAAAGAAAGGCGTTACGGCTAATTTCGCCGGCAAGGCCTCGTTTTCCAAAAATGGCGCCTATCTTTCAAATCCCGCTTACGAGATCGAGAATAAAAATTCCGCGGAGACCAAGCATACCGCGCGCCTCGTCCCAATTTATCCCGAGACTAAAGGCTTAACTTCCAAAGGGATACGCTATTTTACGGAATTTGTGCTTCACAATTTGGAACCAATCAAGGAATTTATGCCAATAGAAATCCTGCGGCAAAATGGATTGCCGGAAGTGAATGTTGCCTTGCGGGCAATTCACTTACCCCACAACATAACTGAAGCTGAAAATGCTAGAAGGAGATTCGCGTTTGAGGAATTGTTTCTGCTCCAGCTGAAAAACATTTATCAAAAAGCAGAACTGGCAAAGGAAAGGGCCCCGTCTATTTGTATTAAAAATGGGTTTGTTCACCAAATATTAAGCGGGCTACCTTTCAAACTTACCGAATCACAAAATAAATCTCTCGGGGAAATACTTCACGGTCTATCCCGAAGCCAACCAATGAATCGCCTGCTCCAAGGAGACGTGGGGTCCGGAAAGACGATAGTGGCAGGCATCGCGGCCATAGCGGCGGCAAGCGATGACTATCAAATCGCGCTGATGGCGCCCACGGAAATACTGGCAAGGCAGCACTACAGAACACTAATGAAATTCTTTGCTGGATTCGATGGCGGAATCGGTTTATTTGTTTCCAAGGAAGCTAGAACTTTCTACGGCGATGGCTTGGAGACTCCTCTTAAAAGACCTAGTTTTATAAGTGACATAGCAAAAAACAAGATAAAAATCATAATCGGCACTCACGCTTTGATACAGAAACCCATAAACTTCAAGAATCTAGGATTTGTAATAATAGACGAACAGCACCGTTTTGGAGTAAAGCAAAGGGCGGAGCTTTCGAAAAATACCGAACTAGTTCCGCATTTCCTCTCAATGTCAGCAACTCCAATACCGAGAACCTTGATGATGACTATTTTCGGAGACTTGGATTTATCAATAATAAACGAGTTGCCGAAAGGTAGGAAAAACATAATAACCAAAATTGTGGACCCTATCAACCGAGACAAAGCGTACGCTTTCATAAGGGGGCAGGCTGGACACGGCAGACAGGTTTTCGTGATATGTCCGAGAATTGAAGTTGAGGATGAATCAACGACCAAAATGGAACTGGAGAAGCTGGAAATAAAATCGGTGAAGGAAGAATATGAAAAGCTGTCTAAAAGAATCTTCCCTGATTTAAGAGTGGCTATGCTTCACGGGAAGATGAAGGCAAAAGAAAAAGAAATAATAATGAATGAATTTGTAAACGGCGATGTAGATATACTTATTTCCACTTCCGTTGTCGAAGTGGGAGTAGACGTGCCTAACGCCACGATAATGCTGATAGAAGGAGCGGAAAGATTTGGCTTGGCTCAACTTTATCAGTTCAGAGGGAGGGTCGGAAGGGGCAAACATCAATCATTCTGTTTCTTATTCAGCGAATCAGGAACCATATCGGTTCATAAAAGATTGGAGTCACTCCTAACCGCCAAAAACGGTTTTGAGCTCGCCGAATATGATTTGGCGATAAGAGGTCCGGGACAATTTCTGGGCGAAGAACAGGCCGGGATGCCGGATGTGGCGATGAGAGCGCTTAAAGACCCCAATCTGGTCAAAGGTACACGCATGGCGGCTGAAAAAATAATGGAAAACGACCCCAGTTTGGATAAGCATCAAAGTTTGAAATTGCGCTTAAGTCAATTCAAGAAAGAAATACACCTGGAATGAAGATTAAAAATTAGATTTGGAACTGATAGATTTTTCCTGCGTTGCCGCTTACACCGGGTGAGCCGTTTGATCCGGTATTGCCACCAGCCGAACAACCGCTTACGACATTGGCAATTCCTCCCGTGCCTCCTGTGCCACCGCTTACATCAAGCAAACCATTGTTGGTTATTGAGCTGTACAAAAGAACTACAACTCCTCCCGACCCACCGCTTCCGCCGCCTCCGCCGCCTCCGCCAGAAGCGAAATTACACCAACAGACGCACGGTACTGATCCCCTTCCACCACCTAAGCCGTTGCCCCCTTTGGACTGAATAGAACCGCCTGAGTTTATAACAATAGTCTTAGCGTAGATCGCGATAATACCACCTGGACTCCCTCCTCCACCGCCGCCGCCACCGCTACCCGGGCCGCCGCAACCGGTATAACTACCTGAGCCTCCCCCGCCACCGCCGCCAGAACTTCCAGAACCGCTGTACGCGGGTAACGTACCAGAAACACTAAGGTCATGCATAGTAGTGATGTGCCAGAGGGAAGCGATGCTATTTTTAAAAGAGACGATTGGCCCGCCTACGCCTCCTCCTCCGCCACCGCTGCCTGGCGTTGGATTGCCTGATGAACCACCTCCTCCTCCGCTTCCCCCGCTACCCGCGGTGACGCCGGCGATTCCAATACCGTTACTCACTCCAATTCCACTGTCGCCGCCGATAGGACCCCCACTACCTCCTCCGGTTCCTCCCGCCACTGTACCAGTAAGAGATCCTGACCCCAACGCTCCTCCGCCTGAACCGCGAGAACCACTTCCAGAACAAGCGCTACCATCACCACCTTCCCCTCCATCATTTCCATTCCTCCGAATAATACCTCCCGAATTAATTGTCAGAGTATTCTTGACAAAAATTCTGTATCCATTTGGATTCAAGGTCGAGTTAACAGTTAGATTATTATAAAAAGTGTCTTGCCCAAGCGTTGTATCGCCACCGATTGTCTGGTCGAGATCAGAACCATCTCCAAAATATGAGGCGCTACTGCCACCTCCAGGCGCCGCTCCGCTTATCCAACTCCCCGTACCGTTTGATTTAAGAACATTGTCTAATGCTCCGGGAGCAACCGTAGTAAAAGCGCTGGTGCCATTACCAATAAGAACTCCCGATAAAGTTGTTGCTCCCGTGCCTCCGTTTGCGACTCCAACAGTACCGGTAACGTTAGCGGCGTTGCCGCTGA
>CAZFGN010000016.1:0-11844 GCA_964518695.1 uncultured Candidatus Saccharibacteria bacterium
GTGCGAAAAAAAAACCCGGCACAACCCAGAAAAAGACGGCGCGACATGAATCGTCAACTCCAGGCAGGAACGAAAAAATTCTCAGCAATCATCATTTGTCAAGGAGAAGGAGGAAAGGCTGACGCCGCAATTCTTCCTCTTCCCCCAATAATATTATGGAAAACCCCGCCTTTTATGCCCGTTTCTTGCCTGGACGAAATCTTCATGGTATCCTTTTTCCATGAACCAGGATCTTTACGGCGTTCACCGCGACCTCGAAGAGCGGCATTGGTGGTTTCGGGGCCGGCGCCGGATCATGCGCCGCCTGCTGGCTCACGTGGTCCCGCCGGAGCAGAGTAAGGTTGTTATTGATGTTGGCTGCGGCACGGGGGCCAACATTGCTTCCCTGGCGGACCAATATTCCTGCGTCGGCATCGACACCGCGGAACAGGCGATTGCTCCCGCGCGCAGCCACTTCCCCGCGGTGCGGTTCGTGTGCGGTTCCGCTCCCGAAGACCTTGGCCCCCTGATGGGCCAGGCCAGCGCCCTCTTGCTCATGGACGTTCTGGAGCACGTCCCGGATGATTTTGTCTTTTTTTCGCGGCTGGTTGCCGCTCTACCACCCGGCGCCCACGTGTTGATTACCGTGCCCGCCGACCCCGGACTGTGGAGCCCGCACGATGTCAGCTTCGGGCACTATCGCCGCTATGTCCCGGAGCGTCTGGCGCGGGTTTGGGCCGGGTTGCCGGTAACCGTTCGTTTGACCTCCTATTATAATACCCGTCTTTATCCGATCGTGAAACTGGTGCGGGCCGTCAACCGTTGGCGGGGCCGCACCAGCGGGCTTGGGCAATCAGATATCAGCATGCCCCCCAAGCCGTTCAACTGGTGCCTGGAAGGTCTTTTCGCCGGCGAAGCCGCCTGTTTGCTGGCCTGTGTGGACCACCCTCAACAACTGACCTATGCCCGCGGGGTCAGTCTCGTGGCCCTGTTGCGCCGCGAACCGGGCGAGATTCAAGTCCGCCATAAGCCAGCCGATCTCGAGCCCGATCTCCACGATCCCCAAAGTAGGTCCAACTTGCTGAATTGGACCAGTCCGGCTCGGCAAGCCGGACCTACTTATCCAGAGAAATGGGACGTGGCGGAAAAAACCATCATCGTGATGCCGTGCTTTAACGAGGCGCGCAGGCTTGACCTCCCCGCCTTGGAGGCTTGGTCCGCAGCCCCGGCTTTCGAGCTTTTGTTTGTGGATGATGGCTCCAAAGACGACACGGCCACGGTCCTGGATGCGTTGTGCCGGCGCATGCACGGAACCGGCTCCTTGTTTCGGCTGCCCCAGAACCAGGGGAAAGCGGAAGCGGTCCGCCAGGGAATGCTGCATGCCCTCCAGACGGGGGCGTCCATCACGGGGTACCTGGATGCCGACCTGGCCACATCATTGAGCGAAATGGCCCGCATCCTGGATGTACTCGATAACACCGGGAAAGAGGTCGCCCTGGGGTCGCGAATCCGCATGTTAGGCGCCGACATCCAGCGCTTTACGCGCCGGCATTACTTGGGCCGGGTTTTTGCCACCCTGGCCTCGTTGACTCTCCGCATGCCGGTTTACGATACCCAATGCGGGGCCAAGGCGTTTCGCCGCTCCAAGGCTTTGGAGGCCGCCCTGGCCGAGCCCTTCCTGTCGCGCTGGGCTTTCGACGTGGAATTACTGGGGCGCTTGCAGCTGGGAACACCCGAGACACCGGGTTTGGCGTTGATTGCTTTTGTGGAGGTGCCCTTGCGCCGCTGGCACGATATTCCCGGTTATGATTGGCGTTTGCCCGATTTCGTGCGGATGGGGGTGGATTTGTTCCGCATCCGCCGCGACCTGGGCCGACGCCGGCGCCTGCGAAGTTAAAGCGGTTTGCGGATTGCCGTAGCCGAATTTGCCAGAATTCGGGCCGCTTTTACGAATTCTGGCGAATTCGGCTACGGCCAACCATCATACGGCCAACCATCATTTGGCAGCCATGGGCCGCCACTGCAAATAACAAACGGCGCCTTTCAGGTTGGTGAGCCGACGGGGTTCCCCGCCGGCCGCTGCCACCACGAACAATTGGGGCAAGGACTCTTCGAAGGAAACGAAAGCCAGCCAGCGACCGTCCGGGCTCCAGCGAACACGGCCGCACGGGGTCTTGCGGAAGGTAATTTGTTTTTGATTTTTGCCGTCAACATCCATCGTGCAGCCGTTGGGCACGCCTTTCTTGACGGCGATGTAGGCGATGTGCTTGCCGTCGGGGGACAGGTCGGGAGGATCGCTGGAGCCGTGCCGGTCCAAGGGAGAGAGCCTGAACTCCACATAGCGATTGCCCTCGGTGAGCCGGCGCATCTGGGCGCCGTCGGCCCCCACGGAATAGACATCCCCATCGCGACGGAAAAAGATGATGGTTTTCCCATCGGGTGTAAACCTGGGCACATAAGAATCCGGATGCTGGGGAGTCAAGTCGATGGGTTTGCCGTCCGGAAGCTGGACCAGCTTCAGGCGATAGCCGGCGGCCGGGCCGGAAAAGACGACGCGGTCCCCGTCCGGGCTGAGGCAGGCCATGTAAATGTAACCCAGTTGGGGGGCCACGAAACGCGGATTGGAACCATCGGCATCGGCGACCACCACCCGGCCGCTGGCTCCATTGTGAACCGTGTAGACCATTTTCCGGCCGTCCGCGGCAAGGGCGGCCCCATAGGCCTGGTTCCATTCCTTGCCCAGCCGATCACCCGGGCTGATGTTGGTCACGTCAGCGCCGTCGGGCCGGCAGCGGTAAATCTGGTAAGAGCCGGTCGTGTTGGCTTGGAAGTAGAGCCAGCGGCCATCGGGGCTGAAAACGGGGAAATCGCACTTCTTGCCCAAGGCGAAAATCTTCTTCAGGTTCTTGCCGTCAGCACCGACGGAATGAATCGCTCCTTCAAAGGGCGTGGACTCCACACCGCCTGGAACGTCTTTCGATTGGTAAACTCCCTCGAAAATCCGGACCGAGAAGTAGATCTCCCCTTCCGGGAGCGGAGCCTTCGCTTCCTTCTCCGGACTGCCTTGGATGGCAACGGTCCCAAGGATACAAAGAATACTAAGGACTACAGCCAGAACGCTACGCATGGTTCATTCCTCCAAAGAAGGTCCGGCTTGCCGAGCCGGACTGGTCCAACTCGGCAAGTTGGACCTACTCGGTCAGCACTTTGTCCAGAAGCCTTTCCACCTCATTTTCGACCTTGATGAGCCGGCGGTAAATCGGCTTGACGAAGCCGTCGGCGACGGCGCGGTCGATCCAGGCCAAGAGGGGGTCGAAAAAGTCGGCGGTGTTGAGCAGGCCGATGGGTTTCATGTGCATCTTGAGCTGGGCCCAGGTGAGCATTTCGAAGAATTCGTCGGCGGTGCCGTAGCCGCCGGGCAGGGCGACGAAGGCCTGGCTGAGGTCGGCCATCAGGGCTTTGCGTTCGTGCATGCCGCCGACAATGTGAAGGTCGGTGAGGCCGGGATGGGCCAGCTCACGATCGACGAGCGCCTGGGGGATAACCCCGACAACTTCACCGCCCGCCTGCAAGACCGCATCGGCGAGGACGCCCATGAGGCCGATGTGCCCGCCGCCGAAGACCAGCCCCCAGCCGCGCCGCGCCAGCAACCTGCCCAACACCCGCGCCTCGTCGGCATAGCGCGGATCGGTCCCGCTGCTGGAGCCGCAAAAGACGCACAGACGTTTCACGTCACCGGCCACCGGTTTACTCCGTAGCTTTGTTTTCAGGTAGCGGAACTCACCAGAGTTCCATCTGCCTGAATTCTGGCGAATTCAGCTACCCAAAAAAACCAGCCTGTCCTACGAGGCGACCAGATCATTACCAGATCATTATAAGGATCAATTGCATGCCGCCCTGGTTCAGATACATTGATCGATGGGGACACCTTGGCGGCGGGCAGGGAGACGTTGATGGAATTCATTGACAAACACAGCGGCGAGCTGGCGATCGTGCTTTTGTTCCTGATCGTGGTGGCGACGTTGATGGTGCTGGTGCCGCAGCTTTTGCGGGCCCATCTCCGCAAGACGGAAATGCTGCACCAGGAACACATGAAGGCGCTGGAAAGCGGCGTGCCTCTACCCCTGGAAGACGACCGGACCCGCGTGGCGGGCCGGATGGCGATGCTGGTCCCCATGGTGGTCTTGATCACGGCGGGAACCGTCACCTGTTTTCTGTCCGCCTATAGGCCCAACGACGTCTTCGCCATTTCCCTGGGCGTCTGGGTCGTCTCCGGGGTTGTCAGCCTGGCGGCCATCACCGGCGGGGTCGCCCTCATCGGTCGGCTGGCCCAGCTGCAATCCGGGGAAAAAGATGAGGACGAATTAGTGGGTCGTGAATAGTGCTTCTTGGATCACGGTTCGCAAGGGACAAGGCGCGAAACGTAAACGAGAAAGCCAACACACTACCCACTTTTCACTACCCACTACCTATTGTCCCGCGACCACCTGGCGGGCGCGCAGCATTTCTTCAACTTCCTTGACCTTACGGCCCAGGAAGAGGACGTTGGGCATGTCGAAATGGTGCACCTGGGCGCCGGCGGTGTTGACGATGAGGTCGCCTGAGCCCAGCCCCAGAATCCAGTGGCGGAACAGATCACTCCGCTGTTTCTGAATGGTCATGCCGGTGGTGTCATAGGCGGTCTCGGCCTCGCCGATTTCCAGGCGGACGCGGAGCTGGCCCGGCGTGAAAACCATGTAAATCTGCTTGTCGAAGAGTGTGAAGACAACCAGCCAAAGAAGGAACAGCACCGACGAAATGAGCAGGTAGCCTCCCAGGTTAATGCGGATGTCGAGCAGGCTCAAAGTATCGAGGATGTCGTCCCATTTGTTCAGGATCGCCAGAATGACCGAAATGAAGATGATGAACGAGATCACGATCACCGACCACAAGCCGCGCAGGGGCACGTTGGTGATGGTGACGACCAGGAGCAGCACCATGCAGAACAGCACTCCGGGGTTTTTGCTTCTGGCAATGCGCAAGTGGGGCTCCTGCAAATCGAAACTCTTATCATGATGGTTAGCAGGCCGCTCCGGAGTTATCAGGACGTCGCGTTTTTCGTTATTTTCCCAGGGAATCTCCCGTAGTTTTTCCGCCTTGGTTCCGGCGGGTACGATTGCCAGGCGCTCGCCGCTGAAGGCGGTGATGAGCGCAATCAAAAAGCCGACGGCCCAGACAGGCCACCAGTAAAACAGGGTCGAATGGCTGACGATGCGGATTTCCTTGGGGTGCGGGGCCGGCGCAGCGGCCGGGGTCGGTGCTGGCGATGCGGTGGACATGGCGCCTCGGTGGTTAGTGGTCCGTGGTTTATTGGACGAAGACTTTCTCTTACTGAAATAAAATGAAATTTAAGGGCCTGCTCGACTTATACCAAGACAAAGATATTATAGATCGATTATTAGACTTATATCCTAACCAAGTTAAAAATAAAGATGGATATATTAAAGCACTTTTAGAATTAAGAAAAACTAAACCAACCAGAACCAATCTAAAACTACAAATTAAACATATAGTTGATAATTTAGATAAAAAAAATATAGAAGAATACGAGAGAGTCGATGGGGTTAGTGAAAAAACTGACAAATATGGGAATAATCAAGTAGCGATTGAATATACTTTTTGGGGTCAATGGCTTTCTATGCCAATTACTAAGCCAACTTTAGAAAATTATTTTGAAATAGATATCCTTGCCTATTGTCTCTGGGAAATGACTTGGGGAGGTTATTCCAATAAAGAAGTGCAAAAACAATGGGAGGAGATAGCTGGGAGGGTAAAGAAAGCTAAAAAACAAATTAAGAAAGAACTTAAAGAGAAAATAAAATGAAAAACTTAATGTTATTTTTGAGGGAGTCAAATAAAATAGAAAATGTATATGATGAGTTATCCCTAACTTATGCTAGAGCTGCTTGGGATTATCTGAAAAAACAAAAGAAATTAACTAGATATAATATTCTGAAAACCCACGCTATCTTATCCTATGGGAAACTTGATCCAGAAGAAACAGGAGCTTACAGAAAAAGATCCGTCTGGATTGGTGAACACGAAGCAAAGTCGTGGTATGCGATTCCAGAATTAATGGAAGAGTGGATTAAAGATGCACATACTTCGATAGAAGTTCCTGGAGAGGATGGTAATAACATTAAATTAGATCATATTACATTTGAGGCGATACACCCTTTTGTCAATTTCAATGGTCGTATGGGACGCCTCTTAATGAATTGGCAGAGAATTAAGTGTGGGTTACCTATATTAGTTATAAAAGAAAAAACTAAACGGACTGATTATTACCCTTGGTTTAATAAGTTGCCTGTTGACAAATGTCAAGATAATTTATAGTATTCTAGCATGCTCAATAAAGATACTATTAAACTAATGTATCAAGATGGTTATGGCTATTCTACTATCGCTAAAGAATATGCTGTTAGTCGTCAACGAATACATCAAATTGTCAAAAACTATAAAAAATATGGTCGTCATGGCAGACTTAAAAAATATCGTCAATTATTTGATCTATGTGAAAAATGTCAAAAATTAGCTGTTGCACTACACCACAGAGATAGAAATAATGCCAATGATTCATTAAAAAACTTAATGCCTGTATGTAAGGGTTGCCATAATAAACTTCATACATTAAAAGAGTGGGCTAGAAAATATCCAGCTTGCTTAAATTGTAAAACTGTTAAAAATAGCTATTATTCACATGGATTATGTTCTAAATGTTACTTTGCCATTCATAAACTTCCAAAAACCAATAAGTGTCTTAATTGTAAGAAAGATATTCTTGATATTAGCAAGAGATGTAATCAATGCAATATAAAACAAATATTATTTAAAAAATATGCACAATTACCTACTTGACTTTTAAATAGTTTTATGATATATTATGGATATATGAAAGGGGATAATATTTATGAATCCTAAATTTTGTGATCTCCATATGGTTGATTTAAAAAGATTTGAGAAAGATGGGAAGGAATGGTATTCTCACAAGGTAGAGGGAACTCAGAATTGGTGTAAGGGTGTTTCGTCTGTTCCTAATTCTACTGGGTCATCTCGACCAATAGCACAACCAACTAAACCAGTTGAGACTACCAAAGAACCTGTAGAAGAGAAAGTAGATTGGTATGGAAAAGAACGTGTATCTGTTGCTCAGACTTCCTATAAATCTTCTTCAGAGGTAGTAGCAGCTTTAGTTAATGCAGGGTTAGTTACAACAACTGAAGACGCTTGGACAATGATGCACGAGAATGCTTTGAAAATCTTTAAAAGAATATTTATGTTAAAAAATAAAGATGAGTCCGTGTCTCTCCCTTTTTAAGGTTTTGAAGGTTGAAATGAGCCTGTCAATTTACTTCGGGTATCACCCCCTAGTTCTATCCTTTGACAGGCTTTTTTCAGTCTTATGCAACAAGCAATCTGCGTAGATTTGGATGGGACTCTAGCTTTATTTGGAAAAGAAAATCCTTTTGATAGGGATTTTATGAAAGATGAAGTAAGTAAACCTGTTCGAGACATTATTCTCGCCTTTGAAGATAGTTCGGTAATTATCCTTTTTTCTGGAAGAAAAAATGTTCACAGAAAACAAACCGAAGAATGGTTAGAAAAAAATAATATTTGTTACGATTTTCTTTATATGGATAGAGAAGAAGATGATTTTAGAAAAGACACTATTCTTAAAAAAGAAATGTATGACAAATACATTAAAGGGAAATACGAACTAAGATTTGTAGTTGAGGATAGAAAACAGATTAAAAGGTTTTGGGTTTCTGAAAAGATTTTTGTATTTGATGTTAACCAAACAGATACTGAATATTAATCTTAATTAAAACCTTTTTACCACCTCCATCTTTGGGTTGGTGAATAACCGCTTTTAATAACGCTTTTCCTGCTTTGCTCCCTTTCTCTTGCTATAAACTTATTGAATGCTATCAGTTGTCCTCTTTCCGTGTCAAGTATTCGCCATCGGCCAAATTCGTCGTCGCGGTAATACGTGCCTTTTGAGTCTAATAAATATCCCGGGATGGAGGGAGGATGAAAGTTCGATTCTCTTTCTTTCATCCTCCCTCCCCATCTATAGGCAGCTTGAATTGTATTGCGGCAACTTCGGCATCATCAACTCCTAAATTTACTAAAACCTTAATACAAAGTAATTCATCCTCTCTCAAAACTTTTAATTCTTGTTCAAGATATTGTATAGTTCTTGTATCCACGTCTAATCTATTAAACCAATAATCTTTTAAGGGTTCTAATTCTTTATTCATAATCCAGGATTTATAAATCTATCTACTACTATATCTCTAATTCTTTGAAAGATATTTTTTTCTGGAAATGGTTGATAATCAATTGGGGATTCTGTAGGTTCTTCATAATATGTTGCTCTTGCTTTATTATGTAAATCACTAATTAAAGCATAATGCAATTTAAGTTCCCTTTCTGCAACCATTACCTTAGCTTGGTATTCATCACGAATCCCTTTCCAATATTCTACACCTTTTACTAATTGCCTCATCTCGTTATGTTCTAATTCTTCTTTCATTTCATTTTTTTCTATTTCAGCACTCATGTTATCTCCTCCTCTGCCGGTACTGCATAAGCCTCCTTCTCCATATCTAAAAGAACTTTACACATAACTAAACTCCTGTGAGCTACTTCCTCCATTTCCGGGCTTATCAATCTTCCCCTTGCAACCATTCTTGTCAGCATAACATCATAGACTTTTGTTTCAAACTGCATACTTTCAATAACTTGAATGGGTGTTTCATGATCTACTTTTACCCATGTTTTTTCCAGCGCGATTCTCTTTATAACTAATCTAGATAATATGTTTTGATACCGCTCTGATTCAGAAAACACATGAATCACCTATCCTTTTTCGACAGTTATTATACATGGTCTAGTTTACTTCTGATACCAAGTAACGCAAGTCCATTTCCTAACTCCATTACTGAAGTTTCAGATAATGGCTGGCTGTTTAATAATTCCATCAAAAGAGTTGAACCAGCATGGACTACCATAGCCCAACCAATAACTCTAGTTTTCATTCCTCCTAGAAAATCTAATTTTAAGATTCTTGTTAACATTTTTTAAATTTCACCCCCTCTCCATGAGAAATATTCATTTTAGTCTTTTCTTCCAAAAATTTTATTCCACAATGATTTAGATTTCTCTCTTATAACCATGGTCCTTTTACTTTTAATAGTTTTTCTTAAATCTTGTGCTTCCTCAAGCATCGGTTGAACAGCTTCTTCTACTTTATCCTGTATTTTTTCACTTTGACCTCTTAATGCTTTTCTAAGTTCTGCAACTTGTTCTTCTAAAGTTTTAAGCCTAACTCTAAAATCCTGTAAATCCTCTCTATCTGTAGCTAAATCGTTATCAATACGGTTTACAACCTTCTGAACAGACTCGATACGTTCAAGAATTACTTTTAGTTGATCTGTGTTCAAATTAATCCTTTCATCGAAATAAAAGACGTAAGAAGATACTAAAAGCCTCGGTAGTTGATTTTGGAGCATCTGTAGGCTTAGAAAGACATTTGTTTAAATCATCCTTAACTCGGGTTAATTCTGTATTTAATGAAGAAAGCATATCAACTTGTTGATTATTTACGCTTTTATAATTATCTCTCTCGGAAGTAATATTTGGCAAATCTTTATACGCACCAAACCAATCTCTAACTACAGATTCTAAATTGGGTTTGTGCTGATTCTCTTTAATAAATTGAAAGACGCGTTTTTCTTCGCTTGTCATTTCTTCACCACTTGGGGGTATTATACCAGAATCTGTAAAGTATTTCTCAATAAATTTGATCGGGTCTTCCCATTTTTTTAGGTCTTCTTTTGTTTTAGCAATCCCATCTATTCCTGTAGGTTGATTTTTAATTTCAAAATGTAAATGACAATAATCTGAATTTCCAGAAGATCCTATGGTTGCCAATATATCCCCTTCTTTTCCTTTATCCCCAATTTTTATATAAATATCTTTACAGTGGGCATAATGAACAAAATATTCCTTACTAGCAATCATAATCTTATAGTGCAAATGTTTACCATAACCTGTTTCATGTGTATGAACTGATGTACATTCCCAATCGGCAATTGCTATTAAAGGAATACCACAATCAGAATTACCTCCACCATTAGAATTAATATCAATTCCACTATGAAAATAATTAGCTGAAATTTGTTGACCAAATTTATTACCTGCGATTGTATTAAATAATTCCCAATTATTTACAGGCCATCTCATATCTTGACTCCTTCATGCAAACCATATATAATACTTTTATGGATAATCTTATATGGAAAGGATTTTGCATATTATTTTATAATCTCCTTGGGAGCTAACTTAACGGAATCGGTAATTTCCTCCATTAAACTCTCACTAATCCCCTTTTTTGTGGCTAAAGCCTCTATCACTATTTGTTTTAAGTAATTCTTCTTAAATTTAAGGTCTTTATAATCCGCAGTTAAATTATTATTCGTTTTTTTTAATACTTCAACCTCATCGCTTAAAAATTTGATTCTTCCCTCCATGTCCTTAACTTGTTCCCTTAATAGTTTTAAATTTTGGTTTCTCCATGTAAAAAACACTATAGAAATTCCCATACCAAGGAAGCCTATTAAAGTAACCCAACCTAAAAGTGTAGTCGGTAATTCAACAATCATATTTTAAGCCACAAAAAAAGCCACAACCTAAAATTATGGCTTCTCTGTAGGACTATACTCCTTATTCAGATATTTATATTTTATCTGAAAAGAATATTATGTCAAGTAACATGTTCTAATTGGTATTCTATTATTCATCCTTCTGATTAAGTTCTTTAAGCATATTGATTGCTCCATCCAATTTTATTGCCTCAATTTGTTTTTCCTGTAAAGCTTTCTGTAATTGGGCAATTTCTCTTCCTAAAACCTCAAGCTGTTTTTGCTTTTCCTCTATTTTTTCTTTTAAGTTATCCATTAAACTGCTAATAATTGATATTCTGTCCCATTTATTTTTACTTTCACTCTCACAGAAGAAGCTGAGTCTGCCTGTCCTGTTAATACTGCCCCTGTTCCTTCTATCTGAATATCCAAACTTGTATTGCCAGCAGAGACATCATAAGCTGCAAGTCTTATTGTATCTGCTGCGGCTGTTGCTGCACCAACATTGGATAAAACAATTTCATCAGTATAGGTTTCATCCCAAAATATAGTAGAAGTTCCTAAATCTCTTAAACTGTCAGTAGTAGGATTTAAAGAAGTTGTAGTTACTCTAAAAGTTTCTGTATTAGCTGGTGCTAGAATAATATCTCCCCCACCTGCAAATCCCCCTCCAATAATACTTCCTGTAGAGATTACTAAAGTTCCTCGTGGATTTGTTCCAACTACATTAGCATCTAAACTAAAACCTGCGGATCTTTTATTAGCATCGCTACCAGAAGAAACAACTATAAAATCAATAATTGATGTAGATAGATTATCCAATTCAAAAAGTTTTGTTTCACCATAAATTGTATTTCCTTGACCTTCTAAATAATCCGTACTATCAAATTGAATTCTGTTAATATAGCCAATATTCCAGGATATACTTGAACTTCCTAAGTTATCAGTTAAGTTGGTGTCTGAAATTAGAGAAAGATTGATTGCTACTGAAGCCAGATTATCCAAGGCTGTATTAGCTTTTCCCGTAATATCTGTTTGTTTAGAAATTGCTACCATATAATAATTATACTACAAAAATTCTATAACTACTATTAGTTACCCATGTTAAACGGATACGATCAACATCAAGTCCTGTCAAAGAAATCGTTTCCCCATTTTTAAGAGTATGCTGTCCTCCATA
>CAZFGN010000017.1:0-11827 GCA_964518695.1 uncultured Candidatus Saccharibacteria bacterium
GCTTTACGGCTTTTAGCCAAACTGACCTCAACCTTGATAAGATTGTGCTTAGTATAGACACGAAGAGGAATCAGTGTCAAGCGACTTGCTTCCATTTTGCGAATCAAATTCTTGATTTCAACTTTGTTTAATAATAACTTTCTGGTTCTTTTGGAGTCGTAACCCTCCGGGGTATTTAGCGGCTGATAAGGAGGAATATCTGCATTCAAAAGGTGGACATCGTTTTTATTTATAACAACATAAGAGCCGCCGAGATTTATTCTCCCGGATTTTATGGCTTTTGCCTCAAAGCCTTTGAGCTCAATTCCGGCTTCCAGTTTTTCCAAGATGTCATAGTCGAAATAAGCTCTTTTGTTTCTCGCGAATTCCATAATACGAAGTATATAGTATAGAGTATTCAGTATATAGCAAATTCGAATCAGAGGACTGCTGTATTCTATATACTGCATACTATATACTTGGTGTTAACTATGCTTTTGGCTTCACTAAGAAGGCTTATTGAAGAAGAGACCAGCGAAACAGACTTCAGTTTGGACGAGGCCGAATTGAATGGCCGGGGAGATTTTTCGACAAATGTTGCTTTTCTTTTGGCTAAAAAGAAGGGAGTCAGTCCGATCACGGCCGCGGAAGATTTAAAGGAAAGGTTTTTGAAAGGGGCATTGGGAAGCTTGCTTGAAAAGGCGGAGGTAGCGGCTCCAGGATTTATAAACTTTTGGATTTCTAAGGAAGCCATAGAAGACGAGTTAATCAATATCGCGGAGGGGAAAAATCGCGTGGAGTTGAACGAGTTTAGCGGCAAAAAAGTTATGGTGGAATACACCGACCCCAATCCTTTTAAACAATTCCACATTGGCCACCTAATGACGAATACAATCGGGGAATCCATCGCGAGGTTGTGCGAAGCGGCTGGGGCGGAGGTGATGCGAGTGAATTATCAGGGCGATGTGGGTTTGCATGTGGCTTCGAGTATCTGGGGAATAATGAAGATTGTAGATGAAATGCCAGATGAATCAGCGACCTTGGCAGATAAAACCAAATTTCTCGGGCGCGCTTACGCGCTTGGCGCAACTGCTTATAAAGAAAGTCCCGAAGCGAAAGCGGAGATTGAGGGGTTAAACAAAAAAATATATGAAAGGACTGATGGGGAGATAAATAAAATTTACGATTCGGGGCGGAAGTGGAGCTTGGATTATTTTGAGAGTCTTTATAAAAGGTTGGACACAAAATTTGTCCACTACTTTTTTGAGAGCGAGGTTGGTTCCTACGGAATGGAAATTGTAAAGGCGCATCCGGAAATTTTTATCAAAAGCGAGGGCGCAATGATTTTCCCCGGCGAAAAATACGGGCTTCACAACAGGGTTTTTATAAATTCTCTGGGCTTGCCGACTTACGAAGCAAAAGAATTGGGACTGAACAAGCGCAAGCTCGAACTTTATAGTCCAAACGTTTCTTTAATTATTACGGGTAAGGAAATTAACGAATATTTCCAGGTTCTCCTGAAAGTTATAGAATTAGTTATCCCGGAGGTAACCTCGAGAACAAAACACATCGGCCACGGTATGCTTCGACTGCCGACTGGCAAGATGTCTTCCCGGACAGGAAATGTTATTACCGCCGAAGGTCTTCTTGAGGAATTACGAGGTGCCGTTTCTGGCAAGATCAATAATCGCGAGGATTTGACTGATGCAGAAAAAGAAGAGATTAAAGAGAAAGTAGCTATCGCGGCAATCAGATATTCCATTTTGAAGCAGGGTATAGGCAAAGATATTATTTTCGACATTGAAACTTCAGTTAATTTCCATGGAGATTCGGGGCCTTACCTCCAATACACTTACGTCCGGCTAAAAAGCATTTTGAGGAAAGCCCACATCAACGGCGGGTCCGCCGATGAGGCGGGCTTTGACGCCAAGAATATCTCGATAGAAACGGATGGCAAAATAACTCTGAAACTCGCTAGATTTCCAGAAGTTGTAAGGCGCGCAGCCGAAGCCTCCCAGCCCAACTATGTAGCTACTTATTTGTATGAGTTAGCTCAAGAGGTTAATCACTATTACGAGGCTAATCCCATTTTGCAGTCGGAGCCGAAAGTTCGAACGCTAAGGCTAAACCTTATAAAAGCAGTTGCTGAAACGCTTAAAAGCGGTTTAAACTTACTGGGCATTCAAACCTTGGAGCAAATGTAATTAAAATGCTTAAGAATTTTAAAGAATTTAAACTGTCTCAAATCGAAGAAAAAGTTTTGGAGAACTGGAAAGAAAATCAGGTTTTTAAGAAACTCCAGGAGAGAAAAAGTAAAATAGGCCCCTTTCGTTTCTATGAGGGACCGCCTTACGCTAATGGACACCCCGGCATACACCATGTTTTGAGCCGTGTTTTTAAAGATATTATCCTGCGCTACAAATCAATGGCTGGCTATTCCGTTCCTAGAAAAGCCGGCTGGGATACGCACGGTCTGCCTATAGAGATACAAGTCGAAAAAGAGTTAGGGATTAAGAGTAAAAAAGAAATCAATAAGTTAGGTATAGAATTTTTCAACAAGAAAGCGAGGGAAACAATTTGGCGCTATCTAGATGAATGGGAACGTTTCACTGAACGTATCGGTTATTGGTTGGACTTAAAGAATCCTTATATAACCTGCGACAACTCTTATATTGAAAGCTTGTGGTGGGTTTTTAAGAGAGTTCACCATCGGGGATTTTTAAAAGAGTCTAGAAAAATTGTCCCTTACTGCCCGCGTTGCGAGACACCGCTTTCTAGTCATGAGTTGGGTCAGCCAGGAGTGTACAAACTAACGAAAGATCCTTCGGTTTTTATTAAGTTTAAACTCAAGAATAAGAAGAACGAATACCTGCTTGTTTGGACCACGACTCCGTGGACGTTGCCTTCTAATGTTGCCGTAGCCGTTGACCCAAAGCTTACTTACACAAAATATAAAGTTGGGAATGAATACCTGTGGAGCTATAGCCCCCCGCCTCGATTATCAGGCGATGCCGAGGTAGCAGAAAAACTTTCCGGTAGAAAACTAGTGGGACAAGAGTACGCCCCACTCTATAAGACTTTACCAAAGGATGCGAATAAGACGACTAAGGAAAGAGTTTATAGAATTGTGGCAGGGGACTTTATTAAGACCGAAGAAGGGACGGGGATGGTACACATCTCGCCGGCTTTTGGAGAAGACGACTTCAACTTGCTGGGGTCTATTGATTTTCCAACGACCATCAACAATCAGGGGAGGGTGATAAAGGGATTGCCAGGAGCCGGTAAATTTATTAAAGATGCCGACAAAGATATTGCTCTAGATCTTACAAAGAGAAACCTTCTCTATATTGAAGATAAGATAGAGCATGAATACCCTTTCTGTTGGCGTTGCTCGTCGCCGCTTATTTATTTTGCAAGAGTGAGTTGGTTTTTTGAAGTAAGTCGCTTGAGAAATAAACTTGTAAGCGAAAACGGAAAAATTAATTGGATACCTTCCTATATTAAAAATGGTCGTTTTGGAGAATGGATTAAGGAAGCTAAAGATTGGGCGATCTCCCGTGATCGTTACTGGGGAACACCTTTGCCTATTTGGAAGTGTGATGACTGTAAAACTCATGAAGTTATAGGCTCATTGGAAGAGCTTACCAACAAGGCTTACCACAAGAACAAATTTGTGATCTTAAGACACGGTGAATCGGATCACAACGTTAAAAATGTTATAGCTGTCGGGCTGGAGAAGGGCGATCACATATCTAGACTTACGGAAAATGGTAAGAGGCAGATTTTGAGCGCGACCAAAGCTCTGAAAAAAAAGAAGGCGAGTATTATTTTTACCTCCCCTTATAAGCGAACCATAGAGACTGCTAAGATAGTGGCGGCAGAGTTAGATATCCCGGTAATAGTTGATAAAAGATTAAGAGAAATTGACTGCGGCACTTTCAACTGGCGCAAGGTTCCCGAATATAAGAAGTTTTTTCAAGACCGACTTGAGAGGTTTACTAAAGCTCCGCCATCAGGCGAAACTTTGAATGAAGTGAAGGCAAGGGTCTTCGATTTTATAAAAGACGTGAACGCTCGTTATAAAAACGAGACTATTTTAATAGTCGGGCACGGTGATGCTTTGTGGATGCTTGAGGGATCGGTAAAAAATCTCTCGAGAGAAGCGTCTCTTAAGCTTCCTTACATTGATATTGGTGAATCAAGAGAAATCTTCTTTAAGAATCTGCCCTATAACGAGTCCGGAGAGATTGATATCCACCGTCCGTATGCTGATCAGGTTTACTTAGAGTGCGAGAAATGTGGCGGCAGTATGAAGAGAATTCCCGACGTGGCCGATGTCTGGTTTGATTCTGGAGCTGTGCCTTTTGCCTCGGTTCACTACCCTTTTGAGAACAAGAAGTTTATTGAAAGCGGCGAAGGTTATCCGGCAGATTTTATTGCCGAAGCGATTGACCAAACGCGCGGTTGGTTTTACACCATGCTTGCTCTAGCCGTGCTTCTTGGTAAGCCCGCGCCTTACAAAAATGTCATTTCTTTGGGGTTAATTAGAGATAAGTATGGCCAGAAAATGTCAAAGTCAAAAGGCAACGTTGTGAATCCTTCGGAAATGATTGATAAATATGGCGTAGATGTTATCCGTTGGCATTTCTATACCGTAAACCAACCGGGAGATTTCAAAGATTTTGATGAGGGGGAATTGGTAAAAAAACTGAGACAGTTTTTCTTTGTAATTTATAATTCTTATGTTTTCTACGAATCAGTGAGGGGGGCTGTTGGAAGTTTAAACGAATCTCACGTTATGGATCGTTGGATTTTGGCGAGAACTCACGAGACAATTGAGGGGGTAACCGCGAATTTGGAAAAGTATAACGTTGGTTCTGCTGCCAAACTGATTGAAGAACTTGTTGATGATACGTCACGTTGGTACATAAGACGTAGCCGGCGTCGACCTGGAATGAAACGTGTTTTGGGAGAAGTGCTTGTGGAAATAAGTAAATTAACCGCGCCGTTTATACCGTTTTTCGCCGATGCTCTATATCAGTCATTTAAAACCAAAGAATCAGTTCACTTGGCTCTTTGGCCTAAGGCTAATAAGAAACTTATAGACAAGGAACTTTTAGAAGCTATGGAAGAGGGGCGCAGATTGTCTGCCTTAGCTTTGGCTAAAAGAAGCGAAGCGGGGATTAAGGTTCGTCAACCATTGGCTATGTTTAAATTAAAAACCAATAATAAACGACTTAAAATTGATCAAGAGCTAATCCAAGTTTTCAGGGAAGAAGTAAACGTGAAAGAAATTGTCTTTGATAACAAGATGGAAGACGAAATTGTGCTTGACACCCGCATAACACCGGAGCTCAAGGAAGAGGGCATAGTGAGAGAATTGGCAAGGCTAGTTCAAGATCTTCGCAAAAAGGCGAATTTGAAACCTGGGGATAAGGTAACTCTGTTTATTGAAGTGGGTGATTTTATTGAAGTGGTTCTTAAAAGAAACGTTAAACAATTTGGCAAAGAGATTAATGCTTCGACTGTCGAGTTTAAGCGTACTACTAAGTTTGATGCGGAGTGGAGCGGTGAAGTCGACTCCATGCCACTTTCACTCGCATTGAGAAAACTGTAAGTCCATGGAGATTAAACACTATATTCTCCAAGTATACTAAAACACCGATCGGTGTTTTAGTATACTTGGCTTATATAAGCCCCACCTTTTTTGTTACTTCCTTCATTGTCTGTTTGGCGATGAGTGTTGCGCGCTTCTCACTTTCCACGAGTATCCTCATAACGAGGCGCTTATTTTTGATAAGTTTGCCGCGTCTTTGTTGGAAGGGCTTTAATGTTTTTATTATAAGCTCGGCTAAATCATCTTTGAATTTTCCGTACCCGACATTCTTGAATCTTGTAACTACTTCGGAAGGGGATAGCGTGGAAAATTCGGAGTAGATTAGGACCAAATTCGAGATCGCTGGTCTTTTTTCTGGATCGTATTCGATGGTCGTCGATGAATCCGTTACCGCTCGCTTAACCTTTTCTCTTATCGTTTTTGGGGAGTCAGCAAGATAAAGACAGCCCGCGGGGATGGACTTGGACATTTTCTTTAGGGGATTATCCAAACTCATAATTCGCAGGGACTTAGTGTGTACTGCTTTTGGCTCTTTAAATGTTTTCCCAAATCTGTCGTTAAAGGTTCTTGCTATTTCCCTTGTCAATTCAATGTGTTGCCTTTGGTCTTCTCCAACTGGTACGAATTCGGCTTTATAGAGGAGGATGTCAGCGGCCATAAGAACGGGGTAATCAAGTAAGCCGGCGTTGGGAACCTGCCCTTCGCTCAACTTCTCTTTATATTCAATCATTCCTTGGAGTTTGCCCACGGGAGTTATGGTATTAAAAATCCAAGTCAAATTGGCGTGCTCCGGGACGTGCGATTGTATGAAAATCAGAGACTTCTTGAGGTCAAGTCCCATGGCGAGCGCGTCAACTGCCATCTTATAAATTTCTTCGGCTTTTTCTTTCGGGTCATAACGTTGGGTTAAGGCGTGATAATCGGCGATGAAGTAAAAACAGCGGTATTTATTAGAATTTTGCAATTCAACCGCTTGTTTTAACATACCGAGATAGTTTCCGATATGTAGCTCCCCCGATGGTTTTAGGCCGCTTACGATTACAGGTTTCATAAGGTTAATTATAACCGCTATATACTAAATACTGTATACTGCGCACCTTATATCTCAATGACTACCGGCAGTATCATAGGTCGCCTGTTAGTTTTATTATATATGAATTGACCTATTTGATCTCTGAATAGAGTTTTCAAATAATCAGGGTCTATTGGTTGGTGTTGAGGTACGCGATTGATTATGTTTTTGACTTTGTTGCGCACCTCGTTTACGAGTTCTTGATTTTCTTTGAGGTAAATAAAACCACGCGAGATGATGTCAGGGTTCTTAAGTACTTTCCCGGTTCGACGGTCTATGGTTGCTATAACTACGAGCATGCCTTCTTGGGCGAGGAGTTTTCTGTCGCGAAGAACTATTTCGCCCACATCTCCGACGCCCAAACCGTCAACCATGATATAATGCGCCGGTACGGATTCGTTTTTAATTATAAATTCGTCTTTAGTGAGTTCGGCCACTTGTCCATTATCCATAAGTCTTACGTTTTCTTTTGGTAAACCGCCTAGGACTGCGTTGTTGCCATTGGCCGCTCTCATATAGTAGTAGCCATGTACGGGCACAACAAATTTTGGCTTCAAGAGTTTCACTACCATTGTTAAATCTTCGCTCGGCGCATGACCGCTAACATGAATGTCAATAATATTCGATTGGTAAACTGTGGCTAGTTGCCTTGCGATATTATCTTTAAGAGTTTGTACCTTTCTTTCGTTGCCGGGGATTACGGAAGAAGAAAAGATAAATGTGTCACCTGGCTTGATGTGGATATGTCTATGCTCACCACTCACTATTTTCATGAGACCGGCAGTAGACTCTCCTTGAGCACCCGTAGTGATGATCATTACTTTCTCATCTTTATGTTTATGTGCTTCTTCAGCCGAGATGATGGTCCCCTTTTTAGCTTTTATATAGCCCATGTTTTGGGCTATCTGGACATTGTCTTTCATTGCCCGACCGTTTATAACCACTTTTCTTCCCAACCTCTCCGCTATTTTTATTATTTCGGCGATACGCGTAAGCATTGAAGCAAAGGTGGTAAGGATGATTCTACCTTCCGCCCGTTTGAACAAATCCTCCAGATTTTTCTCTACGAGGCGTTCGGAAACGGTCCTGCCTGGCTCTTCGGCGTTCGTGCTATCGGACATAAATGTATGCACGCCCATATCACCGATTCTCTTAATTTCATCTAGGCCTTGAGCAATACCTTCCTCTGTATAGTCGATGCGAAAGTCGCCGAAATGCACAATGTTGCCAACAGGGGTTTTAACGATAACGCCAGTTGAGTCCGGAATGGTATGTTCAACGCTTACGAACTCCAGCTCAAAATATTCACCCACCTTTATTTTCTTGCCGTGCTCTATAGATACCACGTTTAATTTGGGGGCATTCACGAATTCCTCCTGCCTTTTTTCGATAATGGCCTTACTTAATTTAGCTGTATAAATTGTTGGGTTGCCAAGTTTGCCGATAAGGTAAGGGATGGCTCCTATATGGTCGTAGTGGCCGTGGGTGATAACTACGGCTCTAATATTTTTCTTTTTTGGCTCGAGAGCAGAGATGTTGGGAATAATAAAATCAATCCCGGGAGTTTCTTCTTCGGGGAATTGCAGACCCATATCAATAATAACAATCTCGTCTTTGTACTCTAAGTAACTCATGTTCCTCCCCACCTCTTCTAGTCCTCCCAAAGGAATGAGTCGCAGAACATCGCCCTTCTCTTTGGAGGGTTGTGCTTTTTTCAAGGAGTAGTTTTCTTTATCTGATTCTTTTTTAATTTTTGGTGCCATTATTGATTATTTTTTTAATTTTGTATGTTAGTGGGCAGGGAGGGATTTGAACCCTCAAGACCTTGCGGTCACAGCGAACTGAACGCTGCGTGTCTGCCAGTTTCACCACCTGCCCCTTAGAAAATTTCTAATTGACCTAATTGCTCTAATTTCTAAGTTTTTAGTTATTGGTGTTTGATTATTGTTTAGGTTAATTAGTTCAATTAGAAATTAGGTTAATTTAATATTGTGTTAGTTTACCTGCCTCTTCCTTCGTACTTTTCAAAAATTGTCCAAAAACTTAAAATTTTGTTGCTATGGTTATGTACTTTATGGAATTTGCCCTTTGGCACAAGTACAAGCCCACCACTTTTTACTTTGATATTTTCCGATCCTACTTCCATGGTTCCTTCTCCGTTAACAAAAACATATACTTCCTCGGCGTTATCGTGAGAATGTCCAGTGGTGGATTTTTGAGGGTTAAGTTCCGTTAGAGAAACCTGAAGATGTTTTAAGGTTGATAAATCGTAAACTTTGTAGATGTCGTTATCCCGTATGAGGTTAGCTACTTTCTTATATTCTATTATATCCATAGATAAATGTCAATACATTAAATTTACTTAAACACCCTTTTGGTTTCCACGTACCACTTGGTTACGTCGGCGAATCGATCGGAGGCAGTGCTCACGGTTTTAGCAGGGTCCAGCCCGCCTAGGTTAGGAGTGGATATATATAGGTAATCCGGTGAATAAAGGAAAACGGCGGGAGTATCAAAAGCGATGAGATCGCTTATTTTGCCAAGCTTCTTTAATCTTTCCGCATCGACAAATATCTTCCTATAAGTTTCTAGCTCGGTGTCCACGTTCTTGTTCTGGTAAAGGGCTAGGTTCTGTTCTGGGTAAGAACGTCTTGAGGAATGCCAGAAAGCGAATAGGTCCTCTCCAACGCTCACTGTATTGCCAAATAAAAGGAGTTCGTAGTCTAGGGTTCTTGAAACGTCTTCTAGAATGTTCTTTAACGGTAATATCCTCAAAGTTACTTTCGCGCCATAGCCTTCCCAGGTGTTTTTTAAGGCATTGGCGGTTTTCACGAGAAATGGTTCTTCGGGAACGGTTATATTAAGCTGTATATCTTTTAGCAGTGTTGTGTCAACCGGGTAGTCTGGTTTTTCGGTTAAAGTCGTAGGACCGTATAGCGGAGTGGCGTGAGAGCCAAATATTTCCTCCGTCATTTTTTCTCTATCCACGACTTTAGCCAAAGCCCTTCTTGTCTTTAGATCTATTAGGTTTTTATTCGAGGAGCTTTGATTAATAAAAACAGCGTAGTAACGTAAAGAAGGAAGATAGGTAATGTTATGCCGCAGTTTTATTTCTCCCAAAGATTCAGCGTTGCTTAGTCCGAAGCCGTCTATTTGTCCCGAATTGAAGCCTTCCAAAAGTTCAGCGGTGTTGAGATAAAACTTGAAAGTCATTTCTGGTATGTAAGGCCTGTGGCCAAAATAGCTTTTATTTTTTTCCAGATTCATAGCCGTAATTATCCCCTTTTCGTCCTTTTTGTAACCACTTACTTTGTATGGACCCGACCCGATTGGTTCCAAACGAAAGTCAGAAAGCCCCAGATTTTCTACGGGAGTGTCCGCGAAGATATGTTTTGGGATAATAAATAAATTTTTTAGATTATCTTGTTCGAATAAAGCATAAGGAATTTGGAGCACGAATTTCATTTCAAGTTCACTTACTCTTTCCACAGAAACGCCTTGGAAGCTAGTAAGTAAGGTGGAGTTGGTT
This sequence comes from uncultured Candidatus Saccharibacteria bacterium, assembly GCA_964518695.1. Lineage (GTDB taxonomy): Bacteria > Patescibacteriota > Minisyncoccia > UBA6257 > Colwellbacteraceae > CAZFGN01. The sequence goes on from CAZFGN010000017.1 coordinate 10,198, forward strand.
GCCGGGTTTTGAATTGTTTGAACTGTGAAGATTATGTCATCTGTCGTTAATTTTTCTCCATCCTGCCAGAGGATATTCTCTTTGATTCTTAAATTATAAACGTGGTTGTTTTCGGTTATCTTCACGCTTTCCGCGATATCCTCCGCGTTTGAGAATACCAGCCTTGACAGGTCTCTATCCGTTTGGCTTACCGGCACTACCGGATTTATGAAAATAGGTTGTCCAACAATGCCTTCGCGAAATTCGCCGCCTGTTTTTGGCACGGATAAAGTGTTCTCTTGAATGTAAGAGGTTGTTGTCACAGCGAAAGTCGCTAAAAAGACTATGAGCGCCCCCCAGAAGACTAGACGTTCATTATGAGAAAAGGAATCGTATATTTGTTTGAGCTTCATTATAGATTAGAGAGGAATTTAAAATGTAAATATTTTTCATAAATTTCTAATTGCTTTAATTATTCTAATTGACCCAAACAAGTCCCAAGTACTAATAAATCATATTCTTTTTTGGGTTTTGAGGCTTGGATCATTGTTTAGAAATTAGAGCAATTAGGTTAATTAGAATGATTTGTATTATCAGACACCATTTCCCATTTTGATTTTTCAACTTTGGATTAAAACAGTGAACCAATAAGCCTAATAAACCAACAAAGCTAGTAAATCAGTTTCAAAATAGAGAGTGCGGCAAAAATTATTCCGAAGACAATCGTGCTTATAAAAACAATTTTTTCTAAACCGCGCCTTCTTTGGTAGAAACCACCGCCCTCGCCGCCGCCGAAAACCCCGCCTACCCCTGAAGATCGTTCTTGGATAAGTACCAAACCGATAACCATAACCGATACCACAACAAGTCCTATAGTTAAATAATTCATCTAAGTTGCTTTTGGAGTTATGTGTAGAATGAAGTTAATGCCCCCCAAAACGAGTGTTGCGAGAAAGAGGGGCAAAATCCCACTGATTGTAACAGAGGGAAGAAGATAGTCAAGCAAAGAAAGCGTCGCCAAGTTCACAAGGATACTTGCGAGCCCTAAGGTTAAGAATATGAAGGGACTTAAAATGAGTTTGATAATCGGTCTAACAAAGAGATTAATGGCAGTTAAGGCTAGCGAAGCTATCAAAAGTCCTTCAAGATTCATCGGCACGATGAACCCCGGAATATATCGGGTAGCAATATACAAGCCGATGCCGTTTGCCACCAACATCACTGTTACTTTAGGAATTAGGCCCATATGTTATAATTTTATAATTCGGATTGACGGATTAGCGGAGCTGATTCAACAAACTAACCCCAGTCATCTCCTCTGGTTTCGCTAGTCCCATTAATTCGAGTACTGTTGGCGCCACGTCAGCCAAGATCCCTATACTCTCGCTCTCTATTCGATTCACATCGAAGTCATCCTTATTTCTCTCATATCCTCTCCGTACTATATATATAGGTATGGGGTTAGGATCGTGTTTTGTTTCTTTAAGCCCTGTTTTGGGATCGAGCATCCTTTCTATATTACCGTGATCAGAAACTATGAGCAACGTTCCGTCGGTTGTAAGAATTGCTTTCATCAATCTGCCGATTTGCCGATCGACCACTTTAATCGTTTCTAGTCCGGCATCGTAATTTCCAGTGTGGGCTACCATGT
>CAZFGN010000018.1:0-11825 GCA_964518695.1 uncultured Candidatus Saccharibacteria bacterium
CACATTATCGCCGGCAATGCCTTCATCCAAAAGTTTATTAAACATTTCGATACCGGTAATTACTGTTTTCTGGGTTGCCTTCAAACCAACTATTTCAAGTTCTTCGTTAACTTTTACCTTTCCTCTCTCGATTCTGCCGGTAACAACGGTGCCACGACCTTCTATAGAGAAGATATCTTCAACCGGCATAAGAAATGGCTGGTCAACTTCACGTTTTGGCTCCGGGATGTATTCATCCAAGTATTTTATCAACTCTAAAATCGGTTTGGCATCTTCGTCATCGGCTGATTTGGCGTTTAAAGCTTTGAGCGCAGATCCTCTTACGATGGGTGTTTCGTCTCCCGGAAAATCGTATTTCTTTAGCAGTTCTCTTATTTCAGCTTCCACAAGATCGATGAGTTCTTTATCGTCAACCATATCAACCTTATTTAAAAACACCATTACAGCTGGTACTCCTACCTGCCTCGCCAAAAGAATATGTTCTCTTGTTTGGGGCATTGGACCGTCTGTAGCAGAAACTACGAGTATAGCGCCATCCATCTGGGCGGCACCGGTAATCATGTTTTTAATGTAATCGGCATGCCCAGGAGCATCAATATGCGCGTAGTGGCGCTTTTCTGATTCGTATTCGGAGTGATGAAGCGCAATTGTTATACCACGGGCTTTTTCCTCGGGCGCGTTATCAATCATGTCGACCGATTCTTCTTTGCTTGCCCAGCCCTTCAGGTGAAGAACGTGGGTAATAGCAGCGGTAAGAGTTGTCTTACCGTGGTCAACGTGGCCTATTGTACCGACGTTTACGTGCGGCTTAGTTCTAGCAAACTTTATTTTCTCTGCCATATTTTTTATCTTTTATATTGATTAATTATGATTTATGGTTCGACTCTTTTTATTTATTTCTATTGGGTAAAAAGCAACTTCAAAAGCTTAGTAAAATTGGGGCGAGGTGTCAACCCCCGGCTACCGACAGGCAAGTTTACTTTTTCCCTTCGGTAATCAACTGCTCCAGATTCTTTGGAACTTGTTCGTAAGCGGAAAATTCCATAGTGAAAGAACCTCGACCCTGTGTCATCGACCTTAATTTGGTGGCGTAACCGAACATTTCGGACAAGGGCACCTTGGCATCAATAACTTTCACTGTCGCTCTATCGCCCATGGCTTCAATCCTCCCTCTCTTAGAAGATATGTCACCCGTAACGTCTCCCAAGAAATCTCCCGGAGCAAGTACCTGAATTTTCATTATAGGTTCAAGTATGATTGGTTTTGATCTCCTCACCCCTTCCTGAAGAGCCATAGAGGATGCGATTTTAAAAGCTGCTTCTGAAGAATCTACGTCATGATACGAACCGTCATATAAAGTAACTTCTATGTCGACAAGTTGATAACCAGCTATCACTCCTTTGCTCATTGCTTCCTTTACACCCTTTTCCACGGCTGGAATAAATTCTTGAGGAATCGTACCGCCCTTGATCTCATTAACGAAAACTAGACCGCTGTTCCGTTCGCCTGGTTTAACTTTTAACCAAACATGACCATACTGACCACGTCCGCCAGACTGACGGATATATTTACCTTCAGCTTCGGCGCTTTCGGTAATTGTTTCTTTATAAGCAACTTGAGGTCTCCCTACATCAGCCTCTACTCCAAATTCACGTTTCATTCTCTCAACAAGAACTTCTAAGTGTAACTCTCCCATGCCGGAAATTATCGTTTCTCCAGTTTCTGAATCACCGCTAACTTTGAAGGTTGGATCCTCTTGCGAAAGCTTCCTTAAGGCGAGGCCCATTTTCTCCTGATCTGCTTTAGTTTTGGGGTTAATTTTTTGGCTGATAACAGGTTCTGGGAATTCAATTGATTCAAGCACTATAGGATGATCCGGATCGCACAAAGTGTCCCCTGTCGTTGTGTCTTTAAGTCCGACCAATGCTCCTATTTCACCAGCGTAAATGGCATCGATTTCTTCACGATGATTAGCATGCATTTTTAAAATTCTACCTACCCGCTCTTGAGCGTTTTTGCTCGCGTTCATAACGTAGCTTCCCCGCATAAGACTTCCCGCGTACACTCTAAAATACGTGAGACTTCCAACGTAAGCATCAGTGGCAATTTTAAAAGCTAGAGCAGTAAAGGGCTCGAGATCGTTAGGCTCTCGAATCTCTTCAATCCCGGTCTTTATACTAACACCCTTTACACCCTGCAAATCCGCAGGTGAGGGCAGAAAATCAACTACCGCGTCAAGCATAAGCTGGACTCCCTTGTTTTTAAGAGCAGACCCGCAAAGCACAGGAATAAGATTTACCGCGATAGTAGCTTTGCGAAGGCTAGCTTTTAGTTCATCTTCAGAAATCTCTTTGCCTTCCAGATATTTATTGGTTAGTACACTATCTTCACCGGCAACGCGATCTATAAGTTCATGACGATATTTTTCGACGACAGGAACCATATCATCCGGTATGGGAATCGGCACTATGCTTTCCCCTTTTTCCCCGTCGAATTTGAAAGCTTTATTTCCAATCAAATCAACCACGCCAATAAATCCCGACTCGCTTCCTATGGGCAATTGAATAGGTAAAGCGTTGGGGCTAAGCCTTTCTTTTATGGAGGCTAGACTTTTGTCAAAGCTCGCCCCCATTCTATCAAGTTTATTGATAAAACAAATGCGCGGTACTTTGTATTCGTCGGCATAATGCCAATTCGTCTCTGATTGGGGTTCAACTCCCGCTACGCCATCGAAAACAACTACGGCACCATCCAAAACTCTCAATGATCTCTTAACCTCTACCGTGAAATCTATATGTCCAGGCGTATCTATAAGATTGATTCCATGCTCGTATTTCTTATCTCCAAGACGATAACTCGGCGTCCAAAAACAAGTAGTAGCCGCGGAAGTGATAGTAATTCCACGTTCTCTTTCTTGTTCCATCCAGTCCATCACAGCTTCGCCCTCATGAACCTCACCGATTTTATGGGAAATTCCTGTATAGAAAAGGATACGCTCGGAAACCGTTGTTTTACCAGCGTCAATGTGAGCAATAATACCTATGTCTCTGATTTTTTCGATTGGGTAAAGTCTGGCCATAACAATAAAATATACCGCTATTACAATGGGGTGAATCTCTAACTCTTAAAAATTAGCGACGGCGGGCGAAATGGGCAAAAGCACGATTGGCTTCAGCCATTCTGTGCACATTTTGTTTTTTCTTAATGGCCGCGCCATCGTTGTTATACGCGGAAAGCAGCTCTTCAGCGAGACTATCAGCCATTGGTTTGCCTTTCCTGGATCTCGCGGCTCCAATGATCCAACGGGTTGCTAATATGAATTTTCTCTCCGGTCTTACCTCTTCTGGAATCTGATAGTTCGCTCCTCCTACACGCCTAGAGATTACTTCAACAGTAGGAGCAACATTTTCTAAAGCTTTTTCAAAAACTACCAAAGGCTCTGCTTTAGCTTTATCACCAACCAACCTCATGGCTTCATATATAACCTGTTGGGCAACTGATTTTTTGCCGCCCTTCATTAAATAATTAGTAAAACGAGCAACGGCAATGTTGTCGTATTGCGCATCGGCGGTAAACTCTCTTCTGTAATTTCTTTTTCTTCTCATCCTTATTTTTCCTAATTTATTGATTACTTAGCAACTTTTTCTCTTTTGGCACCATACTTGCTTCTTTGTTGTTTGCGACCCTTCACGCCGGTCGTATCTAGAATACCTCGAACTATATGATAACGCACTCCAGGCAGATCTTTAACGCGACCGCCACGAAGCATCACTACGGAGTGTTCTTGAAGAGTATGACCTTCTCCCGGAATGTAAGCAGTTACTTCTTCTCCGTTAGTAAGTCTCACTCTCGCAACCTTACGCAAGGCCGAGTTAGGTTTCTTGGGAGTAGTGGTAAAAACTTTAAGACATACGCCGCGTTTAAAAGGCGAAGCTGATTCCACCGGTCTATTTTGGATAACATTAAAGTAAATCCCCAAGGCCGGGGTTTTATCTTTACTAACAGTCTTCTTTCTGCCCTTCTTTAAAAGCTGATGAATTGTCGGCATACGGCGCTAATATTAACAAGCAGTTGTTCCTCTTGTCAATTTTCCTACTATACTTCAGATCTGTATCTATCTACCGAAAACACCGAAGAATAATTCAAGACCGGGGACTCCGACGAAAAGTCGGAAAAGAATTATGGCTGGTAGCTGAATAAGGTTCCCGAAAAAGTAGATAAAAATAATCATCAAAAACATACCTTGCGAACCTAAGTTCTCTATAATAGAAGAGTATTTCACGGGAAAAATAACTGTAAGAATTTTAGAACCATCAAGTGGCGGCAAAGGTATTAAGTTAAAAACGGCTAGCAGACAATTTAAAAAGATTATAAAACTGGAGAAGGCTAAAGTGATGGGGTTCACTACTCCGACGCCGAACCTCACAGCCAAGCCAAAAACTAAGGCGATAACTAAATTAGAGAAAGGACCGGCTAAAGCTACTTTAAGCGGGCCGTATCTGTAATCTTTATAGAGAGCATTGGGATTGTAAGGCACGGGCTTGGCCCAACCGATAATCGGCAAATGGAAAAATGCGAGAAGCGCTGGCACGAGAATAGAACCAAACGGATCTAAATGTTTCAAAGGATTTAAGGTAAGGCGACCAAGCCTTTTAGCTGTCTCATCGCCTAAATGCAAAGCCATGAGACCGTGTGACACCTCGTGAACCACAACCGAAAACAAGAGAACTACCAGTTGAAATGTTATAAGCAATATGTTATTGTCCATTTGTTTTACATCTTATAAGATAACTGGAAAATATGAAACAATGTGAAATTTGCGGCAAGGGATCGATAATGCGTAGACACAGACTAAAACTCCGTGGCAAATATAATCCTCAACCGAAAACAAGAAAATACCCTAATTTGCAATCATTTCATCTCACCGAGGGCAAGAAGGTTGTTGCCTGTGCCACGTGTATTAAAGGCGCTGGCCGGGCTGTAGTATAGCGGCAGTACGCACCCTTGGGGTGGGTGTAGACCGGGTTCGACTCCCGGCAGCCCGACAAGTATAGAGCGAATACCAATTATCTTCTTTTTATAAAAATTGAGGCGAAGAAAGTTATTCCTAGCATGATCACAAACGCCGGTGCGGGGTCAACTTTATAAAAATAGGAGATTGTAATTGACAATAGCGCTCCTATTACTCCAATACCGGCTGATAGAAAAAGGTATTCTTTCATACTACGAGCAATTGTTCGTGAGATAGCGGCAGGTATGATAATAAGTGGTCCCATTAAGAGAGCGCCGGCAAATTTAATGCCCACAGCGACGACAAGCGCAAATATTAGGAGAAATAAAAACTCGAAGAGATGCGGTTTGAAACCGATGGAAGAAGAAAGATCCGGAGAAATCATTGTTAAAATGAATTTTCTGTAAAAATAAACAAGAAGTGTCAAGCACAACAAAGATAGAGTTAGGGCGAGCCACATATCAAAACTTCTTATTTCCATAATATTCCCGAAAAAAACTTTTTCAATCTCTTCTGTGGGAATAAATATTGCTCCAATAGCTAATGCTAGAGAGAAAAATATTCCAACTAGAGTGTCAACTGGAAGTCTTGTTTTGTGTTCTATAAACCAGATCATAGAAGCACCTAGAACAAGAAATAAAAGCGCGCCTAGGAACGGATTGAAGTTAAACAGAATCCCTAAAGCGATACCGGGAAGCGCCACATGTGACAGGGCATCGCCCACTAAGGCCATTCTCCTTAATAGGGCAAACGACCCTAGAAGACCGCTTGAAGCGGCGATAAAGGCGCTTACAATTGAAATTGCTATGATAGAGTTTTCCATTTAGTGGGTGTGGGTATAAAGCTTGGCTTTACCATATAACTTTTCCAGCTCGACTGGAGTCACGTCCTTAGGTATTCCAAAACAAATCTGCGCTTTATTAAGGCATAATGCTTTATTGGCGTACCTATGCATAACCGTAAGATCGTGAGATATAAGCAATAGAGTAAATTTTTCTTCTTTATATAAATCGTGCAAGAGTTCATAGATGGTTTCTTGTCCGGCTATATCAACGCTCGCAGTCGGTTCATCGAAAAGAAGCAGGTTAGGTTTATCGATAAGCGCCCAGGCAACCAAAACTCTTTGCAACTCTCCGGAAGATAGTTCGCTAAATCTTTTTTCCAAGAATCCTTCCCGCATATGAACACGTTTCAATACTTCTAGAGGTTCGTAGACAATACGCGTTTTTACTATTTGCTTTTTCAGCAGGAGGAATTCTTCGACCGTGATCGGTAAATCTCTTTCGATATCCAATTTCTGTGGCACATAGCCGATTCTCGCGTTACCAGTTACTTCTATTTTACCCTTGTAAGGCAGAATACCCAAGATGGCTTTGAAAAGAGTGGTTTTCCCTGAACCATTCGGACCGATTATAGCTAAAACATCTCCTTCTTCTAACGAAAAGGAAATGTCGTCGAGCACAACTTCGTTGCCGTAAACAACGCTTAAATTTTTAATATTGAGGATGGGCATTATCCTAAAATATCTTTTTTAATTTTCTGCCACCAGGGATGTTCAAGGTTTTTTAATTTTTCGAGTTCTTTGTCGTAAATTGGTTTGAAGTAATCATTACCTGCTTTCGTTTCCTCGTAACATTTGGATATCAAAGAAAGTTTATCTGCTAATTTCACTACTTGGGCCTCCCTAGAACTCTGCTCGGCGTCTTCCGTCCAAAGTTTTATAAATTCCGAAGATAAGTCTTTCGGCAAATCTTCAAACATAAGAGGAATAGTGTTTCGATTAACTTTACGGATAGCTTCGGCAATCTCCTCATTATAGTGTTTAAACGGAGTGAGGATGTCACCGCTAAAAGCCTCTTCCATATCATGGATAAGAGCGATTTTCAAAACTTTAATTTCATCAATGTCTTCCGCACATTCTTTCAAGAAGTAGAGCAAAATGCTCGTGAAGTAAGCTACATAAAAAGAATGTTCGGCAACCGATTCCGGGAATTGTTGGGGTTTCCCGTTAAATCTCACAACATGAGCAAGGGATCTATCTAAGAAATGTTCGAATACCTTTGACATATCAATTCAAAGTCCCGCCCCCGCTTGAAATCCCCAATTAAAAATTAGGTGGGTAGACTCAACTACAGCCCAAGAGCTACAGTGCTATTGTCCTCCCTATTCAAGAATATTTGCGGAAACATTAAGGGACGGGACACTCTTATATTAGGACTATGAATTAAATTTTACAAACCCAAGGTTTGGGTGAGCTGTTTTATGAGCGAGACAACAACTGGTGGCGCGAGTAAACTATACACTTCAACTCCCTCGGCATCACGCACGCTCCATGGCGTTTCAATGGTGCTAACTGTCCCTGTCGTTTCATTCAACTCATAGCTATAAGCAGGCGTAATCTCATAGGCATCAACGTACTCACCCGAACTCTTTATCGGCACAGAGTTACGCAAAAGAATTCTTGGAATACCGTGGAGAGAGAAGACCTTGTCAATCACGGAGCCATCAAGTTCCAAGCGCTTGCGAATCGGAGCTATGCCGAGACTATCACCAACTTTCCCAATCATGCGCGCTCCTGCGGATGCGCACGTAGGATCGTCACAACGCAGGAAAAACGTTTTTGATTCCTTATCATAGCCAACTTCTTTGGTGGTGAAAAGTTTCAAATTTCTTGGCGAGCCACAAGTGGGGCAAATCACACGATACTTTATACGTTCGTCTATCACGGCATCCGGTATATCAATGGCGACAAAAATATCCGGGTCACTACGGTAGTCAATGAGATTTCTGAAATAGAGAGAATAAGACACCTGACCCAACTCGCGAGGAAATCCGTCAATAAAAAGTGACTTGCGGGGAGATAGCGAAATTTCATATTCAACAAGAGCCAAAATAAGCTCGGTTGGCAGAAGGGTTGTTATTTTCCAATTAATGAGTTCGTTTAAGCCATCCTGAAAAGGCGCGAAACCCCGATAATGTTTTTGCAGGAACGCGGTGATGTCGGCTTTTTTATCTTCGTCGTTTTCAACGAACGCTTTTTGGACATCGCGTACAACATCACCGACGGAGATATGTCCAATTTTGTCAGCCCCAAAAAGCTCCTTCATGAGTTTGGTATAAGTCCCCTTGCCAGCGTTCTTTTTGCCCAGAAGATAAGCGATAAATGTATTTTTATCCAAATACTTTTTAAGTAATTCTATTTCTTTCCCCGCTTTCGCCTGAAAATACTCGCTTCTAGCTGTCGAGTCCGAAAGGTTGAACGCTTGGGTTACGCCGTTAACCTTAGTCTTAAAAAGTGGAAACTCATTTTCGTATCGCATAATCTGTTTAAGAGAAAAATTAGTATTGACCTTGATTACTCTCCTTTTTCGTCGAGCTTAATGTGTAGTTCCCTTAATTGCGCTTCCCTAACTGCCGAAGGCGCTCCCATTAAGAGATCGCGACCGTCTCCGGTTTTTGGAAAGGCGATCACCTCGCGGATGTTCGGTTCATTCTCCAAGATCATTAGAAATCTGTCAATGCCGGGAGCTATTCCACCATGCGGCGGAACGCCGTATTTAAAAGCTTCAAACATGTGGCCAAATTTTTCTTTAATGTCATTGGCGTCGTTCCCCATTATCTCAAACACCATAGCAAGTAAATCCGGTTTACATATACGAATCGAGCCGCCACCAATCTCATAGCCATTGCACACAAAATCATACTGATGTGCAAAAACTTCCGTAGAAACACCGTTCTTAGGAGAAACTTGCATGATGTTTTTTAATTCTGTCCCTCCAGGTTCTTTGAATCTACCAAACTCATCTTTTATCTTGGGCATTGTGAATGGGTGATGCACAGCATCCCATCTATTTTCGCTTTCTTTCCATTCAAATGCCGGAAAATCAACAACGAACAGAAACGCCAGCTCGTTAAGGTTATTCTTATCATCCCTTATATCCGGCTTATCGCTTTGATATTTCGATATTGCCTCCGCGTAAGACATTCTGGGAATTCTTCCATTGGAATCAAGTCTGATTTTCTTATCAGGGTACAAACTCCTCACAAGTAAGAGATACAAATCTTCAGTAAGATTAAGAATATCTTCCGCTTCAACAAAACTCATCTCAATATCAAGCTGGGTAAATTCCGGCTGTCTGTCGCCTCGAGTATCCTCATCGCGAAAACATCTGGCAATTTGGAAATATTGCTCGAGTCCCGCCACCATTAGGAGTTGTTTATACTGCTGCGGCGATTGGGGCAGAGCATAGAATTCTCTCGGGTATACTCTTGATGGCACAAGATAATCCCTAGCGCCTTCCGGAGTTGACTTGCCGAGGTTTGGAGTTTCGACTTCGATAAACCCCTTATCAGTTAAATAATCACGCATAAATTTTATAACCTTGTGCCTGTTTCTCAAATTTTTAACCATGCGGTGGCGTCGCAAATCAAGATAGCGATATTGCATTCTCAACTCCTCGCTTACCTCATAGCCGTCTGTGTCCAAAGGAAACATTGGAGTCTCGGCTTTAGTTATAACTTCTAACTCACTAACCTGGATTTCTAACTGCCCTGTTTTCAAGTTGTCGTTAATCATACCTTTAGGCCTTTCGCTTACTTTTCCGCTAACTCTAATAACCCACTCTGGCCTTAAGGTTTCGGCGAGCTGGTAAACTTCGGGCATATCTTTTGGTACAAAGACTAGCTGGACAATGCCGCTTCTATCTCTTAAATCAATAAAAATAATCTTGCCATGGTCGCGCCTTACATCCACCCAACCGGCAAGTTCTACTTTTTCGCCAACCTTATCTATAATTTCTTGGGATAAAATACGCATGAATTCTAGTATATCACCTCTCTTTAAAAATATTAAGCTTGCCATTTTGCGCTTCTACATGGACTGTACCATCGGAGTCATTTCTATAAATATTCGAACCAACTTGGGTCAATCTCTCTATCGCTTCTTTAGTCGGATGTCCGTATTTGTTATCACCAACCTGGATAACAGAAACAAGCGGAGTTGCTTCGCTAAGAAACTTTATACCACTCGAATATTTAGATCCATGATGGGGGACTTTCAAGATATCAATATCCATATTGTACTCTTCGGTCAATCCGTTCTCTACATTAAAACCAATATCACCCGTAAAAAGTGCTGTTACTCCTTCTGACTCAACTAAAGCTAGTATAGTAGTATCATTTAACTCTTTACTACTCAATAAGTTTTTGTCAGGAGAAAGTATCTTCAAATTACTGTTTTTGTAAGTTATCTTATCGCCTTTCTTCAAAAATAGTGTAGGAATCTTTTTTTCTTTAAGTATGTTAGTTAAGTCCTTCCATGCCGATATTTCTCCGTCGCGTCCGTTATATATGAAAGCACCAATGTCATAACGATCTAAAACAGAAATAAGACCGGAGAAGTGATCAAGTTGCGGATGAGACAGTATAACCAAATCGATATAACGATCCTGCGGAGGCAAAACCTTATCTAGTTGGGCTAGAACATTTTTACCCGGGCCGCCGTCAATGAGCACCTTTGGTCCATAAGGCAAGATCATCAAGCTACTATCTCCTTGACCAACATCTAGAAAATAAATATCAAGCTTGCCATTCCTAGCCCCAACAACAACCCAGTGCCAGACAAAAATGTTAAGAAAGATAAATGCCAAAAAGATTGATGATAAATATTTCATATCCTAGTAAGATTCCGGTGATCCATCCAGAAAGCAAAGATACTTCGTAGGATACAACACCCGAGAACGCCGTTACAAATCCTAAAAACATAGTTGCGGGCATAAAAGCAAGTATGAAAACATTAGCGGCTACAGACCAATAAGAAAAAAAACCAAAAGTGCTGATGATGATCGGTAAGGTGGCAACTTGAGCGCAAGAAGTCTGAATGAGGTTTTCTTTCCAATTTAGGAAAGATTCCTTCCTTTTTATTTTGAATAGTTTATCTATGATCGGCCTCAAATACACTAATCCTAAAAGCGCCGCGAAAGAAAGTTGAAAGCCGACGTTAAAAATTAAAAGCTTGGGATTAAAAATTAGCATCGCGGCGGCTGTGAGGGTAATAGCGTTTCTAAAACTATACAAACGACTTGCTTCATGCGAAATAAGAAAAATGACACCCATAATAGCGGCTCTTACGACAGATTCTTCGGCGCCAGTCATTAAAACGAAAGCAATGATGAAAACAAGACTTACCCAGAAAGCTTTGTGCCTATTTACGAAATATAACAAAATGTTAGAAAGCGTAACTGCAATGATAGAAACATTGTATCCGGACAGAGCCACAAGATGAGTAGTGCCGCTTTTTTGTAAAGCTTCTTTCAGCTCTTTACTAAATTCGCCGCGCTCTCCGAATAAAATACCCGAAAGAAAAGCGGCTTTTTCTTGAGGTAAAACTAATTCTACGTTACGAACCAATGCGCGCTCTATAGAAAAAAGAAAGGCTCTTGTGGAACTAGCATAATCTTTGCCCATTAACTCCACATGCGGAAAACTAGAGGTATTTGAATGCCCAGAATAAGATTTGACAATTTTCCCTTTGACCCTCAAAAAATCACCGTAATGATATTCAGGATAAATAGAAATATATGCTTCTACTTCACCCTTATAAGGCTCGTGAAGTTTAAGAGTAATTCTTTGAGCCTTCAATCCGTACGTAGGTTCCCTTATAATTACCCCTTCAAAAATAATGTTCTTATCAAAAACTATTTCTTCTTTATTAATATTCGAGTAAAAATTCAGATAAAAGTATCCGAGAAAAAACGAAAGAAAAATAATAGTATACCAAAACACCGATCGGTGTTTTAGTATATTAGAAACAAGA
>CAZFGN010000019.1:0-11620 GCA_964518695.1 uncultured Candidatus Saccharibacteria bacterium
GTTATCTTTCAGAATAAAAACTCTATCCCACGGGTACCCATGAGTCGCGCTATGTTCGTAAACTTTATCTGTGAGTGTCCCTAAGGTTTTTCCTTCCCCTTGGTAACAGCTTTGATTGGCGCATAGTGTGAGCACTGCCCGCATCTGGGCTTGTCTTTGCGGTTCGGGTATTTGTTTAATCTTGGTCAAAATAAACGCAAAATATTCTTCGTCATTTAGGTCACCGCCCCAGCGTTTTGTTTTGATGCCAGGCTCCATATTATAAAAAGGAATTTCAACGCCGCTGTCGTCGGCAATGGTGGGAAGGTTGCTTAGTTTGTTATAAAATTTTGCCTTTTCCTTGGAGTTTTCTTCAAATGTGTCATAAATCTCATCAAATTCCTCTTTAATGCCGAGATCGTTTAAACTCACGACTTTGAGCGGTAGGTCTTTGCAGAAATGCTCGTAGTCGCCGAGTTTTCCTTTATTGAAAGTGGCAATTAATAATTTCATAGACCTTGAGTATTATAAAGTTTTATTTATAAATACGAAAACTCCCCAGTCTTTTAAGAAAAGGGAGTTATTCTATTGTCTAATTAATTTAGGGCCTCAACCGCAGTGGTTGGGATAGAGAAACCCCTGTTGATTTGACATTTGAGCTGTCTCATTGCATTCTTTTGTCAAGCTTAGTAAAGGTCGAAGTCGTAACCAAACACTTTAAGGTTTACGATTTCAGCCTTAGATAGGCTGAACCGCGATTCCTTAACAATAAAAATATATGAGCATTTTTTCTTGGTTCCCTAAGAAAGCGCAGTTGCCAGTATTATCTAGAAAAACGCAGCTAGAAGGTGCGATTCTAGAGAGAATCATTAGAGACATCTTTGTGTTAAAGAAAGTGGGGCAGGGAAGTCCAACTAAAGAGGAAGAGAAGGAAATAGAGGCAACGATTATTGTCCTAAAGAGACACTTTGAGCTACTCACATTCCTTTTCAATTTTCTCTCGACGAAACCAACTGTTGAGGGAGGCGGGAGAACCGTTTCGCCCGTGGTAAAGACCGGAATATACTCTAACGATTCGATTGGTGGGAGTGTTACGATAGAGTGGCCAACGCACTCGTTCCCATATTTTGGTTGTTCGGTTACAGGTCGGAAGTTTTACGGGAAACTGACAGAGATGTCGGAGGTTGAGTTGGTAATATTGGCTCAACTTGTTTCTCACGGGGACACACGGCCCCAATATATAGGGCCTGGGCTGGTACTGGATTCCGAAGAATTAACTGGGACCGAAGAAGAGCAACAGATTGCTCGGGAAATAGAAAGGATTATGCGCAATAAGATACAGGCAGAAGAAAGGATTTTCAGTATCGATGAGATTATAGCGAAGCATAAATTTCTATAGTCTCCGGCATGTAGAGTTAAAATCTAAAAGGCAAGCATCATATGCTTGCCTTTTGTGTTGTATGAAATGAAATTTATACAAGTTTGCTAACCGCCTGGGACGAACTATATGCAAGGTATTCATCAATAAGTTCAATATCCTTTTTGTCTTTCTCGCGGTTCATTTCTTTTTTTATTTCTCGGAGCTTAGATAAGGAGAGGAAGGGCACACCGCCTATTACCTTCGCTTCGGCTATCATTTCCATGGTGTCGAATCGTAGCGCTCCGCACCAAAAATCTTTGTATGTTTCAGCGTTTCCTTTTGTGAGCTTTTGCCTTGTTCGCCCATCAAATTCAACCTCTTGATATTTCCAGTCCTGCTTCCGTAGCTTGTCAAAAAGCCGCGGGTTTACCAATAAGTCCACATCGCCTATTTCTCGGATTCCGAGAGCGCCAAGTATCCCGCTTCCCAAAACAATGTATTCTCCAAACGGCAGAGAAAGTCTTTTAACTTCTTCAAAAATGTTCATGTGGATAGTCGGCTGATTCCATCTTTTTCTCATAGAGCGTGCCAAAGTAGAAACCCAAGAAGAAAGTTGCCACAAAAAGAATGACCGCGAGCAATTTTGAGTACCAAGTTACCTTATTCCATTCGATGTTCATATTGTTTAATTATAACAGGTAAAGTTCGTAACATGCTATTTAAAACCTTTTTAATTTCTAACCCCTAAAGTATACTATATGTCCGATCGGTGATGTAGTATACCATATTAGCAAATTTGGAACAAAATTGACATAAAAAATTTTTTATTGTACCATATTGGAATCAGCTTAGCTTAATAAAAGGTCGAAAGTTCGGTTTATTAATCCTTATCCTTAGTCTAAAGATCTAAAGGATTATGACTCCAACTTTTGATAAAGAAAGCTGGATTGTGATTCTTTAACAAAAAGAATATGAGAAAAACAGGCATAACCATGATAATCGTTGGATTAGTGATAGGTGTGATAGGGATAGTTTATGCTGTCTCCGCACATTACCGTTATTCGAGGGATATATTCTCGAATTGGGAGTTGTCGGTAAAGGCTTCGACCATATCTCAGAAATCTGAGTATATGGATAAGTTCGTTGATTCGCTTAAGAACAGCGGATTACAGGGCAGTTCAGCGGCGCTCTTTTTCAAGACGCCGGACCAAAGCTTTGATGAAAACTTTAAAGCTTTGGTGAGTCTGCAAAGCAGGCTACATAACATCCAAAATATGGATGAAAACTCCTTTGCCTATCAGACAGCGATTCAGCAGATTACAGCCCAAGAGCAAGATGAGGCGGGTACTATATTATCCGTAATCAAAAGTTCTTGGTACAGAGTGCATTATTATCTGCTGTGGAATGTATTTGGCTTCTTGATGATGTTGTTGCCTATGGCTCTAGTCATTTCAGGATCGTTAGTCTTACAAAAGCCTGATCATGACTAAGCCTGAGTAAATATGAGTAGCGGTAAAAACCCCGAACAGAATTGTTCGGGGTTTTTCGGTTTGGTTGCGCAGTATTGAGGGGGATTGGTTTTGACTATTTTAAACTTTTTATGTCTTTCGCTAACTCTGGAAAGTTAGTTTGGTCGAAATGTTTCCTATTTTTGAATGTTGTAGTTTTTGCCTGTGGTAGAGCTTTTTTATATTTCCCGAGATTTACGAACGAGACAATAGAATCGTCCTTGCTGTGATAAAGGAAAATTTTTTCACACTGCCTCTGTAATTTATCTAATTTTTTAGGCAATTCAAAATCTCCTAATGTATATTTTGAATCTATTTTGTCATATGGAGCGGAAACCAAAAGTACTCCTTTTATTTTCTTGGGAAAATCATTTTCGGAAAGGTATTTCGCTAAAAATATGCCACCCAAAGAATGTCCCACGAAGATGATATTATTTTTCAAAAAAGGCAGTAATTTCTCAAAATAAATTTTCCATTCTTTGTACTTAGCATTGAAAGTATTAGGCATTCTAATATTCAAGACTTCAAAGTCATTTCCGAGATTTTCTCCTAAAGTTTCTTTCCATCTTCTAACCTTAAGTTTACTAAAGTTTAGTTTAATATCTTTAAGATAAGAGATGTATTCTTCATAGTTTTTGAATGTATTCCCGCCACCTATAACCACAATTTGTTTTTTCATATTACTCAAATAAAATTGGTGCTGCCGGGCAGGGGGTCGAACCCCGATACCATGCTTCAGAGGCATGTGTCCTACCATTAGACGACCCGGCAAGAAAAATATGTTAAAATAGTATCATGGCGTTTGACCGTTCGTCTATTGAGAAAGAATTATCTCTTCCCGCAACAGACATATCTATAATTAAGTTGGTGGATTACATTGTTGAGTATGCTTATAACTCCAGAGCTTCTGATGTTCATATAGATCCTACTGAAGGCAAAGTAAATGTGCGCTTCAGGATTGATGGCGTAATGCACAGTGTTTTTATTCTGCCTAGAGAAATACAACAAGAGATTATAAGTAGAATAAAAGTACTTTCCGGTTTGCGAACGGATGAACACCAAGCCGCGCAAGACGGCAGGTTCAAGTTTCGACTTAGCAGTAGTAAACAAAGTTTCGATATCAGGGTCTCCGTGACCCCAACTTATTATGAGGAGAACGCCGTGCTGCGGCTTTTAGTAGAACCAGAACAAGGGTTCTCTTTGGAAAATCTCGGGTTCTCGGAAAGGAATTTGGTTACAGTGAGGAAAGGTATTAAGAAACCGTATGGCATGATTTTGGTTACCGGTCCTACTGGATCGGGCAAAACCACCACTCTTTATACCATTCTAAAAGAACTTAACACTCCGGAAGTTTCCATAATTACGATCGAGGACCCTATTGAATATTCTTTGGAGGGAATAGAACAGATTCAGGTGAATACCCGCACTGGGCTTGTTTTTGCCGCAGGTTTGCGCTCGATTCTTCGGCAGGACCCCAATATTATCATGGTAGGTGAGATTCGTGACGAAGAAACGGCTGGCATTGCCGTTAACGCCGCACTTACCGGACACCTTTTGCTCTCAACGCTTCATACCAACGACGCGGCTACCACACTTCCAAGGTTGCTTGATATGAGCATAGAACCGTTCCTCATTGCTTCAACGGTGAACATTGCCTTAAGCCAAAGATTGGTCAGAAAGATATGCGAGGCGTGCAAAGTCAAAAAAGATTTGAGTCCCGATGAAATTCAAAGTTTAGAAAAAAGTTTATCTAAGAATTATCTTAAAATCGGGGGTCTGGCTGATAAAATATTCTACGAAGGTAAGGGATGCAATGCCTGTGGTAGCAGTGGATATAGAGGAAGAGTTGCTGTTCATGAAGTTTTGGAAATAACTGAAAGCGTACGAAAAGCAATTATGACTCAAGCTACAGCGGCCACCATAAGAGACATCGCTATACTTGAGGGCATGGTGCCTATACTCCAAGATGGCGTTGAAAAAGCCCAACAGGGGATAACCTCAATAGAAGAAGTATTAAGAGTAATGCATGAATAAATTTTTCAGTAAATTAAGCAACGCTTTTTTAAAAGTACCCCTCTCTGAAAAGGTACTTTTTACCAAACACTTGGCTATGATGACTAAATCTTCCATGAGCACAGTGGAGAGCCTGACCCTTATAAAAAGGCAAGTTAAAAGCCGCAGTTTCAGAACTATCATCGACAAGGTAACAGGAGAAGTGGAAAACGGCCAGTCTCTTTCCACGGCTTTCAACCGATTCAGGCATGTTTTCGGGGAACTTTTCGTAAGCATCATCGCTTTGGGAGAAGCGAGCGGTACATTGTCAGAAAACTTGGAGTATCTTTCAAGTGAGTTAAAAAAGAATAGACAATTACATTCCAAGATACGTTCTGCTTTCGTCTATCCGATCATAATCATGGTTTTCACGATAGGCGTAGTAATAGCTTTAGTCTTTTTTGTACTGCCTCGCTTAACCTCTATTTTCTCGAGTCTTCGAGTAAAATTGCCGATAACAACAAGGATTCTTATCGGCTTCGCTGGTATTATCCAAAATTATTATTATCTCATAATCGGAGGTATTGTTTTCTTTGTAATCATCTGGACATTTTTAATGAAATTACCTCACTTTAAATATGCTATTCATAGAATAATACTTGCACTGCCCATTGTGGGGAATATTTCTAAAAACTATAACATGGCAGGTCTTACAAGAACTTTGGGGCTTTTGCTTAAAAGCGGCATGAAAATAGTTGAGGCGGTAAGTACAACTTCAGGAGTTCTTGGGAATGTTGTCTACCAAAGGGCGCTCACTGAAGCGGTTGAGGACGTAAAACGCGGTGAGTCGTTATACAAATATTTAGAAAAACACGAACACATTTTCCCCCCTACCGTAAGTCATATGATTGAAGTGGGAGAGAAGACCGGCAACCTTGATGCCAACCTGCTTTACCTGGCTGAATTTTATGAAAATGAGGTTGATGAGACGGTGAAAAACTTATCAAGCATACTTGAGCCGGCGCTTTTGATTTTTATGGGAGCGATAGTCGGATTTGTCGCCATTGCTATCATCACGCCTATATATCAGCTTTCTCAAGGTGTTAAGTAACGATTCAAAAAGTGGTTTTTCCCTTATAGAGCTACTAATAGTTGTAGCGATAATTATAGTTATAAGCGGTTTGGGAATGTTCATCGGCCTGGATTTCTATAAAACTTATGCCATAAGCTCGGAACGCGACATAGTAATAGGTGTGCTTATGAAAGCGAGAAATAAGGCAAGTAATAATTTTAATCAATCCTCACATGGCATTTTCATAGACTCCACTGGTTATACAGTTTTCCAAGGCACCTCATACGCTTCGCGAAATCAAGCTTACGATGAACTAATTAAGCGCAACAACTCTGTAACGGCGAGTGGCTTAAGTGAGATTGTCTTCGAACAGCTGACCGGCAGTTTAATAACCTTACAAGGTGATATAACCTTAACCAACAACGTGAAGTCAATAAATATTTCATTAAACAATGAAGGCAGAATCAATTGGTAACAAAGGTCAATCAACCCTAGAGTTACTTGTCGCTCTAGTTGTTATTATTTTAACTGTTTCTTCGGTGATAGTAGTTTCATTTGGTAACCAATCTCTTTCGGTTGAAACTGAATTAAGCAATTTGGCGCTTTTGAAAGTTAGAGAGGACCTCGAGGACGCGCGAGCTGATGCGAGAGAAAATTGGGTTGGGCTTGTTTCAAACTCGCAAATTGACATGCAATTCACAAGAGATGTAATAGTTCAAAATATAAACAACTACGAAAAGAAAGTAACAGCGAGGGTAAGTTGGATAACGGACCCCCTGCGTCCGCAGAAGGTTGAGCTTGTAACAATTCTTACCGATTGGGTCACTTCATCGGATGAAGGTGGTGGAGGCGGACCCATAGGGGCATGGAACAATCCCAGAACCGCTGGTACTATCGATCTCGGTCCGGGAAACCAAGGTACAGATGTAGCTGTTGTAGAAGGGACTGTTTTTATGACCGCTATTGCTTCTGATGATAAGAAGAAAGATTTCTACAGTATCAACGTAACGAATATTGATGCTCCAAGCCTTCGATCGAGTATAAACACCGGTGATGGATTAAATTCCATTTCAGTCATGGGTAACTACGCTTACGTTGCTCATAATGATGGTGATAATCAACTTCAAATAATCAATATCTCAAATCCAGACAGCGTTTCTCTTGCTGCGCAAGTTTCACTCCAAGTTAATACCCAGGAAGCCCTAAGCGTTTTTGCTCTGGATAATTATGCGTATGTTGGTTCAGAATCATCTTCCGGCAAAGAATTTCAGATATTCGACGTTTCTAATCCTCTAAGCCCGTCCTTTGTAAGCTCGGTAGAGATAGGTGCAAATGTAAATGACATCTACGTTTATAGAAACAGGGCGTATCTGGCTACTTCTAAAACAACCGCGGAGGTAATAATTTTTGATATTGCCGTTCCTTCAAGTCCCCAACAAATTGCCTCTTTTGATTATGGCGATACCCCAGGCTTATCAGTGTTTGCTAATAGCTTTAACGATTTCTACGCTGGTATCGGCAACACTTTTACTACAATCAACTCAACTAACCTAGCTTCGCTATCTTTAATTGGCGCTTATGGAGTTTCCGGCGCCGTTAATGACTTATATATCCGCGAATATCTGGCTTTTCTTGCCACTGACAACAGCACCGCCGAATTTCAAGCCCTAAATATTACTAATAAAGCGGTTCCAACTTTACACTCTTCTTATAATTTTCCGCAACTTGGAACCGGAATAACCTACAGAGACAATGTTGTTTATATGTCCGTAAGAAGCAATGATGCCTTGAGAATTATAACTTCACAGTAGGAAAAGCATATAATATGAAGTATGTAGTATGTAGGGACAAAAATGAGGGGTTCACTTTGATAGAGACAATAATTTATACCGCTCTGTTTTCGTTAATCATTGGATTAGTAGTAGGGGCGGTTTATAACATTATCGAAGGAAGCGAGGATTTGCAGAAAAATATTATCGTTGATGCCGAAGCGCATTTCTTAATAAGAAAAATAGAGTGGGCCTTGGCCGGGGTTGTTGCGATCAATTCACCGGCATCAGGACTTACTGGAACATCTCTTTCTGTAAATAAAATTAATTATGCCCAAAATCCGGTAGTTTTCGACTTGGATTCAAATAATTTGCGCGTAAAAAAGGGGCTAGCAAGTCCGGTAATATTAAATGGCGCGGTCACAATAAGTGATTTGCAATTTGAACACTTGGCTAAAGGGCTTTACCGTCCCGCCGCCGTCAAGGTCACTTTCAAAGTAAACGGCGAACCGTTTTCAACAACTATCTACTTACGAAAGTAATGCTATATACTATATACTACATACTACATACCCCTCGTGTTTTGCGCGGCTATATCGCCATAACCTCCACGATTATTATTACCATGCTTGTTATGACTATAGTTTTTGCCATTAACCTAATCGGTTACTTTGGCCGCTATAATGTACTGACATCAGAATTAAAAGATGTAGGTTTATCGCTCGCCGAAGGGTGTGCTGAAAAAGCGCTTCTAAAGTATGCCGAAGACAACGCTTATGCCGGGAACGAAGTTATAACGGTTGAGGCAAGGCAATGCAGTATCTTACCTATAGAGATTTCTGGCAGCGATAGAATCTTTAAGACCAAGGCTATAGTGGAGAGCACCACATCTAACATTAAAGTAGTGTTTAACGGGAGCGATATGAATATTGTTTCGTGGGAAGAGTTACCAAATTTATAGAAATTATTGCTATAATAAACAGCAGTAATGAATAATCGTAACGGATTCACACTTATAGAAGTACTCGTAACGGTAGCTATCATAGCTGTTTTGTCAGGCATTGTCCTTGTTTCTGTAAACCCGAGTGCATTCTTAGCCAAAGGCAGAGACACGCAACGAAAGAGCCATCTTGTTACCATTTTGAACAGCGTTGGCCAACGAATAACCGACAACAAAGGCGTGTTTGAAACCGGTTGTGCCGCTGGAGTCATACCCACCACCGCTACTAAAATGGCTACAGGTGGCGGCAACTACGATATAGGCCCTTGTTTGGTATCCACTTATCTTCCAGATATGCCATTTGACCCCAAAGCGAGTGGTGCTCATTGGACAACAACCGCCGATTACGATACTGGCTACACCATAGTCAAAAATGCCACCACCGGCAGAGTTACGGTGGCCGCCCCAAGCGCGGAGCTAGAGACCGTGAACTATACTCGGTAGTGTTGTCCGAGAGGTAGATGACTAAAGTATACTATATGTCCGATCGGTGATGTAGTATACTTATAACAAGTGTGAATATGTATCGTAAAGTTGGTTATGGATAGGTTTCTTTATAGAAATTTTGTTTAATGTATTATAATTTGAGGTGATGCTGATTGATGATGTAAGGTGGCCGATTAGGCGTCAAGTTCGATTAGTTAAAGAAAGTGCCAGCTGGTATTATAAGGCGCTGAAGCTTTTTATTAAGACCTCTGAATACGGACTTCTTATTGTTATTACCGTTGGTGTTGCGGTAGCGATTATACCGCTTATAGTTTTAGCTAACTCTACTCATACGAACACTGTTAAATTTATTCCGACTGTTGTAGATGTTAATCCGACAACAGATAAATCAGGTTGGCAGAACATCAGAAACATTCAAAGTATAGATTTGAGTAATCTTGCTCAACTGGATGAATTTAATGAAAATAATGCCGCGTTTATAAACTTTATTCCAGCACCAGTACCGCCCACACCTACCGAAGAAGAATTACAAATTCCGGAGTTACCTAGTGAGTCGGATAAGCCATCTGAAGAAGGAGACGGGCCATCGGAGGAATCAATCAAACCATCTCGCGAAACCGTGCCTGTCGAAGAATCAAATGAACCTACTGTAGAACCAACCGAACCTTCCAAAGAACCGGGTCCATCTTCCGGCGAGGCAGAACCGCCACCGGAGGACAAAGGCAAAGAAAAAGAAAAACAGGAGACAATAGAATTGCCGCTTCCGCCGGGACTCCAAGATAACGAATTGCCTCCTTTGCTTCAGGAAGAAAAGAAACCGGAAGAGAAATCAGCACCTCCGGAGAAAAAAGAAAAAAATAAAGAAGCCGAGCCTCTATCGTCGCTCTTTAAGAATCTATATGGCTTTATTTCTTTGGCTTTAGAAGATGAAGGAGTATCTGATTCAGTATTGCAAGGCGAAGAGGTGGGAGAGGAAAGTAAACCCATTCGAGAAGGTGGAGAAGTATTTGATATACCACCGGGCAATGAAGTAAAAAATGATCCCCCTCTCGAGGACGTTCCCGCAGTTGAGGAAGATAAACCAACGGATGCAGGAAAGGAATCTCCGGGCGGTACCCCGGCAGTAGAACCGGAAATTATACTTCCGGTGGTTGATGGTCAAAATATGCCGGAGGAGTCAAAAGAATCTCAAAAGGCAGTAGCCATCTTCACCATTAGGAAAAATATGGTTATTTCCGGATTCAAACCGGAAGAAGATAGAGATGCCGCTTCAATCGTAGGGGCTGTAAGGCTTAATCTATCTATGGGAATAACCGGCAGATTAGACGAAGATGATGAATTACTCGTGGGATATAGGGTAGGGGATGTCGGCATTTGGAATCAATTAGCAACTTTTACTCAAGATGAAGATCATTCTAACTTTAGAAACGGTAATTATTTCAGTTACGAACTGCCCACGGATATAGATTTATCTCAACTCAAATTTGAAATTTTCAGTTTATCCAATAATGACCCAGGCGCGGCAAATCCGCCAGCTTACGGAGAAACGCTTCCAATATATATAGATGCGGCTTGGGTTGAGGTTGACTACATTGATGAAGTTACTGATCCGGCGGTAATAGAAGAAGTTAAACAAGAAGAAGAATTTTCAGTTGACTATGATGAAACTCCGCAATTCGAGTTTTATTTCAATAATGACGACAGGGAAACATTAGACAGGTTAGTCTCACTTGCGTTTAGAAGCCGTAATTTCAAAATAACAAACGTGAGATTGATGCATGAAACCGGATTTGAATACGACATTAGCGCGGATGTAAGCCAAGGACTAGACGGCAAATGGACTGTGAAAATTCCCAACGCCGACCGAACCACAATACCAGGTAAATATAAGATAAGGATTACGGGTGTTGAAGATAGTCAGCAGTACATAGAAGAACAAGAATTTTATTGGGGAGTTTTAGCGATTAATGTTAATAAATCAATATACTCCCCGGGCGAACTGTCTTACATACAAATGGCCGCCCTTACCGACAAAGGTGTAACAATCTGCGATGCCGATCTTAAACTAGATATCACCGCTCCTGATGGTAGTGTTGTTTCACCGGGGGTGCAGCGTTCAGGTGAATGTAAACTTGATGCTGACATAGTTAACGTGCCGGACTATTTTGTCTACTATAAGGTGAACGAGCTTGGTTTGTATAAGATGAGGCTTGCTAGATTGGATGGAAGCGGTAATGAAATTCATCATATATCCAGTTCGTTTGAAGTTCAGGAAGCAGTACCTTTTGAGGTAGAAAGAATTGGACCAACAAGAATTTTCCCCTTAGCCAAGTATGAAATGAAGTTTAACATTAAGGCGAATGAGGACTTCGCCGGCAACATTATTGAATACGTGCCAAATAATTTTGTTATTACGGAAAATCAAGAGTATATAATTAAAAACGGGGGGTCAGAGACAAGAATATTTTGGAATCTTGACCTTAAAGCGGGGGA
>CAZFGN010000020.1:0-11079 GCA_964518695.1 uncultured Candidatus Saccharibacteria bacterium
ATGGAAAGGCACTCAACAGCGAGACTTATTGGTTCGCCGCCCGGTTATGTGGGATACGAGGAAGGGGGACAGTTAACGGAAACAATACGGCATCGTCCTTATAGTTTGATACTTTTTGACGAGATAGAAAAAGCGCACCCGGAGGTTTTCAACATATTACTTCAGGTTTTAGATAATGGACGACTCACTGACGGCAAAGGGAAAACTGTTAATTTCAAAAACTCTATCATTATTATGACCTCTAATGTAGGCAGTGAGTTTGTAAAAGAAATAGCCAGGCTCGGCTTTAGCGTGTCATCGATTGTAGAAGGCAAACAAAAAGAGGAAAGCTACAAAGCTCGGCTCGATACCGCCTTGAAGAATCATTTCAGGCCAGAATTTCTTAATAGAATAGATGAGGTGATTGTTTTCCATGCGCTTACTAAAAAGGAAATTGGCCTTATCGTTGATATACAACTGGAAGATATGAAAAATAAGTTGAAAGAAAAAGGGATAACAACAGTTATAGACCAATCTCTTAGAAAATACATTATTGATAATGGGTTCGATCCAGAATATGGAGCCCGGCCGATTAAAAGGCTCATTCAAAAGATGGTTTTGGATAAGTTGGCCGACAAGATAATCAAAGGCAATATCAAAGATGGCAGCCGTGTTCGCATTAGTTTCGAAGAATCAGACGTTAAGATTAGTTCTTGAGTCCCTGATTTTCGCTTCCGCACTCTTTTGGTTTAGATCAGTCCACGGCTTTTGGTCGCCTTTGTTTTTAATAGCCGTATTTTTATACAGCTACTTTCGCCCTTTCACGCAAAGCGGCCGCTTCTTAACCGCTTCTTTGGCTGTCATCGTTTCACCTTTTATTCTGCCGCCCCTAGGATCTCTCGAGGCCTATTTTGCGGTCTTTATCGGTTTCCTGCTGGGTCTTATTCTAGGCATTAAAGGTTTGGTCTTTGTGAAGAGAAAGTTATGGCTTCAGATTTTGTATTTCCTTATTTCTGGCGCGACAACTTATTTTTATTTTCTAGAACCTACAACTAAAAATCAAGTCATGGTTTTCATTTTTTTCGCCCTTCTTTTTAGAGAAGCCCACTCTTTTTTAACTGAAAATCGTGAAGTAAAAAATTTTCTTATCGGATTGATTTACGCTTTATTATTCGTTGAAATTAGCTGGGCCATCTCTCTTTTGCCTTTATCACGCCTTGCCGCGACCATTTTCGTCGTTGTCGTTTTGCTCACAACCCATGATGTCATCATGAACAGCGAGTCTAATAAACTTTCGAAAATCGTTGTTAGAGACTCGGTTCTTTTCGTCTTATTACTCATGGTTTTATTTGTTTTTTCACGCTGGAGTCTAACGTAAGAAACTAGGTGTTGATTTTTGACAAGCAATGAGGGTGAGGTGTATACTAAACAAAAGTCAATGAAAATCTTCATAACAATTAACTATGACATACCAAACATTAGTTTGGGCGGGGTTCGTGATTCTGGGAATTGGTTTAGGTTACTTTGTAAGAGAACAATTAGCGGTTCGCAGAACTAACTCGCTCGAAAAAAGAGTAAAAGAAGACATTCTTAAAGCTAAATCCGAGGCCCAGGATATTCTTTTAGAGGCCAAGAATAAGGCTCTTTCTCTACTCGACGAGGTTAAAAAAGAGGAGAAAGAGAGAAAAACAGGCCTAGATCGACTTGAAGAGAGACTTGTAAATAAGGAAGGTGAACTTGGGAAATTTGAGAAAGAACTTAGGTCGGAGAGCGGCAAACTCGAAGTAGAAGCTAAGCGAGTAGAAACATCTAATACCGAAATTCATGCCTTGAGAGAGCAAGTAAAGGGTGAGCTTTCTCGGATTAGCGGTCTTTCGGAAGAAGAAGCTAAGAGTCATCTTATAACTGAAATACAAGATAGGCATAAGGAAGAATTGACCCAAACGATGCAGAAGCTTCTTCGGGAAAGGCGAGAAGAGATAGAGAAGAAAAGCCTAGAGATCATCACGACAGCCATTCAGCGTTACGCGAGGAGTAGCGTTTCAGATATAACGACTTCTGCCTTCAATTTACCGTCTGAAGATTTGAAAGGCAAAATTATAGGTCGTGAAGGTAGGAACATACGTACCTTAGAAAGACTTACGGGCACAGAACTCATTATTGATGAAACTCCTAGTACGATTATCATATCTTCGTTTGATCCTCTGCGTCGGGAAGTAGCTAAATTAACCTTAGAAAAATTGATTAAAGATGGGCGCATTCAACCTGTTAAGATTGAGGAAAAGGTTGAAGAGGCTAAGGCCGAAATGGAAAAGAGAATGCATGAAATAGGGGAGGCCGCCGCTTATGAAATAGGTGCCTACGACTTGCCCAAAGAGATTGTTCAACTTTTGGGCAGGCTCAATTTCAGAACGAGCTTTGGCCAAAACGTCCTTACGCATTCCCTAGAAATGGCTCATATCGCTGGTATGATGGCTTCCGAGTTGGGCGCTGACGTTGAAGTATCCAAGCGTGGCGCTCTACTTCATGACATTGGTAAAGCTATAGATCATGAAGTTTCCGGAACTCATGTGGAACTAGGCAGGAAAATACTTAAGAAGTACGGGGTTAGTGAGGCGATAATCTCTGCTATGCAGTCGCATCATGAAGAATACCCATTTTCTACGCCAGAATCATTCATAGTAACTGCCGCCGACGTGCTCTCAGCAGCTAGGCCGGGAGCTAGGCGTGGAACTTTGGAGAATTACATCAAACGGTTAGACGATTTAGAAAAAATTGCCGCAAGTTTTCCAGGCGTGAAAGATGCTTATGCCATATCAGCAGGCAGGGAATTGCGAGTTTTTGTAGTCCCTGAAAAGATTGACGATTTTAGAGCCTTACAACTTGCGAGAGACATTGCCGCGAAAATCGAATCAGAGCTAAAATATCCAGGAGAAATCAAAGTGAACGTGATCAGGGAAATCAGGGCCGTAGAATACGCAAGGTAGAGGTCTAGTTCACAGGAGTACATTCATCTGCTATAATGGAAGTGTACCTAATAAGCAAAGGTCGAGCAATAAGAAACATAGTAAAGATTATGAAAAAACCAGAATTGGTTGAGGCAGTCATGAATGCTGCCGGACTACAAACTAAAAAACAGGCAGAAGGGGCCGTAGAGGCAGTTTTTGAAGCCATCGTAAAGAGCTTAAGCAAGGGCGAAGAAGTGGCTATCGCCGGTTTCGGAACTTTCAGGGCTATGAAGAGAGCCGCGAGAATGGGTATTAACCCTAAGACTGGCGAAAAAATTCAAATACCAGCAAAGACCGCGCCGAAATTCAAAGCTGGCAAACTATTCAAAGAAGCCGTTCAGTAATAATAAGAAGAAATATAGTGTAAATAGCCCCAATCTTATATGAGATTGGGGCTATTTCTATTTTATGCCTAATAACTTTCTTATGTCTTTGCCTACCTGAAGGAAAATTTCATAGGTGTTTTTAACCTTGTTAAGGCTACTCTCTACAAGTTTATTTGGTTCAACTGGCGGTTGCTCTTGTCCCCTAGTCGCCGCATCCTTGAGCGTTAATTTTTCAGATTCAGGTTGCCCTGCGAGCACTGCGTTTTTGGCTTCTTCCAGGAAAGTTCTCGCGGCACTCAAGTTTTCGGCGGCGAGTTTAAGTTCATTGGTAAAAGCCCCAGCTTTTAAATAACCCAGTTTTCCTAGTTTCTTGATATCAGCGGAGATTTTCTCAAACCGGGCATTGGCAACTTTTAATACATCTTCGTTGTAGAAGAGAAGCACGAAATTTACTATTTTCTGCACCTGCGGATTATAAGTCTTATCACGATAGTCCTTTATTTCCTGTGCTAAATTTTTAGCTTCATCTATTTTGGTAAGCGCCGCCAGTTTCTTAGACTGTTCGGTGTAATAAGCTGTGTAAGTTTCTAGGTTAGCTTTGTATTCCTCGCGCAACTCTTTCTCGGGGCTACCCTCCGTAAACACAGGCAAATTATTTATTTTAGCGGTGAGCTTGCTTATCTCATCTAAAGAAAGCGACAAAACCTCGCTTAGTATCTTCTTCCTCGCTTCAAGGTCTTTCACGAGTTTCTCGGCCTCCGTTAGGGAAATATCATCGCGAACGGTTAAAAGTTCGTTTATGCTGTTTTCAACTGGGCTTAAGACTTCCAATTTATTAGTTTCTGCAGCCAAAGCTAGCCCATCTGGCAACAGAGCAGGCCGGAACATGACTAGCGCCATGAAAACCAGTAATTTTTTTAAAATTTGAAATCTCATTGCGATAGTTTGTCTAACAGATCGTCGATATTACTATTCTTAGGATTTTGGAAATCTAATGTTTCTGCTTCTTTTTGAATAAGAAGGGGATTAATATGCCCGGGTCCATTGAGAGATGCTTCGTTTAAAGCCACAGAAGTTTCTTTAGCAGTAACCGCATAATATTCCGCTTCAGTTAACTGGATATCTATGTCTCTGTAAACGGCGTCCGCCTCGGTTAGAAGACTTTTTGTATCCACTCCTGGTAAATTACTCAAAAGCATTGGTCTCAAAACGGTTGTCGCGCCACCTAGGATAAGCACTAAAGCCACAGCGGTGAGCATCATGGAAAGCCCGAAATTAAAGCTCTCCGCGAGCAATCCCCTGCCTACAATTTTCCATTTGTGCTGTATCGATCTAGGGGACGATAAAATCGCCATCTTTGACTGGTTTATATATCCCGGTCTAGGCTTGATATTATGAAGCGTTCTTAATTTCTTGATTAGCTCTTTTTCGTTCATTTTATTTTCATTACCCAATAATCTTCCTTAGATTTTTTATAGCTCGGTGTTGAACCAACTTTACCGCGCCTTCGCTTTTTCCGAGAATTTCAGCTACCTCTTTCAAGGACAAATCTTCCACGAATCTCATGACAAGCACGTCTTGCTCGGTGTCTTTTAATTTTTTAATGCCTTCGGTTAGTTTCTTCCACTCAATTTTGCTATCTATGGATTCTTGAAGAAAATCTCCTTCGAAGGGCAATTCCGCGGCTTCTTCAATGCTCACTTGGGGACGAGATTTGCGATAATAGTCAATTGTGGCGTTTCTAGCTATCTGATATAGCCAAGATCCGAAAGAATAGCCCATCGAATCATAATGACTTATATTCTCCCAAGCTTTTAAGAACGTTTGATGGGCGAGGTCTTCAGCTTCCTCACGATAGCTTACTTTAAGCAGGACGAACCTATATATCTTTGGTAGGTAGTGATCATAAAGCAAACCAAAAGCCTCGACCTCCCCATCTTTTGCTTTTTTTACCAATTTTTGTTCGTCCCCTAACATATAAAACGAGTTTTAGACCCACTTGGTTACCAAGAAGCAACCGGAAGCTACTCGGTTGAGTTTTTTAGGGGATCAGAGGTTTTATTTTGCGGCAGACTATCTATACCATTAAGTAAGTTAGTCGACTCTTCTTCCAATCCCTTAAAAGACCCCAGTTCGGGCAATGGTTCATTTTTAAGCCCACTTTCGGTGGTTAACGGTTCACTTATGGTAGCTGGTGTAGATGGGGGGAGGTTTTGAGTACCATTTTGACTGTCCAGAAGTCTAGAATATGAATATAAACCGACAGCGAGAGCGGACGCTATTACCAAAACGCCGATTAATTTTTTCATCAAATTAATCCTAGCAAATCCCCAGATTTTTATCAAAAAATTTCTATTTGAATAACAATCAGTGTTTCATTACAATTTAGCTATCTAACAAACCTATGAATAGAAAACTATCAATCACAATTCTTGCATTCACAATCATTATTGGGGGATATTTCTACGTCTCTCCAAAACAAGTATTCGATTTCTCAGGCGATCCTTCAGGAGAAAAGACATCGGAAGGCATCGTGAGTAAGGTCCTGGCGGCGCGGTTCGACTATTTGAGCAAAAACGGCAATTCGTCTTGCTCCGGCGGATTCAAAGATTCCATTGCCAATATGCCGGATGATGCCCGCTTGCAAGGTTCCTGCTGCAGCCCTATGAGCATACACCGCTACAGCGAGCAGGTTCAGGGACTAAAGAAATTCAAGTCTATTGCAGGTCAAAACATCATAGAAATTCCTGAAGATCCTTACAATGTTGAGGTAAAACTCGCGAAGCACCTGATGTCATACTACGATGTGGAACTTACTCTAGACGAGCAAAAAGCGTACGACTACGCCATGCAAAACTCCAGCGAAAAGGGCCCCTGCTGTTGCAAGTGTTGGCGTTGGTATGTCTACGGCGGTCTTGGTAAAAACCTTATTCGTAACTACGGATTTACCGGCGAGCAAATAACCGAGCTTTGGAGTTTATCCGATGGTTGCGGTGGAGACGAAGAGCATAAACATTAATAACCATGAATACAGCAAAATCAGTCATAATAATCATTATTGGGGTTCTCGTCGGAGCTTTTATTTTGACTCGAAATAAAAATTCTGACGAGCAAATTTCCCAAACAGCAACCATTACCGAGGATAAGAGCGTGATATCCGAAAAGGGAATTCATTGGCATCAGGAATTGAAAATCATTATCAAGGGCGAAGTAATCACAATCCCCGCAAACATCGGTATCGGCATGCAATACGCAGGCTATCCGCTCTATGACCAAATGATGATGATGACCGATATGCACACACACGACGATTCTGGAACGCTTCACTGGGAAATCATGGAAGGGCCAGTCAAAAAAGAAGACGTGCGTCTTGCAAACTTCTTTGCGATATGGGGGAAAAAGTTTGATAATAATTGCATCTTCGAATTCTGCAATGGGACGGAGGGCAAGATGACTATGCTAGTGAATGGTAAAGAAAATACCGAATTTCAAAATTATCTAGCGAACGACAAAGATAAAATCGAAATTCGGTACGAGTAATCAATAGTATATCCTATGACCAAAGCCATCACCCAACAAAACAAAGCATTGTATCGATGCGAAGAGTGCGGTTTTAGATACGCAGGAAAAGAATGGGCGGAGAAATGTGAGGCATGGTGCAAAAAACACCAGAGTTGCAATATTGAGATAATAACTCACGGAACGCCACCGGAGGATAACACAAAAAATGACAATCTACTCAACAAAAAAGACAGAAAATTTCTCACCAAGTTCTTTTACGGCTTGATAGGCGCCGTTTCGTCGTTGGTGTTTTCTCTTATGCTCTACTGGGTTCTCCGTCTTGATTCAAGCATCACAAGTCTTATTGGAAACACTTATGGTCAACCGCTTTATTTCTGGCCATACGTCGCGCTTACACTCGGCGCAACTGCCCTTTTCGGAGTGAACATCGCGTTCTTTGTTTATAGTTGGCGCAAGTTCGGTCCACCCAAACTTAATAAACAAGGCGCAACAGGCGTAGGATCTCTCGTGGGCATTGCGGCTTCGGCGTGCCCAGTGTGCGGCTCGGTATTGCTTTCGGCAATTGGAATTACCGGGGGACTAGCGGCATTTCCTCTCGGCGGGTTAGAATTGAAAGCCCTTTCGATTGGTTTTTTAGCGCTACCGATTTGGCTTACGCGTCGGGAGATGAAAAAACTCGAATGTGGAGATAGACTCGACATTCTCGCGACCGGTGGTACTTGCCCAGTTCCGCAGGATCACTCCTTCAAAGAAAACGACAGGCCATGGCTTATGAGATTGCTCGCCGCAGTTATTATACTCATCTTTATTGGCTGGAATATGGTGAAGGCCGATCCAGTGATCGCGAAGTTTGTTGAAAATAATAGAATATTAAATTCCGGGGACAACAAACTGAATAACCTTATTACCTCTGACGCTCAAAATAAACTCTTCGATGAGGTAACGGCAAAAGTTCTCCCTGAAAAAGGTTTTCAGAGCAAGATTCGATTGGGCGATAGCGTGCTTGAACTGGTCGAGAATGGTGTTATTGATCAGGCAAAGTTCGAGGCTATCTATAAAGAGCGAGGTGGTCTATCCGCGGAGTTAAAAGATGTACTCATAAAACCATCAGATAGGCCGATTCTCCTTACAAAGGAAAATGCTAGTTATTACGTAAATCTCCTCTGGCCAGTCGGACTCTCAAACTATATGTCTTCAAACAAAGAAAGTCCCGTCAACGGCAAATCATTATTCAATTTCGCTTCTACCGGCGGCTGGAATTTGGGCAAAGAAGAAAACGGCGGGGCTTATTTCAACAAATTCAAAGTCGTGGAACTTACGCCAGAACAGGAAGCGCTGGTCACGAGAATCGCCGAAAATACATATCGCCCTTGCTGTAATAATTCGACTTTCTTCCAAGATTGTAATCATGGGTCCGCTCTTATGGGCCTTCTTCAGTTGGGCGCGGCGCAGGGACTCGCGGAAGATCAACTTTACCGCGAAGCTTTGGCATTCAACTCGTTTTGGTTCCCGCAGAATTACATCCAGACCGCGCTCTATTTCAAGGCAATAGAAAATATCGATTGGGAAGATATTAATCCAAAAGTAGTTATGGATAAAGTTTATTCAAGCGCAAGCGGGGCAGCTCTTATTGCCCAAAAAGTAAGCGAACTTAATCTTGTCCCACAACAAAAAGGCGGTGCCGGTTGCGGTGTATAATTGAATAAAGTTACCATGATTGAAAATGCAATTCATTTTTGGTCTCAATACGTTATCCTTGCAAACATTGTTCATGTAAGTGGCGGATTTGCTGTGGCTCTTTTACTCCAGAGATATATTTCTGGCAAGGCTTTTATACCTACTTGGGTTCTCTGGGCACTGCTTATTTTTGCGATTGCAGTACACGTTATAGCTTTCATTACGCCCGCTTCTGCAAACGGCGGCGACCAACGGGTTGTTGAAGGTAAATACCTTGTGAATTTATCTCGTTCACCTTTCACTCCAAAGGTTGGAGAAAAAACGGCAATGCTTATTTCATTTGTTGACCTTGGGACCAACAAGCTCGTTGCGGAGGATCTCGTTGTCAAAATTCGTATTGCCAAACTAGGCGGGATTGGCAGTGCGAAAAGAGAGTTCCTGTTCGAGAAAAACGACATACTGGTTCAGGGTGGAGTGTTAGAATTCCCCTATACATTCGGTAATACCGGTCTCCATGAAATCTTTATGGATTTTGTAATTGGCTCAAATCCGCAGAGAATTTATGAATCGCCGGATTTTCTTATGGACGTGCAGAATAAGGAATCCCAGTTAAATATAAATCGTTCTATAATCGGCTTTATGTTAAGCAATATTGTTGGGATTGTCCTCGGCTTTGTGTTTGGTTTTTTGGTTGCGCAACGCAGAGCGTAAGTTAAAAAACCAGCCGCCCACCAATTCGTCGGTCAAAAATCGGAAAGTCTAATTGTGGAGCGGGATACCGGAATCGAACCGGCGCCCTCACCTTGGAAGGGTGACGTACTACCATTATACTAATCCCGCGTAAACCTATTCGCTCGCAGGCGGTGGCCCTCCTGGCCCTTTGATGTAAGGCTGCCCACTAGGACCTTTAAAGTTCGTACTCTCGCCTTGCCGTTGCGGCTCGTTATTCTGGGGGGGTTTCACGTTAAGACGGCCTCGAGAATTATAATACAAAATAATTATTACCACAGCTATTACGACTGAAAACGCGGTAAGCGGGAAAGATTTCTTCATAGATTGTAAACTACTTTTCTTATATTTCACTTTTTGTGCGCCCGCGAGGAATCGGACCTCGATTTCAGGCTTCGCAGGCCTGTGCTCTATCCATTGAACTACGAGCGCGTGAACCTCTTCCGTAGTTTATAACAGGGGATCATTTTCGGCAATTTGCGAGAAGTTTAACCTAAAGATAAAAAATAGAGAGTTGATCCGGTGTTACGCGAATCAACTCCCATTAGGGCAACTGACACTATCACGTGAGTGTGCGCCTTTTGAGTAATAGGCGTTCTCCTCTACGGGTGAAGTCGTTGACCTTACTGCCACAGACATTACACTCATCTGGTTTTAGTGAAGTAGATGGGTGTTTCGAGTGCGTCTTGTGGAGCCTTCCTCTTAGCGACTTGATTATCGCTATGGCCTCTTCCAGCAACGTTTTGTGACGGTCACAGGCCGTTTGCCAAGCAAGGTTCACGATGTTATCCACTAAATCATCGGGGATGCCACCGCTAAGGCACCTTTGCCTTTCAACCTCGACGGCATTAGGCAATGGTCCCATGACGCGAAATTTTTCGCTTTCCACAAGTTGCTCCAAAAGGGAACGTTCTGCCACATCCTGCAGTTGCCGGAGGAGCTTCTGAAAGAGCGGATCTGTGCGCATAACCTCTCTCCTTTGCTCAGGTTAGTCGAGTTGCGCTAAACGAAGCCTATCAAAGGTTTCAGGAATGAGCAATGATTGCTTCGACAAACATAATTTTTTATCATTATAATTATCTTGACAGATTTTCCAAGATAAACAATTCTTTCCAATAAGTTCTGCTTTTCTCTGCTTGGTGGTTTATAACCATCAAGTTATTTTTGGCAAAAAGTTTTTCGAGATCTCCTTTCTTGAAATAACTTTTCCAGTGGATTTTTGACGGCTGACTTGCTCGAAAATTTACATAAATGTCTCTGTAAACCAGATTAAATTTGGCAAAAATGTTGGCATAAGTTTCTTCAATAATAATGATTCTCTTTGCCACGCGTTTCATTTCATTAAAAACCACAAGTGGATCTGACGTATGGTGCAGAACATAGGTGCAAACTACACAATCAAAGCTTTGATCCTCAAAGGGAAATAGCTTGCCATCGTAAATAATTACACTGTCTTTATTTTTTGCTTGCTCATTTTTTTGGACATCAATAACTGTCAAATCAGGATTTATATTGATAATGAAACCAGCAAAATAACCAAGGCCATTTCCAACCTTAAGCACCTTCCCCTTGAGGAATGGTTCAAATTTTGAAAACCACCTTTCTTCTTGGTCATAAATATATCTCTGCATCTCGCTCATGGGCTTCATAAAATCATTTGAACTATTCCTCAATTTTATACTTAAAGTACGACTTCAGGTTTTTAGTGGCCAAGGACAATTATCAAAATTATAGCTGATTCTGCTCTTTAGCGGCAAGTTCCCTAACAAGGAATCATTTAAGCCATCCCTTCCAAGTTTTCGGCCAACCCACAAGAAGGAGCAACGCAAGCGGCGCCC
>CAZFGN010000021.1:0-10646 GCA_964518695.1 uncultured Candidatus Saccharibacteria bacterium
CAGAATCTATGCTGAATCCGAGGGCAGAGACAAGGGAGCTAGGTTTGTGGTGGAGTTGGGGGTGTGATGGATCTATAATATAGATTAAACTATGAATGCTTTGGGTGTTTTAACCGCGGTTTTGGCTTCCATGAGTCTCATGCTCACGAGTTCTATTTTAATTCATGGTAAACGGAGCAAGAATGAAGTATTCTATGCCCTCATCGCTATTTTCGCCAGCGTTTGGGCGTTTGGGCTTGCTTTTATAAGCAATAATCTTATTCTACCTTTTGTTTTTTTTAAGTTTATCACTATTGCAACTTATATCGCTGCTGATCTTGCCTTCCTATCGTTTTTCTGGTTCGCCATTTATTATCCTGTTCGGACGATTCGGTCGTTAACATTGCCGTTAGTTAAAACAGTCTTTCATGGGTTTATACTCCTTACAATTATTTTCTGGCCTTCGCTTATTTTTAGTTCTTTACAAGTTTCTGGACCTTTGAACGAACGATTCGTTTTTAACCAATCTCATTTTACTTATTTGGTTTACGCGGTATTTGCGATGTCAGCTTTTTACTTGGGAGAGCTAATCTTAATTAGGAATTATAGAAATCTTGGCCGCGATTTTAACCGCAATTTTCGATCAATCCTTATAACTGGTACGTTTTTCGCTGGCTCAGTTGGATTCGTCGGGAATCTTATTTTGCCATTTTTTGGCAATTTCTACGCTTGGGCTTTAGGGCCTATCTTCGTGATTTTGCCATTTTTTGGCACGAGTGTTTACCTAGTGTTCAAGTACAGGTTTTTTAACATTAAAGTAATCGCGGCTGAACTTTTGATGCTTGCCATATGGCTTTTCATATTCGTCAAATTTTTATCAGAAGTAGCCGTGAGAGAACAATTGGTTGATGGTCTATTGCTAATACTCATTATTGCGTTTGGCGTTTTTTTAGTAAGGAGCGTGCTTACAGAAATAAAGCAGAAGGAACAATTAGAGATGTTGAACACCGAATTAAAAGATTTGAATGAAAACCTTGAACAAAAAGTTTCCGAACAAACCCAAGAGATCAGACAGTCCTATGAAGTGGAAAAGAAAGCCCGTCAAGATCTCGAAGAACTGGACAAAGCCAAAGATCAATTTATCCTCACCACCCAGCACCACTTAAGAACCCCGCTAACCATAGTCAAAGGATATGTGCAGTCGCTTTTGGGTATGGCTCCGGAGAAAACTATTGGTGAATCCAAGAATGTTATCGTTAAAGCCGCGGGGGCAGCTGATCGCCTAGGCAGTTTGATCAATGAGTTGCTTGATGTATCAGAAATGAATTTCAGGCAAGGAAACCTCGTTAAAAAAATGGTGGATCCTAAAAAAGTCATAGAAGAAATTATTATGGATTTAAAGCCGGAGATGGAAAAGAAAAATCTTCAAATTACGTTAGATGCTCCGATGGAGTTATCTATTAATCTTGATTCAGCAAAGTTTAAAGAAGCAATAACTAATATTATCGATAACTCCGTGAAATATGGTCACCAAGGCGGCAACATTGGCATAAAAATAGAAAAGTTTACCCATCCTATAGAAAGAGATAAGCAGAGTTTAAGAATTATCGTTCAGGATAACGGAATTGGTATTCCACAAGAGGAATTATCAAAGCTTTTTATGAGTTATTTTGAAAGGGGAGAAGAAGCACGTAAGGTTTACGCTACGGGTCGCGGTATAGGTTTAGTCATCACTAAGAATATCATTGCCGCCCATGGAGGGAAAATCTGGGCAGAGTCAGAGGGAAAGGGGAAAGGTTCAAAATTCACCATAGAATTACCGGCAAATTAGCCCTTACTTGAATAAATTGCTTATTTTAACTACCCTTATTATTAAAATTCTACCGTTTAAATGGATTTAAAAGTAGATTATATTGCGAAACTTGCCAGGATAAACCTGGACCCCCAAGAAGAAGGAAAGTTCACAAAGGATTTGGCCAATATTTTAGAACACTTTAAAGAGCTCCAAGGTGTTAATACAGAAAGCATTGCTCCAATGACCGGCGGGACAGAATTGAAAAACATCTTTAGGAAGGATGTTTTGGATATAAAGAGGGAGGGGGCAAGGGATAACCTGGTTAATGCTTTTCCGGATGAAGAAAAGGGCTATCTTAAAGTACCGCCAGTATTTGAATAATTCAAAATGCAAAAATCAAAAATCAAAATTACAAATCAAAATGTTAAAATTGTCTCCGTTCGTTTTAATCCATTTTGAAATTTTACATTGTCATTTTCCATTTTGATATTTACATTTTCAATTAGAGTAACATGAATCTATGATAGATAATTTATTCCAAAGCCTAACCATACGGAAGTTTCATGAAGGACTTATAAAGAAACGATTTTCAGCCTCCGAGGCCGCGAACGCCTTTTTTGATTATATTGGAACGAAGGACAAAGAAATTGACGCTTATTTAAGTCTTCATAAAGGCCAAGCTTTAGAGAGAGCTAAAGAAGTGGATTCCGTTATAGCGGGTGGTGAAACTTTAGATGTTTTATCCGGCGTTCCCATTGCTATAAAAGACAATATTTTAATAGAAGGATTGCCGGCAACGGCCGGGGCTAAAATTTTGAAAGATTATGTTGCTTCTTATGACGCTAGGGTTATAAGTAAATTGAAACAAAGCAGAGTAATATTTTTAGGAAAAACTAACCTTGACGAATTCGCGATGGGAAGTTCTACCGAGAATTCGGCCTATAAAATTACCAAGAACCCTCACGATTTAACACGTGTGCCGGGAGGGTCTTCGGGAGGTTCAGCCGCGGCGGTGGCCTCCGGTATGGCTTTGGGCGCGCTGGGGTCGGACACGGGCGGTTCTATAAGGCAACCCGCTTCGTTTTGCGGAGTGGTCGGACTGAAGCCGACTTATGGCGCAGTGTCACGTTACGGGCTTATAGCAATGGCCTCGTCTTTGGACCAGATTGGGACTTTCGCTAAGACAGTTGAAGACGCCGCGATTTTATTCAAGGCAATAGCCGGGTACGATCCGAAGGATGCTACGAGTGTTAATCGGTCAGCTGGCGGAGATTACGGGGATGAACTATTGAATCCAAATATTCAAGCAATAAAAAATCTGGTTATCGGCGTACCCGATGAATATTTCGTGGAAGGATTGAATAAAGAGGTGTCGCTCGCGATGGAAGAAGCGATTACAGAACTTAAAAAGAAAGGTTTTAAATTCAAGAAAATTAGCTTACCTCATACTAAATACGCTTTATCAGTTTATTACATCATTATGCCCGCGGAGGTAAGTACCAATCTGTCACGTTTTGACGGGATAAGATATGGTTCTAGAGAGAAGGCTAAAAATTTGCTTGATTTGTATTATGAAAATAAAGGCGCCGGTTTTGGAGCGGAATCCAAGAGGAGAATTATATTGGGAACATTCGTACTCTCGGCAGGATACTACGATGCTTATTATGCC
The DNA here is from genome assembly GCA_964518695.1 of uncultured Candidatus Saccharibacteria bacterium. Lineage (GTDB taxonomy): Bacteria > Patescibacteriota > Minisyncoccia > UBA6257 > Colwellbacteraceae > CAZFGN01. Next base: position 3,444 of record CAZFGN010000021.1, read on the forward strand.
AAAGCGCAAAAAGTAAGGAGGCTTATAAAAAATGATTTTGACGAAGCCTTTAGAGATGTTGATGTGATTTTAACTCCAGTCGCGCCAACCCCCGCTTTTAAAATCGGCGAGAAAACAAGCAATCCTTTAGATATGTATTTATCGGATATTTTTACTATTCCTGTGAATCTCGCGGGACTTCCTGGGATATCAATACCAGTAAAGGGCAGGGATGGAAAGTTGCCGATTGGATTTCAGCTTATTGGTAAAAAATGGCGAGAAGCGGACATTTTAGGAATTGGGCGGGTTTATGAGGAGAGTTAATTCCAAAATTTGCTTTTGAAGCTGAACATTTCGGCGATACACTATATTTTATACCTTCATTGTTAGTATACTAAAACACTGACCCGTCTCGCCCTGCCGAGGTAGATCGGTGTTATAGTATAGTGGTTCTAAACAACTGGTTGATGATATTTTTCCGACAACAATTCTAAGTCTGGTATGCCGAACATATTAGCCAGTTCTACGAATTTTTCCTGGTTTTCCTCTCCGAAACGCTTGGCATATTCTCGATAATAATCAAATGAATTAAATCGCGGGTTTTTTGAATGGAATTTATCCGCGTACATAACCAATTTTTCTTCAATTGTTTCAGCTATATAGTCCTTTGCTGGCAATAGCAAACCTCTTTTTATGATTTGTTCCTTAGGAATGCCTACGCCTGTGTGCCGTTCGGCCATTCTACAAAGCTCTTCCGGCAGCCCCTCTTCTTTTAAAATTTTATATCCTTCAATGCCATGTTTAATATAATTCTTCTCATCAAATACTCCCTTCTCATCTATAAATCGATATGCTCCGATATCATGTAAAAAGCCGCCGTTCTTTACCAAATCATTTTCTAAAACTAGCTTGTTACGCTTGATTAATTGTTCAGCTATTTCCCAAACAATCTGGCAATGATTGAAAACCAGTTCCAGGGCGTATTTGCTTCCCGCATACTTAGAGTGCAGCAACTTTATTTGGTTTATATCCATAGTAATGAGCATACATTTATTTTAACGCGAATTTTTGTTGGCGGTGGATTGGCATCCCGCAGTACTGCGGGATGCTCAATTTTATAGCTTCACCTTGCTCAAATAAAATTGGCGCAGCCGACCGGATTTGAACCGGCGATCTTCTCCGTGACAGGGAGACGTGTTAACCGGGCTACACTACGGCTGCAACACTGCCGAGTATAGCCCAAGATAGTGTTCATAGCAATCTTATTTTGTGTCATAATGTTTTTGTGAATTACAGACTTTTCCGCAAGAAACACCCTAGATTTATCTATAAGAATTTCAATTACAGTTTCGGGAATCGAGGTCTTTGTATCGCTTTCAACTTTCTTTTAGAGCCTGATATTTGGTTCAACCCAACTCTGATTATAAGAAACGTCGATAAAAAGAAAATACAGCAACTCCAGAAGAGGGAACTGGACAACCTTATTTTTCACCTCGGTCTTATGGAAATACCGACCTATTGGAAAGCCGCGGTTTCTCCAAATATTGTTATAGAGGCTGGCTATCTTAATAAAGATCAAATTGCCTGGTGGCAAGACTTGATTATAAAAGGGATGGGCGAATTCTTCTATAAAAACAAAATCAATTTTCGAGAGAAAGGCTTTCTTAAAGTAACTACCCAAGTATACCAAAACACCGATCAGTCTTTTAGTATACTAAAGAAATTTTCTCGAGGCGTTATTGTACCAGTTGGTGGAGGGAAGGATTCAGTTGTTACTTTGGAGTTGTTGAAGAAAAATCGCGTGGGGGTAAGGCCGCTCCTCTATAACCCTACGGAACAAGCACTTGAAGTTGTCAAAGCGAGCGGTCTAAAAAACTATATAGTTATAGAGCGAAAAATGGACCGGAAGCTTTGGGAATTGAATCGAGAAGGATACTTAAACGGACATACGCCTTTTTCGGCATATCTCGCTTTTTTGTCGGTAGTCTGCGCGGCTATTTTCGACTACAAATACATAGCCCTTTCTAATGAGCGCAGTGCCAATGAAGGTAATGTCAGATATTTGGGATCAGATATTAATCACCAATATTCTAAAAGCTTTGAATTTGAAAAGAAATTTAGTGAGTATGCTGGCAAATATTTAACTAAGGAGATCAACTATTTCAGTTTCTTGCGACCTCTTTATGAATTACAAATAGCGCGGTTATTTTCCAAGTATCCCAAGTATTTTAGTGTTTTCTTAAGTTGCAACGAAGCTTATAAGACGTTTTCAGGAAGTAGGAAGCCGACAAAAAAGTGGTGCTGTAAGTGCTCAAAGTGCCTTTTTGTATTTATTGCCCTTTGTCCTTTTATTGGAAAAAGGAAAATGGTGAAAATTTTCGGAAGAAATTTATTAGCTGATCGAAGTCTATTGCCGATTTTACAAGAGCTGATAGGAGAGAAGAAGTTTAAGCCTTTTGAATGTGTTGGCACGAAAGATGAAGTTCTAGTCGCGCTTTGGCTTACGCTTCGTGACCACAAAGGCGAAAGAGAATTGTTATTAACGTATTTTGAAAAGAGAATTTTACCCAAATATCCACATATGGCAGAATTGAGTAAGAGAATTTTAGGTTCTTGGAACAGTGAGAATTTGCTTTCCAGTGATTACGCGAGGAGTTTAAGAATGGGGATTTTAGAATTGAGTAACATCCTTATATTGGGTTTCGGTAGAGAGGGGAGAGACGCGTTTGCTTGGATAAGAGAACATTTTCCCGAAAAAGAGTTAGGCGTAGCTGATAAGCTTACTTTCGCTAAGTTGCCGGTTGAATCCATTGTAATGCTAGAAAAAGATAAACATAAAGTTTTGCACCTAGGCAAAGCTTATCTCAATTCGATAAAACGTTACGATCTGATTATAAAATCTCCCGGTATTCCGCCGGATATAGTAGAGAAGGTGTCTTATCCTACCCAAGTACTATCTTCAGTAACTCAAATTTTCTTTGATCTCCACCGTGGAACAATAATAGGAGTGACCGGAACTAAGGGTAAAAGTACCACGGCTTCTCTTATATACGAGATGTTGAGACAAGGTAAAAGGCATGTACATCTTATAGGCAACATTGAAAAACCGGTTCTTAATTTTGTTGATAAGAGTTCGGATGAGGATATTTTTGTTTATGAGCTATCGAGTTTTCAATTAGAGAACTTGGATAAAAGTCCTCACATCGCGGTTCTTTTGAATTTCTACAAAGAACATTTGGATTATCACAAAGATTTCACTCGCTATGTTGAAGCTAAGGAGAATATAACTAGATTTCAAAGAACATCTGATTATTTTATCTTTAATAACAATGATGCTGTGGTTAGAAAGATGGCTTTACGATCTCACGCCATAAAGATACCCTTCAATTTCAAAGGAAATGACGGATTACGCTCAAAGGGTTTTATTGCAACTTCAGCTCCCGCTAGAATAGTAGGGGAACTTTTTAAAATCCCGAAAAGGGAGATCGAAAAAACGTTAGCTAATTTTAAAAGTCTTCCCCATAGGCTTGAATACGTAGGTAAATATGGGGGCATAGATTTTTATAATGATTCATTAGCTACCGTTCCTGAAGCGACTATGGCAGCTTTGAATTTTTTGGGGGGTAAGGTTGAAACTTTAATTGTAGGTGGTTTTGACAGGGGATTAGATTTCCAGGAGTTGGCCCGCGCGATACTTAAGGGTTCCATAAAGACAGTCGTTTTGTTTCCTACGACTGGAGAGAAGATTTGGAAAGAAATTCTCTCATTGTTGAAAAGGGGGAATGTGAAAATTCCCAAACATTTTCTGGCTCAAAATATGGAAGAGGCGGTGAACTACGCGTACTTAAATACCGCAAGAGACAAAGCGTGCCTTCTTTCACCTGCCTCTCCCAGCTTTAATATGTTTAAAGATTACAAAGACAGAGGCGATCAATTCAAGAAAATGGTCGCCCGATATATGTTACAATAATAGTTAATTTAATAGGTAAATTAGTTAATCCATGACCATCGATCTTGCTTTACTTATAACCCACTCGCTTCTTGCCATAGCATCTCTCTTTTTCGGCACCCTTATATACATTCACGGCAGAGAAAGCGCGACGAACCGCTTTTTTGCTTTTGTGAGTATCGGAGTCGCGATGTTCGCGGTTGCTAACTTTATTGCTTATCAGGAAAGTTCAGAGTTGGCTGTTTTAGGTCTCCGTTTAGCATTCGTTTCAGTATGCATTCAGACGTTATTCATTACCCTTTTTATGTATAACTTTCCCAATCCTGAATTTAAAATTAAGGCTACATGGAAGAAATACGCATTGTGGGCAGGAGGACTTCTCTACATTATTATAGGGTTTGCTACGATTAAAGGACCAGAATTTAATACTTCATTTGTATATCAAGGTAGAACATTCTTTTTGGCACAGTTAAATGCGTTTACCTACTTGTGGACACCCACTTCTTTTATACTCTCATTTACTCCAGCGATTATAGCTTTCCGTAAATACCGTAGAGCGGAGGGAGAAATGCGGCGACACTTAAAAATCATATTCTTTACTATCGTTCTCGCTTTTTTAATACTTCCTTTTGTCTTAGTTATTCCCGCCCAAGTTTTCCATAATATTATCCCTAATATATGGGCACCATTAGTATATCTCCCGCTTATTATAGCTGTGGCATACGCAACGTTGCGTCGCCATCTCTTCAACGTTAAAGCCATTGTCGCCGAGATTCTTATTTTCACCATCTGGATATTTCTCCTTGCTCGTATCTTTCTCAATGATAACAACCAGGATCGTTTTCTTGATGGCACACTCTTTATATTCACTGTCTTTGTGGGAATTTTTCTCATGCGCTCGGTCTTCAGCGAAGTTCAGCAGAAAGAGAAGTTAAGTGAGCTCAACGCTCAACTCGATGATTTAAACCAGAATCTCCAGCAAAAAGTAGTCGAACAAACCATAGAAATCAGAAAATCCTACGAAGTGGAAAAGAAAGCGAGGATTGAACTTGAAGAACTAGACAAGGCCAAGGACCAGTTTATCCTCACTACCCAGCATCACTTAAGAACTCCCTTAACTATCGTGAAAGGCTACCTCCAATCAATTCTCTCCGGCAAGACCGAACCCATAAGCGAAACCGCCAAGATTGATCTCGAGAAAGCCGAAGAGGCCACCGAGAGGATGGGTACTCTCGTGAACGAATTCCTCGATATCTCCCAAATGGAAGTAGGCAAGAGTATCCTTAGCAAACAACCTACGCATATCAAAGTCTTGCTGGAGAATATAATTAAAGAATTTGAGCCGGCAATCCAGGACAGAAAACTCTCGATTAACATTGAAGTCCAGGATGATAGTGTTTTAAATATAGATGTCCGGAGGATTAAGGAGAGTTTGAAAAACATTATAGATAACGCCATCAGATACAATAAGTCAGGCGGCAATATCTCTATTAGAGGTTCGGCGGTTAATCGTTCTTCTATCGAAAGGGATAGGCGGATCTATCGAATCACTATCGAAGACTCCGGCATAGGTTTAACGAGAGATGAACTTAGTAAACTTTTTGTTCAGTATTTCCAGAGGGGAGAAGAAGCGCTAAAGCTTTACCCAAATGGTCGAGGTATGGGATTATCAGTCACCAGAAATATCATTGCCGGTCATGGTGGCAAAATTTTCGCGGAATCTGAAGGTAGAAATAAAGGTTCGAAATTTACCATAGAATTGCCCTTAATGAGCTCATAATGTCTATCGATCTTACTTTATTTATAACCCACTCGCTTCTTGCCATAGTATCTCTCTTTTTCGGCACCCTTATATATATTCATGGCAGGGAAAGCGCGACCAATCGTTTTTTCGCGTTTGTAATACTTGGGATTACGATGTTTGCAATTGCCAATTTCGTCTCTTTTCGGGAAAGTCCAGAAGTGGCTACTTTAGGCGTTCGTATTTTGTTTGTTTCAGTAAGTATCCAGCACTTCTTCATCGCCCTCTTTGCTTACATCTTTCCCAATCCCGAATTTAAGATCCGGACTGCATGGAAGAAATACGCATTATGGGCAAATAGCGTGCTCATTCCTATTATAGGCTTCTTTTCATTTCACAGGCCTGATGACTTTATTGAATCCTTCCTTTATCAAGGAAGAAGGTTTTTTCTTCCGCAACCTACCCCGCTTATCGGTTTATGGAATGTCATCACCTATATTCTTGCGCTTATAGCCGCAATCATAATCTTCCGTAAGTACCGACGGGCCGAGGGGAAGACGCGCCAACATTTAAGGATTATTCTCTTCACTGTCATTCTTGCATACTTGATACTTCCTTTTGTCTTGTCCATCCCTTTTCAAGTATTCCATAATGTAATCCCCAATATATGGGGGCCATTAGCATACCTGCCACTTATTTTAGGCGTATCGTATGGGATATTGCGGCGCCATCTCTTCAACGTCAAGGCGATCGTTGCCGAGATTCTAATCTTTACCATCTGGATTTTTCTCCTCGCTAGAATCTTCTTCGATGCCAATAACCAAACCCGTCTTCTTGACGGCACGCTTTTCGCGTTCACCATAATCGTGGGAATTTTCCTGATGCGCTCGGTTTTGAACGAGGTACGACAAAGGGAGAAGCTGGGAGAACTCAACTCCCAGCTTGACGATCTCAATCAAAACCTCCAGAAAAAAGTAGACGAACAAACCATAGAAATCAGAAAATCCTACGAAGTGGAAAAGAAAGCGAGGATTGAACTTGAAGAACTAGACAAGGCCAAGGACCAGTTTATCCTCGCTACCCAGCATCACCTAAGAGCTCCCTTAACTATCGTGAAAGGCTATCTCCAATCTGTTCTTGGGGATCAAAGCGAACCGTTAGGGGAAACCACCAAGACTTATCTCAAAAAAGCTTACGAGGCGACAGATAGGATTGGTAGCTTAGTTAACGAATTTCTGGATATCTCCCAGATGGAAGTAGGCAGGAACATCTTGAGCAAAGAACCAGTAAACATCAGTAATTTTTTACAAGCTATCGTTAGAGAACTGGAACCGGAGATTAAAAACAAGAAAATTTCCATCACCTTGGATGCCCAGAACGACACCGTAATGAACATCGACTTACAAAAGATGAGAGAAGTTCTCATGAACCTCATAGACAACGCGGTTAGATACAACAAGGACGGAGGAACTATCACTATCAAAGGCGTGAAGATCACTCATCCCGTTGAGCGCGACAAACAAATCTACAAAAT
>CAZFGN010000022.1:0-10190 GCA_964518695.1 uncultured Candidatus Saccharibacteria bacterium
TTACTAACGTTGCCACTGCCACAGGAGGTTCGTTTCTCTACAATCCGGAGGTTCCGAGGTTTAGGACCTGGCCTGCTGTTGACTATGACAGCGCTAACAACCGTTTGATTCTCTTTGGTGGCAACGACGATAATGCCACTTATCTTAACGACATCTGGGAAATGAAACTCCCAACTCTGGCCAATCCCCAACCTGTCTGGAGAAAAATGACTCCTACCGGTACGGCGCCAAGCGCCAGAAACGCCATGGTCCACGTCTACGATTCTGTTAATCAAAGACTCATCATTTTCGGCGGCTATAATGGAAGCGTCTTGGGCGGATTCTATTCTCTTACATTGCCGTCGTCAGGGGATGGCGCTTGGAGCACATTCACGCCCAGTGGTACTCTTCCTTCTAATCGTCTTTCAAGCGCCGGTATCTACGACACAGCTAACCAGAGAATGATTATCTTTGCGGGTCATGATACCGCGGACCTTAACGATGTCTGGGAAATAACGCTTCCAGCTAGTTTATCAAGCAGCGCTTCATTAAAGCTCACTCCAACTGGTACCGCCGCTACAACTACCACCGAGCACACCATGATTTATGACAGCGCCAATCAAAGAATGATTACCTTTGGAGGCTGGGGAGCAACGCGAACCAACGAAGTCTGGTCACTCACGCTTCCTGGAACAGGACAAAATGGAGCCTGGACCCAACTTTCTCCTACCGGAACACTTCCAGGTGTTCGTTCAGGTCATGGAGCTATCTATGACGATGTCAATCAAAGAATGATTACCTTTATGGGCTGGGACGGTACCGCCTTTTACAACGACATCTGGGAACTAACTCTGCCTGCCTCTGGTAGCGGAGCCTGGACAAACAAAACCTCGGCTGATGGCACGCTTCCTTCGAAGAGGCGTTCCATCGGCTGGGCCTACGATAGCGGCAATAAAAGAGCAATTATTTTTGGAGGTACAGACGCTTTGTTTAAAATCAACGAACCAGTCGCCGTTGAACTTCCGGCTAGTGGCACCCTCTACTACCAAGAGCTGGCTCCGATGGTAAATAACACGGCGAGAGACGGTCATATCTCCGTCTATGATAGCGCGAACCAAAGAATGCTCACCACTTTTGGTTACGGTAGGATATACGATACCGCCGATCCTGAAGTTACTGGCTTTCACCTCAACGAGGTTTGGGGATTATCCGTCGCTGACAATAGCCTGCGGCACATCAGCCCATATATGAGTCCGCTAGCGAGGGAATTACCATCAGTGGTCTATGACAGTTTGAATAACCGCCTCGTTGCCTTCGGGGGATTGAACTACAACCAAGGCGATACCTTCAACGATACCTGGACGCTCTCACTAAATTCCGCAACCAACCCCACCTGGACCCGTCTCGCTCCCACCGGCACCCTGCCAGCCAAACGTTGGGGCGCGGCGACAATATATGATTCAGCAAACCAACGGATGCTTATCTTCGGAGGTAAAGCCCTGGGTGATTCATCCACCCATTACAAAGATGTCTGGGAATTATCTCTTACCTCTGGAAGTGAAGCCTGGACTCAAAGAACCCCTGGAGCCGGAGGACCGACAACTGGCCGTTGGCATTCAAGTGCGATTTATGATCCTGTCAATACTCGTATGCTTATTTTTGGAGGAACAAATGGTGGAGTTAATCCCACCTACTACAACCAATTATGGGAACTTGAGTTCAGTACGCCAGGCACGGAAACTTGGACTAATAGAACTCCGGCAACGAGTCCTGCTGGAAGACGTGGTCACACCTCCGTCTATCAAGGAGATTTTGCCGAGAAAAGGATAGTTACTTTTGGTGGTTACGACGGCACCAATCACTATAATGATGTTTGGAAACTTAACATCACTACCCCTGGAAGCGAATCTTGGACGCAAGTTACAGCTTTGGGGACAAGTCCCTCGAAACGTCGCAGTCACAGCGCTATCTATGACCCCGTGAACCAAAGGATGATTATTCAAGCGGGAAGAGGCGCTGGTTCTCCTGTACCATTCTTCAGCGACTTTTTCCAGCTGACACTTCCATCAGAAACTGCTTCGTGGACCTGGACGCAAATTATCCCGGACGTTTATCTTCGCGGTAGCGTGCCGGTCACAGGACTAACCGCTGGGACGAGTTATCACTGGCAAGCATGGGCCACAGGGACAAGTTCTGGAGATAGTACGAAGACTGCTTACGGAGGGAACGGGGATGTACCACCGGCTGGGGTGGATTTTACTGTTTCTCCCTGATTCTCGGGACTCTACGATTAAGGCGACATTGAGTTACTGCCGTGATATGAGAAGTAAATTTAAACAAAGAGGGGTAGCCACAATTCCAATAGTCCTCGCTCTTACTATTCTGATAATCGCGGTTGGTCTTGCTATTTCAACTGTTGCTTTCAACGAAACATTCATAGCTCAAGAGTTTTCTAGGTCTTCTCAAGCTCTCATTTATGCCGAAGCCGGCGCGCGCGATGCTTTAGTAAGAATAACCAGGAATGGTAGATATACATCGGCCGGGTACAATATAGATTTTGTAACTAATGGCTGTACCGCGCCGAATGATGGTTGTGCTACAATAACAGTAACTTCTGAAACGAGTCCAAAAATCATCGTGTCCTCCGGTCGGGTTAAGAATAACATTAGAAAGGTGCAAGTTACGGTTACTTTAGACGCTAACTGGGTGATAACCGGGACAGATTGGCAGGAAGTTACGAACTAGGATGAAACTGCCATTTAATTTTTATTGGTCAACCAGTACGGACAGAAAATTTACTCCTCGAGAGTTTATTATTTTTAGTGGAGTTATAGTAACGGTTGCTTTGATAACATTAAGCGCGTTCCTATCTTTAGATAATGTGTTTGTTCCTAAGTTGGCGGAAAGAAAAGAGGTCCCTATCGGGGCACCGCCTATTATAGATAATTGGGGTTCGCCTGGCGATCTAACTGTACCATCTTTAATCTATGATAAAGTCAATGACCGACTAATTATGTTTGGCGGTAGAGAGAACTACCTAATTGCAGACCCTCCTATTTACAAAAATGATGTTTGGGAATTCAAATTACCGTCAGAATCTGATCCCAATACCAAATGGAGAAAAATGAGTCCAAGTGGCACTCCTCCCAGTCCGAGAAATGAATCTGCTTGTATTTACGATGGTTTGAACCAGAGAATGATTTGTTTTGGGGGTTGGGCTGGTAAGGCGCTTGGAGGATTTTTTGAGATGACTTTGCGATCTGACAATGATGGAGAGTGGAAAGAATTGCATCCGGTGGGCGATGTGCCATCTGATAGATATACTAAGGCTATTTATGATTCTAAATACCAACGGATGGTGATTTTTGGCGGGAATGGTGGCTCCGAAGACTACAAAGATTTATATTCTCTGACTCTGCCAGGCAAGGGAGAAGATGGTGTTTCATTGAAATATGACGATGCTCCGGAGGAAGGGGAGCCGAGGAGTGAACACAGCATGATTTACGATTCTAAAAACCAAAGTATGGTTATTACTGGCGGCTTTGGAGATCTGGATGTTTGGAAATTAACCTTACCGAAAGATTTATCCAAGGGGGTTTGGGCTGAAGCTTTCCCATCTCATCCTCCTACCTTTGGTCGCCATCTTCATGAGGCTATTTATGACGCTAAGAACGAGAGGATGATTGTTTATGCTGGAACTTCCGGTATTAAGTATCTTGATGATATTTGGGAGCTTACATTGCCCACGAAAGGTGATGGTGTCTGGACTGATAAAAATCCAGATTCTGGAGAAAGACCTTCAGCCTTGAAAGGTATGGCCGCCGTTTACGATGATATTCGACAAAGAATGATAGTTTTCGGTGGAGTTGAGGGGATAGCGCCTAATTACTTAACGCGGGATTTATTGGCTATAGATTTACCATCTGAAGGGAAACTTACTTTTAAACAATTCACTATTTTTTCTAAACAAAGCGCTACCGATGGATTGAAGTCTATTTATGATAGTGATAATAAAAGGATGGTTTTATTTTCTGGTTACAGCAAGATAAGAGACGTCAATCTGCCGGAATTGACCGGTACTCATATTAACGAAATCTGGACACTCGAGACGTCAGGCGAGCCGGTTCTGCGCAATATTTCTCCATCTGTTGGTCCTCTTGGCCGTGAATTGACCTCTCTCGTATACGATGAAATCAATAAACGATTAATAATGTTTACCGGAACTGACGCTAACGGTCACAGAATGAACGACACTTGGAGTTTGCCACTAGGATCTTTTGGAAGCAGTGAATGGCAGAAACTAGAACCTGTGGGCGATAAACCTGAGGCGAGATGGGGAGGGACAACTATCTATGATTCTAAAAATCAACGGGCGATTATGTTCGGAGGTATGGACGGCCAAAAGAAACCTTTAAATGACGTTTGGGAGTTATCTTTAGCGTTTCCTGGTGAAGAACGTTGGGTTAATCGTACGCCGCAAGATACCGGACCTGTACCTAGGTGGGAAGCAAAAGGCGTCTACGACCTTGAAAATAGGAGGATGGTTATCTATGGCGGTTTCGCCGGTGGCGAAAAATATATGGCCGATGTTTGGGAGTTAGATCTGAATATGCCTGGTCGTGAGAAGTGGAGAGAGTTGTCGGTGGACGGAGGACCAGGTCCAAGAAGGGGACACATTGCTATTTATGATGCTCAAAATAAGAGAGTAGTGTTTTTTGGTGGCTATGACGGCAAAGTTCACTACAATGACACTTGGTATTTAAATATTGCTATTCCCGGGAAAGAATCTTGGCAAGCCGTATCTATTAACGGAACTCCGCCGGAGAAAAGAAGATCGCATACGGGCATATACGATCCAGTTAAGCAACGCATGATTATTTACGGAGGCAGAGGAGAAGGATTCCCTTTGCCTTTCTACAATGATTACTGGGAACTTACCCTGCCTTCATCGGGTGAAGCAACTTGGAAGGAAATTCGACCTCAAGAAGTTACTCAATAGTGATTTTCCAAAAGACACCGGTTTGGATAGAATGTAAGGTGTCTTTCTCGCCTTTGCGAGCAAAGGCGGGATTAGTACAGTGGCAGTACGCGACCTTCCCAAGGTTGAGACGAGGGTTCAATTCCCTTATCCCGCTCTATGATTAAGAAAGTTATTATTCCGGTTGCTGGGTTAGGCACAAGGTTTCTGCCTGCCACTAAGGCACAGCCTAAAGAAATGCTCACGATTATTGATAAACCCGTAATTCAGTATCTTGTAGAAGAGGCGGCTAACTCCGGAGTAACAGATGTCATATTTGTTACCGGTCGTGGCAAAAGAGCGATTGAGGATCATTTTGATTTTTCTCCGGAACTTGAATCAGCCCTCCTTTCAAAGAATAAGAAAGATGTTTTTGAAGAAGTAAGATCTATTTCTAAACTCGCCAGATTTTCTTACGTGAGACAGAACTCTCCGAAAGGGGATGGTGACGCTATTTTGTGCGCGGAACATCTGGTGGCTAAGGACGAATCAGTGGGAGTTCTCTTTGGCGATGACATTGTTCAGGGCGAAGTGCCATGTTTATTGCAGATGGAAAATGTTTTCAAAAAGTACGGAGAGGTGGTAGTGGCATTGGAAGTGGTTCCGAAGAAAGAAGTTTGCCATTACGGAGTAGTAAAAGCAGTTAAAATTTCAGAAAATGTTTATGAGATCAAAGATATCGTAGAAAAACCGAGCCCTAATGCAGCTCCCTCTAACTTGATTATCGTCGGGAAATATATTATTACTCCTAATGTTTTCGAGGAATTAAGGAAGCTAAAACATAAATCTCGAGGCGCCGAAATTGGGCTATCAGCCGCCTTAAAAAAATTACTTAAACGACGTCCGATTTATGGTTTACGTTTCGAGGGCAAGAGGTATGACTGCGGTAATAAAATGGGGTTTTTGAAAGCCACGGTTGATTTTGCCCTGAAACATCCTACCCTGAAGAACGAGTTTAGGAAATATTTAAAAGAAGTTGCTTAAAAGTAAGCCACCTTAGCTCAGTTGGTAGAGCAGCACTTTCGTAAAGTGAAGGTCCGCGGTTCGAATCCGCGAGGTGGCTCCAGAATGAAATCACTATACTACGAGACTGATCGGTGTTATAGTATAGTAGATTAGAAAAGTTACTGAAGATATGAAAGAAGAAAAATTAGACAACTTGGAAGAGCTAACTCGCCGCTTAGGCGAGCGGCTTTGACATTAAAGGCAAAAGAGATAAGTTAAGAGATCTGGAGTTTGATATTTCCGATCCGGATTTATGGAGAAAAGAAAGGAGTCTTGCCGAAGAGAAAAATAAAGAGGCTGGGATATTGCGAAATCTCATCACTGAATTCGATTTGGCGGATTCTCTGGAGAAGATACGCAAGTTGGAAATCAAAACCTTGATGACTGGAAGGTACGATTATCTGCCAGTGGTGATTTCTTTGCATTCAGGAGTTGGAGGCAAAGACGCGCAAGACTGGTCGACGATGTTGCTTCACATGTACAGAGCTTATGGATTGCGCCGGGGTTGGAAAGTTAAAAATGTTGATAGCGATACCATAGAGATTAGAGGTGATCATGCTTATGGATTTTTAAGGAAGGAAAGTGGTGTCCACAGATTGGTTAGGATTTCTCCCTATGACGCGAAAAAATTGCGGCACACATCCTTCGCTTTAGTTGAAGTTGTGCCGCAGTTGCCGGAAATAGAGCTTTCCAGGATTGTGGTTCCTGGAGAGGATATAAAAGTAGAGTTTTCCCGATCTTCCGGCCCGGGCGGGCAGAATGTGAATAAAGTCGAAACTGCGGTGCGCGTCGTGCATTTGCCTACAGGCCTCGTTGCTGGTTGTGAATCGGAGCGTTCGCAATCACAGAACAGGGAAAAAGCTATGTCGCTTTTAAGGGCTAAACTTTTTAGAGCTATGGAGGAATATCAGGCCAAAGAGTTAAGCGAACTTAAAACGAAAGTCAAACCGGCATGGGGTAATCAGATTAGGAGTTATGTTTTGCATCCTTACAAGTTGGTCAAAGATCATAGAACGGAGGTTGAAAGTACTAAAGTGGATGAGGTTTTGGGCGGGGATTTGGATCTATTTATCGAGGCTGAAGTTGAAAAAATAAAATAGGTTTGCTTGGCTTACAGGCAGGGTTGAAAGTCGGCTACAACTGGATTAAACTAAAAGTACAGAATGATAAATTTTCAGAATGTTTCTAAGAATTATAATGGATACCAAGCCCTTATTGATGCGAATTTCAAAATTGTACCACAGGAGTTCGTTTCTGTAGTCGGACGTTCAGGCGCTGGTAAATCAACTATTGTAAAACTTTTGATAGGGGAGGAAAAACCTACGAACGGTCGGGTCACTTTCGGACACTACGATGTGGGGAAGCTGAAGCCGGGCCAGTTGCCTCAACTCCGCCGTCATATAGGCACGGTTTTTCAAGACTTCAAGCTTTTGCCAACAAAAAATGTTTATGAAAATGTGGCTTTTGCTTTAGAGGTAGCTAGTAAGCCGGAGAATGAGATAGACGATTTAGTAAGAGAGGTGTTGGATTTGGTCGACCTGGGAAGTAAAACTAAAAATTTCATTCATGAGCTTTCTGGGGGCGAAAAACAGAGAGTAGCAATTGCTAGGGCCATGGTTAATAGCCCTGATGTTATTGTTGCCGATGAGCCAACAGGGAATTTAGACCCTTTTAATACCTTGGCTATCATTAATCTTTTGACTAAGATTAATGAGTTAGGAACGACTGTAATTTTAGCCACTCACAATAAGGACGTTGTGAATCAGGCGGGAAGAAGAGTAATTGTTTTAGAAAATGGCCGCATAGTGAGAGATGAAGAGAAAGGCAAATACTCTCTTCTCTAGAAGCTATAAAAAAAGATAATGGTTACTACGTTTTATAGAATACTTAAGAATGGGTTCCAAAATTTCTGGAGGCAGAGGTTAACAACGGTCGCAACCCTTACTGTTATGCTTTTGGCCATACTCGCCTTTTTAGGTTTGTTGGTTTCTAATGTTGTGGCAGAGGCGGCGCTTAACTCGATTCAGGAGAAAATTGACGTAAGCGTTTATTTCAAGACTAGTGCGCCTGAAGACGAAATCCTGAGATTGAAGAAATCTCTTGAGGGGTTAGGTGAAGTTAAAAACGTTGAATATATCTCCAGGGATATGGCGCTTCAGATATTCAAAGAACGTCACATTGAGGATACAACGATTACTCAAGCTGTTGATGAACTGGCAGATAACCCACTATCTGCTTCTTTAAATATAAAAGCTAAAGACCCAGAACAGTATTCTGTCATTGCTTCTTATTTAAAGAGTAATTCCCTTGATCAATATGTAGATAAAGTAAGTTACGCAGAAAACCAAGAAGTTATCGACCGGTTGGCCTCGATTATCCGCATAAGCCGTCAGGCAGGTTTGATTCTTACTATTGTCCTTGCTGTTGTTGCCGTAATCGTTGTTTTTAATACCATACTTCTCGCAATTTACTCCAATAAGGAAGGGATAGAAATTATGAGATTGGTTGGAGCCTCTAATATGTTTATTAGAGGGCCATATATTGTTGAGGGCGCAATCTACCGAACGCTTTCGGCAGTCCTCGGCACCGCTGTTTTTCTGCCGGTAACTTACTTTGTATCGCCGTATCTGAAGTTTTTTATTCCTAGTGTGGATTTGGCGCAATATTTTCTAAGCAACATACTCATATTGTTCTCGTATCAATTACTATTTGGTATAGGGATTGGAATAATTTCTAGTTTGATTGCGGTTCGCCGGTATCTTAAGGTCTAGTTCTAGTTATCCACAGTTTTAATTAGAATCAATTTGTTATAAACTTTCTAATAAGAACTAACGTGGTTCAGTGGTCGTGAATTTACTGTTAGTATTAATCAATCAAATAAGAAATGGCAAAGAAAAAGAAAGCGAAAGCAAAGAAGAAATAACTTCTTTTCGTGTAAAGTCCGCCCTTCTCTGAAGGGCGGACTTTTTTTCTGAACAGTTAAGTATGGCAGGAAGATAAACCGTTCTTGTGAATATACTGTTGGTGATAATCCTCGGCTCTGTAGAAAGTTCGCGCTTCTGTGATTTCGGTAACGATTGGCGCGGAATATCTGCCTGATTTTTCCAAGCCTCTTTTAGATGTATAAGCTAATTTTTCTTGTTCTTCGTTTTGGAAAAAAATTATAGAGCGGTATTGTGAACCAGTAAGGGTTGGATGCCGGTTTGGAGTTGTGGGATCGTGGATTTCCCAAAACTTTTGAAGAAGTTTTTCGTAAGTTACTTCGTTGGGGTCGTATTGCACTTCGACTGCTTCAGCGTGTCCGGTTTTGCCATTACAGACATCTTTGTAAGTAGGATCTTTAAAGTCTCCGCCGGTGAAACCAACGGTTGTTGACTTTACGCCCTTCAGATTTCTAAAGGCTTCTTCTACGCCCCAGAAACAACCTGCAGCAAAGGTTGCTTTTTCTAATTTATTATTTTTTGCCATTGTAGGTTATTATAAAGTAAGATACCTCAAGATGGAAAATATAAATAAAACCTTAACTATCGGAGCGACTGTTACTATTATCTTACTTACCGTTGTTTTTTGTGTTTGAAGTATTGTTTTAAACTATCATTGGACTAATTACGGGATGGAGATCTCCCAGATCAAAAAGATAAAACGTCTTTATTTGGTCGTTGCTTTACTCTTATTTTCTATACTTATTGTAAGTTATTTGAATCTACTATGATTTCTTTACTTGATAACGAAAAGATAATTTTAAAAAAGAGACGCCACTGGCTTGTAATAACCTTAGAGCTTACGCCTCTTTTCGCTCTATTCATTCTACCGCCAGTTTTATTATTAGCCGGTTGGGCTAATCACGTTATAAATGTGATCATTTCTGATTACATTGCTTTTGGAATATTCTTCCTTTCCGCTTGGTGGCTTTTCTTATGGATGATTTCCTTTGTCGTTTGGACTAACTACTACTTGGATATCCTCATTGTCACCAATAAGAGGGTAATGGACATAGAACAGTTAGGCCTTTTTGCTCGCGATATAGTGGAAGTGCGTATGGAAAAGGTTGAAGATATAAAAACGGAAATTGTAGGTCTTTTGTCTTCATTCCTTGATATGGGCAATCTATACATCCAGACCGCGGGAGAATCGAGGGAAGTGGTTATAAAAGACATCCCTAACCCTGATGAAGTTAGAGATATTATTG
>CAZFGN010000023.1:0-9744 GCA_964518695.1 uncultured Candidatus Saccharibacteria bacterium
AGGGAAGAAAATTTGGTAGAATCCGCGGCCGACGTAAGAGTTTTGTGGCTGGATTGATTCATAATTTGGTTATGAAAGAAAGCATGAAGACAACGGAGGCTAGAGCTAAAGAAATAAAGCCTAAAATTGAAAAGCTCTTAACGCTTGCCAAAGGGCAGGATTTGCCGGCCCTGCGTTTGTTAAAAGCTAGATTACCGATGAAGTCTGCCGAGAAGCTTTATCATGAGATAGCGGTGCGGTATGGAGATAGAAAAGGAGGATACGTGAGGATTATAAAAACAACCATAAGAAGAAAAAGAGATGCGGCTCCAATGGCAATGATTGAATTTGTAAAATAATGAAAGAATTTATTTTGGATGCCAAAAATAGAAGTCTAGGTAGAGTTGCGAGTGAAGTTGCTCTTATCCTTCAAGGGAAGCAGGCCCCTTCCTATGAGCCGAGAAAAGTTGGCGATAACAAGGTCGTTGTTAAAAATGTTAAGCAGTTAAGATTTACCGGTAAAAAGCTTGATGGAAAAATATACTACCGACATACTGGTTATATTGGGCATTTGAAGTCGAAGACTCTAAAAGAGGCTTTCACAAAGAGCCCGGAATGGGTTTTAAAACACGCGGTTAAGGGAATGCTTCCTAAGAATTTATTATTATCAAAGAGGCTTAAGTTGCTAATTATAGAAAAATGACCAAAGAATTAAAATACTTTGAAGGCATAGGTAGAAGAAAGGAAGCTTCAGCGAGGGTGCGTCTTTCTATTGATGGCACCGAAACTAAAGGAGTTTTTATTGTAAACAAGATGCCTTATGTGAGCTACTTTAAACTTGTAGATTATCAAAGCACTGTTTATTCTCCCTTGAAGTCTTTAGGGACAGAATCTAAAAAAGTTAAAATCGAAGGCAAGGTTATGGGAGGAGGCCTAAAAGGTCAAGCTGAAGCAATAAGATTGGGACTTGCGAGAGCCATTGTAAAATGGAACCCGGGGCTCAAGGCCGAAATGAGATCGCATGGCTATCTGACTCGTGATGCAAGAATCGTTGAGAGAAAGAAATATGGGTTAAGAAAGGCAAGGCGGGCTCAGCAATGGAGAAAAAGATAGTTTTTCTAGGACTCTTTCTCGCAGTTGCCCATTCTTTGGCAGTATTCGGAAATTGGTACTGGCGATTCACTTGGATGGATATGCCTATGCACTTTTTGGGAGGCGTGTTTGCAGGCATGATATTTGTTTGGTTCTTTAGAAAGTTTGTAGGGTTTTTAGATCTACACAGCAAATTTTTGGTTTTCACCGTACTACTTTTGGGATTCGTATCTCTTGTAGGAGTTTTCTGGGAATTCTACGAGTTTCTTTATGATTTATTTATTTCTTCCAGGGGACTGGGTCCGCTAGCGATGCAAGGTGTCCAAGATACTATGAGCGATCTATTTTTTGATATATTAGGAGGGTTTGCGGTAGCTGTGCTTATGAGATTTGGTTATAATAAAAAGGAGGTATGAATAAAAAACCATTTTTATCAGTCATAATTCCCGCTTACAACGAAGTCAAAAGGTTGCCAATTACCTTAATCGATATAGACAAGTATTTATCCAGAGTTAAATTTTCTTATGAGATTTTGGTGGTGAATGACGGTTCAGTCGACGGAACCGCAGAAGTAGTTAGAAGGTTCTCAGGCATGATCAAGAACCTACGTCTTATCGACAATGAAAAAAATAGAGGCAAGGGAGCTGTTGTTAGACAAGGAATGCTTGAGGCAGATGGAGATTATAGGCTTTTCACTGATGCCGACAATTCCACTACTATAGATCAGGTCCAAGGAATGTTTCCTTACTTAAAGGATGGTTACGAAGTGGTTATAGGTTCGAGAGATGTAAAAGGGGCGGAGCTTCATCCACCACAACCTTGGCACAAAAGGATATTGGGGAATCTGGGCAATCTTTTTATCCAAATCTTGCTTTTACCAGGTGTCTGGGATACTCAATGCGGGTTTAAATGTTTTTCAAGAGAAGCAGCTCTTAAAGTTTTCTCACTTGCGAGAATCAACGGTTGGGGATTTGATGTAGAGATATTGTCTTTGGCTAAAACGTTAGGCTATGAAATAAAAGAGATACCTGTTATTTGGGTCAATGATATTAATTCAAAAGTTAGCCCTTCAGCTTATTTAAAAGTTCTCGTGGAGACTATAAAGGTGAGATTTTGGTTATGGTTGGATGTTTATAAAACAAAAATGCTAAAAGAAAAGGTCGCAAACTAAATACGGAGAAATGGATTACTATTTGACTAAGGAGAGATTAGAGGAGTTAAAGGGAGAACTTGACAGTTTTAGGACAGAAAAGAGATTAGATGTAGCTAATAAGCTCAAGCGTGCCAAAGAATTCGGCGATTTGTCAGAAAACGCCGAATACCTAGCCGCGAGAGAGGAGCAAGCAAGCGTAGAAAGACGAATCGAAGATTTAGAAGAGATAATTAGGAGCGCCGTTATCATCCAGAAGAGTATCAATCAAGATATTATTGATGTTGGTTCTGGCGTTGAAGTAAGGAGAAATGGTGAACCTTTGAAGTTTGAAATTGTTGGCAGTGAAGAAGCTAAACCGGAGAGTGGACTTATTTCTAATGAATCACCTCTGGGCAGAGAACTTTTGGGGCATAAAGTGGGAGATTCAGTCGTTGTAGAAGCTCCAAACGGTAAAATGGAATATAAGATTTTTAAAATCAGCTAATGATCGACAATTTAAGAGAAGAGAGATTAAAGAAACTAAAAAACATAAAGGATAATGGTCTTAACCCCTATCCTGCTGAGTCAAAAAGAACTCATACAGCGAAAGAAGCACTTGCCTCTTTTGATAGACTATCTAAGTCTAAAAATAAAGTATATTTAACTGGTAGGATAAGGGGTATGCGTGATCAAGGAGGAGTAGTTTTTCTCGATCTCAAAGATTTTTCAGGGACGATGCAGGTGATCCTCAAAAAGGACACTCTTAAAGATTTCAGTTTTTGGCAGAGCAATCTTGATCTTGGAGACTTTGTGGAAGTGGGGGGTCATCTTTTCAAAACCAAAAAGGGTCAAGAGAGCGTGGAAGTTAGATCTTTTAAACTACTCATGAAATCCCTTCGTACGATGCCGAGCGATTTCTACGGTATAGAGAATACGGAAACGAGATTAAGGAAACGCTATCTTGATTTGGCGCTTAGCGACGATACTAGAGAAATTTTTCTCAAGAAGAGTAAGTTTTGGAGATCTTTCCGTAAAACTTTGGAAGAAAGCGGGTTTTTGGAGGTGGAAACATCAATATTTGAAACTACTCCGGGGGGAGCGGACGCGGAACCCTTTGTTACTCATCATAACGCTTTGAATGAAGATTTTTATTTGAGAATTTCTTTAGAAATAGCTCTTAAAAAACTACTGGTAGGTGGTTACGAAAAAGTTTTTGAAATTGGTAGAATTTTTAGGAATGAAGGAATAGATGCTGAACACCTGCAGGATTATACACAACTAGAGTTTTATTGGGCTTATGCCGATTATAATGGTTTAATGAAGTTCACGGAAAAAATGTATAAATTGGTTATTAAGGAAACTTGCGGGACGCTTATCACTATTTACAAGGGTCAAAAAATCAATTGGGGTAAGAAATGGCGGCAGGTGGATTATTTCACGATATTTAAGGAAAAAATTGGTCTGGATTTGAGAACTGCGACCGAGAGAGAGTTGTTTGATAAAGCCGTAAAGGAGGGATTGAAGCCAGAGAGATCTATGGGACGGGCACGTCTTATAGATGGACTTTTTAAGAGAGTGAGGCATACGATGATCCAGCCTTGTTTCTTGATTAATCCTCCGGTTGATATTGAACCCTTGGCGAAGCGTATCTATGCCAACCCCGAGAAAGTAGCGAGGTTTCAGATTGTCGCCTGCGGCACGGAGTTGGGTAAGGGTTTTTCGGAAGCCAATGATCCGGTAGACCAGAGGGAGCGATTTTTAGAACAGATGAAGTTAAGAGAACAAGGAGACAGGGAGGCGCAAAGATTGGACGAAGATTTTTTGGAAGCTTTGGAATATGGCATGCCACCCTCTGCCGGATTTGGTGTGTCAGAAAGACTATTTTCAGTTCTCATGGATAAGCCGATCAGGGAGACGGTATTCTTTCCATCAATGAGGAATAAGTAATATTATAAGTATATGGTTGACATTAAATTTATTCGTGAAAACGCCGAATTGTTAAAAGGCGTTGCTCAAAAAAAACACATTGAGCCGAAGATTATTGATGAACTTTTGGGAATAGATAAGCTAAGACGTGAACTTATTTTAAAAGCCGAAACAATACGAGCCGGGCAGAAGAAAACCAAGGATCGCGAAGAGGGGACGCGACTTAAGGCTGACTTTAAAGAAGCGGAAGAGAAACTTAGGCCGGTTGAAGATAATTTCAATCGCTTGATGGTGCTTATCCCGAATATAATTTCTCCAGACACGCCGATTGGGGAAAGCGAGGCCGAAAATAAAGAAGTTTATAAATGGGGCGAGCCCAGACAATTTAATTTTAAACCGAAGGATCATATTCAACTTGGGAGAGAGTTAGATATTATAGATTTCGAAAGAGGCGCAAAAGTAGCGGGATTTAGGGGATATTATCTTAAAAACGACGGGGCGCTCTTAGCAATGGGTGTAATGATGTATGCAATAAAGAAAATGGTGGAAAAAGGTTTTAAGCCAATGATACCCCCTACATTAATAAAAGAATTTGCTCTTTTTGGGAGTGGATATTTCAAAGGTCCAGATTACGATCCTAAAGTTGATGAGATATATGAAATAGCGTCATCTACTAAAGAATTAACTGGAGAATGGAACGAGGATAGAAAATTTTTAGTTGGAACCGCTGAACCATCTCTTCTTGCTTATTATTCGGATGAAGTTTTGAGAGGCGAAGATTTACCGATAAAGATGTCAGGGTTTAGCCAGTGTTATCGGAGTGAAATCGGCAGCTATGGCAAGGACGTTAAAGGTATGTACCGCGTCCATGAATTTATGAAGGTTGAACAAGTGGCATTGGCCGTTGCCGATATTGAAGCAACAACCAAGTTACAAGATGAAATGGTGGCCATCTCTGGAGAGATGCACGAGGAATTGGGATTGCCATACAGGCGGCTCATCATTTGCACTGGAGATTTGGGCGTCGGCAAGTATCGCCAATTTGATACGGAGGCGTGGCTGCCGGGAATGAATCGCTGGGCCGAGACCGGGTCGGCCAGTAATTTTTTGGACTGGCAGTCTAGGCGTTTGAATGTGAGGTATAGGGATAAAAACGGTGAAAAGAAGCATGTTTATATGCTTAATAACACCGCTTTGCCATCCCCAAGGATATTTATTGCTATTCTAGAAAATTATCAGACGGAAAAAGGCACCGTCGTAGTGCCGGAAGCTTTAAGAGCTTATGTCGGCAAGGAAGAAATCACCGCCTCTTCTTGATATAGAAAGAAACAGGCTTTTTCGCCGACGTTTAAAAAAAGTCTTTTTCTTTATTTTCTTGTCCCTTGCTTTATTGGGGGTTGTTTATGCTGTTTTTTTCTCTCAATTATTTACAATTACGGTTATAGAGGTTAGTGGCAATGAATCGGTAAGTGAGAAATTGATTATTGAATCGGTAGAAGCTCTTTTTCAAAAAACGCGGCTTAGTAGGTTAATGGGAACAAAAAATATTCTTTCATGGCGAAACGCAGAGTTTTCGGAGTTGTCACAAAACTTTCCAGAGGTTTACGCGGTGGAGGTGAGACGAAATTTAGCCGAACGTAAAGTAGCGATTAAAGTTTCAGAAAGACAAAAGTTTGCTATCTGGTGCGAGGGTGATTGTTTCTGGATTGATAATCAAGGCGTTATTTTTGTAAGAGCGCCAGAGACAGAGGGTACGGTTATTAAAACTATAAGAGTTAATTCTGCGAGACGGCTGGTTTTAGGAGATCGTCCTCTTCAAAATGGGATGCTAGAAAATTTTTCAAAGATTGTGAAATTCTTGGATGACTTCGGTTTTGTAACGAGTGTTTTAGAGATAGAAGACCTCTCTTTTAAAGAAGTAGTCGCAAAGCTTGTTCGCGGTCCAAAAATATACTTCAATTTATCAATTGATCCTGTTTTTGGGAAGCCCGTTGTCGAGTCTTTGCGGAAAAACGGAGAGTGGGAAAAGATTGAATACTTAGATTTGAGAGTAGACGGACGAGCTTATTATAAGTTGAGATGATTACTACTCCAACTTATAAATGAATATTGAGGTGCCAGCTCGGGCATAGGGTTCGTAGGGATTAGTTAGCCATAAATATTCATCTTCAGAGTTTCTTTGTTGCCCTCTATGGAGCTCGCCTTTAGCTCCTTGGATAGTGTTTATAGAAACAGCAAGCCAATTTATATTATCCTCGCGCGGGTCACCTTTGGATGACGACCAATATTCAATTTTATTGCCAAGATAGTACTTGGGATTGCCGCCGCCGAAGTAGTCAACACCTATCTTATCTATACTATTAGTCTCGACAAAGGCTTTAAGCCTCTTCAAGTCCTGTCCCCAATCGTAATTAGAATCAGTAACATACCGCCAACCATTATTGGTGCCTATTGTTTGGTTGAAGTAAGAAAGATAATAAGGGTATGCGAGAATCGTCTCGGTAGCGGACCATATGATAAGAAGCGTTATAATCGCAGACTTGATTTGAGTTTTCAAGAAGTTACTTTTTAGCCAGTGCTTTAAGCCTGATATTCCTAGTATGTAGATAAACGGTATTATGGGTAGAAGGTGTCGTATGCCGATGTTTAGCGGGCTTTTAACGCTGTAGGCGCTGTAGATAAAAACGAAAAGAATCATGGAAAATTCAGCAGGGTGTGTTTCAAGGTAATCAATAAGAGTTGGCCTTTTTTGTTTGATGGCACGCCCGATGTTTACAAGAGCGATCACGAATGCCATAAATAGAAGTAGTAACGTAGGCAAGGGTTCTTTCATTAGGTAGGTTAGCGGGAAGTAATACCAAGAGCCAGAATTTGACACTTCTCCTAGGAAATAAGTTGTGTTGCCGCCGGCAGATCGTTGTATAACCATAAGAATTCCTAGGAGGTATTCTGAAAATGGTTTCAAAATCGGTTTGTCTGCAGCCCAAATGTCTAATTCCGCAAGGCATCTTACGGGCCCGCAGAACTCGCCTTGGGTTGGTTTTCCTCCCGCGAAGGAGGTGAGAATAAATTCTGTGTCAGCTCTTTGTTTTTCTCCCGGATAGTTAATTGTTGTTATAAGGTAAAATGAGTAGACGAGGAGAAAACCAATCAAAAATATTGAGAATAAAGATCCTAGTTTTCTAAGCGTTTCACTGCCGAATGCTATAAACTTATTTTTTATTGCTCCTTGTTGTGAGTTTCTGTAAACGCGGGCAAAGCAGAATATTGTCGTTAGAAGGAAGAGATAGGGTATGAGTAGGACCGCGGAGAATTTCAGAAGTTGGGCTATCCCAAAAGCTAGGCCAGCAAAAATGAGATTTTTTCGTGATGGGCTAAGATAATGTTTTATATAATAATATATGGAGATAAAAATTCCTAAAGTGGCGCCGATGTCCGTTGTTACGTAATGTCCGTGGGCAAGAACCGTGGGTGAGAGAGCGAAAATAGCCGTAGGTAATAATGCCCACCACGACCCCAGCAACTCTTTGGCCCACAAGTAGATGAAAAAGACGAGTATAAGCGTTATAAGCATTGGACCCAAACGAGCCCACTTGATTATTTTGTCAGCGTCATTGCCTGACTCATATAGAAATTTTGCCCCGGCGTCCCATTGGCCATTCACATCTGTTTTCCAAGCAGAAATCTCTCTAGAAAAATTCAAATCCATAAAAGCCAATGGTAAAGCTGAAAGTATTTTAACCAAAGGAGGATGTTCCGGATTTAGACGATAATCGAGGTGCTTTATGTAGCCATAGCCCGCGGGAATGTGGGCCAACTCGTCCATAATGGTTGATTCTTCTTTTGAGACCGAAGCCATGATAATAAACGAAGCAAGAAGTATTAAGCCTAAAAATAGGTATGCAAGTTTCTTCACCGATTCCATCATTTGGTTTATTACTTTATTATAACAGGGAAATGAGAACGCTATTGTGGACAAATCACTCGCGAGTCAAGATGAGACAGTATAGGCTCACGGAATCGCGTGTGAAGCGGGTTTTGAACCATCCTAAAAGGATTGAAGAGGGGATTGCCGATAAAACCGTGGCTTTGATGCAGGCGGCTGGGAGTGAAAAACATCCTTATGAGATTTGGGCTATGGTCGAAGATACGCCTGGAAATCGTAAAGTGATTTCTGTTTGGCGTTATCCGGGTGAGACTAAGCCCGGAGAACCGTTACCGGAGAAGATCGTGAGAGAATTTCGTGAAGCCGCAAAATTCTAGTCTAATATACTATATCACCGATCGGTGTTATAGTATACTAGACTTTATCGTGTGATATATGTGATGTGAATGATATGAGGAGAATGTTGCAGCAAGAATTTTTTGGTAGGCCTACTTTGGAAGTCGCCCAAGATTTACTTGGAAAGTTTCTGGTACGCCGTTGCCGGGGGAAGTTGATGTTTTCGGAGATTGTTGAGGTCGAGGCGTATGACGGTTTTAAAGATAAGGCGTCGCACGCGCATCGAGGGAAAACCGAGAGGAATAGAGTGATGTTTGGAAAAGCCGGAGCGTGGTATGTTTACTTCACTTATGGAATGCACTGGATGCTTAATATCGTTGTTGGTCCCGAAGATTATCCGGCAGCTGTTTTAATTCGGGGTGTTAAGGATGTTACAGGCCCCGGAAGGCTCACCAAACATTTTAAAATTAGCGGGAATTTTAATGGTAGAGAATGTTCAAGAAAAGGCGGTCTTTGGATAGAAGATAGGGGCACGAAGATTGCACCTAAGAACGTGAAACGCGCGAAGAGGGTTGGCGTGGATTATGCCGGCAGGTATTGGACTAATAAGAAGTGGCGTTTCCTAATTAGCCAACAAATGTGATGGATTAGAGAATATTTTTAATACTATACGGTTTTGGTATAATTAAAAGTATGACGCGCGATAAATTTTTTGAAATTATAGATAAAAAAGTTGGCCTTGAAGATGTGGAACATATAGAATGGGCATATGCTCTAGCCAAACAATTTCATAGAGAGCAGAAACGAGATGAAGGAGTGAGGTACTTTGAACATTGCCGAAATGTAGCTCTGAACTTGATTAAGTATGGTCCTACCAATCCAGATGAAATTATTGTCGGATTTTTACACGATATCTATGAAGATCAGTTTGTCCCCCGTGGTATGATGGAGAGACTCTTTGGGCATGAAATCAACGAGGCATTGAAGATCTTATCTCATGAAAAACTCTTTTATAAAAGCCATGGTAGAATTGAAAAAACATCGGAAGATAAAGAAGAATATTTTGATTCAATAAGACAAAGTTCTGTTCTGGTAAGAAGGGTAAAGCTTGCCGATCGTCTTAATAATATGGAGACGCTTATGTTTTGCGGTAAGGAAAAGCAAATAAGGAAGATAAAAGAAACAAGAAAGTATATTTTGCCGATAGCCGAAGAAACAAATAAAAAATTTCACGATGCTATTAAGAGATTGTGCGATAGGATAGAGAAGAAACTTCGCTAATTATTGACTTAACGAAGTTGTTTCTCTAAACTTGGCTCTATAACCCCTATAATAACGAGGTAAGGGGGTATTTGCGTGTATGAACTTTGAACTTAAATCAGATAACAAACCG
>CAZFGN010000024.1:0-9597 GCA_964518695.1 uncultured Candidatus Saccharibacteria bacterium
TAAGCGGGTCCGCGATTTCAAATCGGGCGCCTTGATAACTAAGGCTGTCCCAATTTAACAAAGAACTACCATCAAGCCTCCCTTGTTTCTTAAGGCCATATAGCACGGTGGCGCACTTGCCTCGCATAAAGGCTCGTGTTTCTTGTGGCGGATTATCAACCGCTTGGTCTATCTCCGCTTCGCTGAATAGCATTCGTGACTTGTAATGGTTTCGAATGCGTTCGAAAAGCGTTGGTGCGTTGGAACCAGAGGAGGGAAGGCGGTGATACATAACGTCGAACGTGTGTTTTTCTGCGAGCAGCGACGGGTATTGAAACAAATCCTTGCCCGTGCGCCTAAGATATTCGCGCATAACAACATACTTCGTCGTATGATCCAAACGTCCCTCCAGATAGTCGATGTCGTTTCTGTATATCGCGTGCAGTATTGACTGCCAGGCCGACATCGCTTCTTTTGTTTCGTGTTCCCATGTCTCTGATTCAAACCGCGCGTTACGGACAAACCTATTCGCGGCTTCCCAGTAGCGCGCCTGCAAATCGTACGCGCTTACAATGCTACCGTCTCCCAGCGTAATGAGAGGCGTGCGTCCATGATTTGTGAAATCACGGCTCACGTTAGCCATCTCAATCGCTACTTGTTGGCGAATCTTATCATCGGCAAGAACAACCTGCTTTAACGAGTGGCCAAATTGGATTGACGCGCTTGTCTCGATCATGGCCACAATGATGTTGGTGATCGCGAGCTTCAACCAGGCTGGATACTCGAGCATGTTGGAATCGCCGGTGATGATATGGAGTCTTCGCGATTGGGTGTAGGAACCGGTGTGAGATTCCTTGTGCCCGCTAATCATCGAACGGCTATGCGTTGTGTTATTGCCCCACCCATACTCCATCATCAATCCGCGTTGCGAATAGCAGTATTCTCCGGATGACAAAACGCATCCCGCGCCGCCAATGATTTGCCGGCTCATCAAAAAGGGAATGAGCGCATCATTGACGCTTTGGTCGCCCATGGGAATACCAAACACTTGTATATTCTCATGCGCTCCAAAGGACGCGAGCGGATTGCCCTCGTCGAAGTTATCCGCGAGATTGTTCTTGATTAAAATCAAGCAGGAATTGTTGTCTCTGGGTACGCTGAAAATTCCCGCCATAATTTTATCACCCGCCTTACTGTGGAGTGAAGCTTCCCGCGCTCCATAACATTCGCCGGTCGCGTATTCTGGATGATTTCCGGTATCCACGTAACCGCAACCACCGTTCCCGAGCCATAACCGTGGAGAGCAAAACACGCCCCGCTGGTTCGCGAGCCTGTCGATGATGTCAAGCTCTGGCGCGAAACTTTTGAATACGCCTGGTGCCGTTTGGAGGACAACACCGTATTCGATTTCAATTCCATTCGCTCTAACTCGTATATATGGCTGCATATTACAGCTCCTTATTAAAGGTCTGGAAAGGCTTCTGATTTAGGATATAACACATATTTTGATGATAAGACAAACTAATGTAGAGTGCTTTTATTTGGGGAATTAAAATCTTATACTCACAAGTAAGTTATATGAAAATTGCTTCAAAATTTGATTTAGCCTATAAACGTCTTAATCCTGGACAGAAAAAAGCGGTGGATGCGATTGAAGGACCGGTAATGGTTATTGCCGGGCCGGGATCTGGCAAGACAGAGCTATTAAGTTTGCGGGTTATGAATATTTTGCGAAATGCGGATGTTACGCCTGGGAATATACTGTGCCTAACTTTTACTGAAGCGGCCGCTTTCAACATGAGACAGCGTTTGGCAGGCTTGCTAGGACGTGTTGCTTACCGGGTGGCGATCCACACTTTTCATAGTTTCGGCGTGGAGATAATTAACCGTTATCCGGAGCATTTTTATAACGGCGCCTCATTCCTACCTGCCGATAGTATTACTCAAACCGAGATTCTTCAGGATATATTCAATGGCCTTCCTTACAGTGATCCTTTAAGATCAGAACACAACGATCAGTTCACGTATTTATATTTGGCAAAGAGGGCAATTGAATATATTAAAAAAGCCGGACTCTCTCCGGCAGAGTTCAGAATTGTTCTCGCCGAGAATAAAAAGGCGATTAACCATATCGAGCCTATTATTAGGCGGGTTTTTAGCAAAACAATTTCGAAAAAGATGTTTCCTACCGTGCGTGCCGCGATAGAGGACTTGAAAGGTTATCAATCGAGTTCCATCCCCGGATTTTTCAGGCCATATGTTCAGCATCTTGTTGGCGCGCTTACGGAGTCTCTTGGTCATGCCGAAAGTGAGAATAGTACAAGGCCCCTCACAGAATGGAAAAAGGAGTGGGTAAAAAAAGGAAATGACAAAATTACTCATCTTATAGATTTTTTAGATGTAGATGTTACGGAGTCTCTGGCAGGAATTTATGAAATGTATGCGTCTCGAATGCAGAAAGAACGCTACTACGATTATGATGATATGATTCTCGATACAATCGTTGTGCTTCAACGAGACATGAGTGTTCGTCTTGACCTTCAGGAGCGATACCAATATGTTCTTGTTGATGAATTTCAAGATACGAATAACGCGCAAATGCGTCTTATAGGATTTCTTACGGATAACTTGGTGAATGAAGGTAGGCCGAACATCATGGTTGTGGGGGATGACGATCAGGCGATCTATAAATTTCAAGGAGCGGAGATTTCTAATATTATCGATTTTAAGGAAATGTATCGTGAACCCACCCTTATTGTCCTTAATGAGAATTATCGCTCGACACAACATATTCTTGATGTTGCTCGTCACATTATTTTGAAGGGAGTTGGGCGCCTCGAAAATCTATCCCCAGATTTAAAAAAAGAACTCATTGCTTCAAACAAGGAGCTTGCGAACGGGGCAATTTATGGTAAAGAGTTTGTTTCGCGCGAAGCAGAGTACGCTTGGATCGCGGGGGAGATTAAAAAGCTTATCACCCAGGGTATTTCTCCACGACAGATTGCGGTTATTGCTCGCGAGCATAAAGATCTCGAAGCGTTAGTGCCACATTTTCACGCGATAAAAATACCACTTTCCTATGAGCGTGAGGAAAATGTACTTCATGAGCCACATATTCTTCAACTTATCACCATGGCTCGATTTGTTGATTCAATTATGAAGAAATCGGAGGACGCTGATAACTTTTTGCCTGAAATCTTGAGCTATCCGTTCTGGGGAGTTCCACGCGCTACAATCTGGGAGCTTTCACTCAAAGCCCGTGAGGAACGAAAGCCATGGTTAATGACGATGAGAGAGTTTGGTGGACGAGTTACAGAGATCGCTAATTTCTTTATTGAGCTTGGAGCCCGCGCGACTTATGGAACTGCGGAGGAAATTTTGCATGAGTTGATCGGGGGGCCACAGGAGATTATCCCAGATGATGAGACCCATGATGATGAAGCAGTAACTCCCCATGCTATGTTTAGTCCCTTTCGTTCTTACTATTTCGGCAAAGAGCGATTCACAAATCATAGAGCTAACTATATGAAATTTCTTTCATCGCTTCAGTCATTTGTGGGATCTCTCCGTGAGTACCGAAGGGGACGGCCGGTAACTATTGGAGGTCTTACTACATTCGTCGATATACATATTAAAAATAACCTCCCGATCAATAATATCAATCCGTTCGTAAATGCTATGGATGCGGTTCTATTTTTGAGTGCTCACAAGGCGAAAGGTCTTGAATTTGAGGCGGTATTCGTTATTAATTGCCAAGAAGACGTGTGGGCTAGTTCTCAACATGGACGTGATATTCCTTTACCGATGAATTTGCCAATTAACCCGGCGGGAGACACGCTTGATGATAAGTTGCGGTTATTCTATGTGGCTGTAACACGGGCTAAGCGTTTTTTGTATCTCACGTCGTACCGGATTGATTCGAAGGGTAAAGAATCTTCTCGTCTCGGATTCATTGCTCCAGACGAAGCCACGCCGGATTTATTTCAATCAGAGCTGGTTGATATGAAAGATAGTGGAAATGATCCACTCGAGATGTTAGAGCGCGAATGGGACGTTCATCACTCTCTACAATTTATACCGAGCGAGCTTACGCTTCTTTGGCCGATCATCGAAAAGTATCAGTTGAGTGTAACTCACCTCCAAAACTTTTTAAATGTTGTCTCCGGTGGCCCGCTTTTGTTTTTTCAAAAGAATCTTCTGCGATTTCCGGAGCCGAAGAGCGCGAGTGGTGCCTTGGGATCAGCAGCGCATAATACAATCCGCCGTATCTATGATCATTTTAAAAACAAGGAGATGTTACCTTCCATAAAAGAGGTCTTGACTTGGTTTGAAGAGTTTCTAAGAGATGAGCGTTTGAATGAACAAGATTTCAAACTTATGTTAAAACGGGGTGAAAAGGCACTTCACGTGTTTTACGCGAACAAGCAAGGTGAATTTTCGTTACAAGATAAGATAGAATTTGATTTTAAATCCCAGGGAGTGGTTGTGGGCGAAGCGCATCTTACTGGAAAAATTGATCGGATGACTATTTCGGGCGGGCAGATTATCGTAACCGACTTCAAAACTGGTAAGGCTATTAAAAGTTGGTTCCCAAGTAACCCTTATGAAAAGATAAAAGCTTGGAGATATCGGCAACAACTTGTATTTTATAAGTTACTTATTGAGAACTCTCGGGATTTTTCTAATAAATATTTAGTGAATCGGGGTATTATAGAATTCGTAGAGCCATATCGTGGACAAATTGTAGATTTGCCAACCGAAATCAAAACAGCAGAGGTTCGGCGGATGGCAGCCCTGATTAATGTCGTATATCGCAAAATCAAATCCCTTGATTTTCCAGATATCACTAATTACTCTAAAGATATCAATGGAATTTTAGCCTTTGAAGAAGATCTTCTCAAAGATTCTTCAAGTTTACTATTT
Source organism: uncultured Candidatus Saccharibacteria bacterium (assembly GCA_964518695.1). GTDB lineage: Bacteria > Patescibacteriota > Minisyncoccia > UBA6257 > Colwellbacteraceae > CAZFGN01. The sequence goes on from CAZFGN010000024.1 coordinate 4,903, forward strand.
ACGGATGAACCGTTTCTCGTAGGCAAATCTTAGATTGTCATTCTCGTTTAGTCGAAAAGACAAAGTGATTTCTGTTCCGTCCTTTTTCTTAAATACTACTGTGGAGTTTCCCTTTAAGTTAGCTTTTTTACTTACATATTTCGCAATACCTTCTTCTTTTGCCCGCACCAAGCGTTTTGCCTCGTCATCTAGTTTTTGATTAAGCTCTTTGAGGGAAATCAGATGTACCCTAGGTTTATTCATAACGTTCTAATTTTACAATATTTTGATTAGCCTGTCAATGAATTTTTACCAAGTATTTTAGTCATTGACAATAGTTATATTTAATTGTATATTCTCATTTACCTAGCTTAGTAATAAATGGTCGAAAGTTTTAGGGCTTTATTATTAGGGTTGTTATTTAACATAAACATATATGAGAGTTGTATATAAGGAGGAAGGGATCTTCTATGATAGAATCCAAGTATTAGCTGAAAAATACGAAGAATACGAGTTTGATAGCTTCTTGGGTCCCAGAAAGTGGTGGATGTATAAAGGCGAGAGAGTAATACTCACGGTACCTACGAGTAAGATGATAGAACGTGGAGACTTTTTAAGCTTTCCTTATTGTGTGCTTAGGGACTGGAAGATTTTCGGCGGCCAGCAAATAAGATGGTCTTGGTCTTAATAGAGGTTTCTCAAATATTTAACTCGATTAATTAATAAAGAGTTTGCTGTACCACAAACTCTTTATTTAGTTTTACTTGACAAGGAAAGGTTAACGGATTACACTCTAAATCAAGGTATGAAATTAATCCAGACAAAAAGATTTTCAATCGTTTGGTGGTGGAATTTGCATCTTTTGCAAGGTCCGACCCATTGATTATTGTAAACCGCTTTTTATACCAGCAATCAAAACATCGAAATTTCTCTCGGACATTGCGAGAGAAGTTTTTTTGTGTTGATGAATGAGTATTTTGTAAAAAATATTGAAAAAGTAAACATCCACCAGCACAAAAATGTTTGTGCCGGAACAGATCTTTTATACGTCTCAACGGGAAGGGGAGTTGTGCTATGCCCATTGACGAAGAAGCCGCGTTTCAGCTTTGGTTGAGCGAAGAAGGTGGATTTCGAGGAATAATTTCTGAAGCGGATACACAAGAAGTCAGAAATATATTTCTCGAGACTCTTAGAGGTGTCCTTGCGGATCCCTCTGAATCTCTTCGATTCCAAACCTGGTTGCACGAAAAGAGGAATCCGACTCTTGGACGTGCAAACCAAACGTATCGTCTCGCCCTCGGTTGGGGGCTGATGTACAACGATCCGTTGGGACGGTAAGTTCAGCCGCGGGCGACAGATCAATAGATTTGTTGCCCGCGCCCGTTTTTTTGTATATATTTGAAATCAATATGGTATTACCACTAAAACAAAAAAAGAAAACATATTTTGGTGAGTTTGGCGGACAATTTGTGCCCGAAACATTGATGAACGCGTTGGAGGAGTTGGAGAGGGCATACTTAAAATTTTCGAGTGATAAAAAGTGTTCGGATGAATTGAAAATGCATCTTCGTGATTTTGCCGGACGTCCCACGCCGCTCTATTCTGCCGAACGTCTTACTAAAAAAGCAGGCGGGGCAAAAATATATTTAAAGCGTGAAGATCTTACCCATACCGGCGCTCATAAAATCAATAACGCCATTGGGCAAATACTTCTCGCGCGCTTCATGGGGAAAAAACGCATCATCGCGGAAACGGGCGCGGGACAGCATGGTGTAGCAACGGCGACTGTTGCGGCAAAATTTGGCCTTGAGTGCGTTATCTATATGGGGGAAGTGGATATTGAGCGACAAAAGCCTAATGTACTGCGGATGGAAATTTTAGGCGCGCGTGTGGTACCTGTTTCTTCTGGATCAAAAACGCTTAAAGACGCAATCAATGAAGCACTGCGCGATTGGATTGCTAATATTGAGACGACTCACTATCTTCTAGGATCAGTGTTGGGGCCATATCCTTATCCGATGATGATCCGTAATTTTCAAAAAGTTATCGGTGAAGAAGCGAGAAGGGATATCTTGAAAAAAGAAAAGCGTCTTCCAGACTACCTTGTCGCGTGCGTGGGCGGGGGCAGTAATGCCATTGGGCTCTTTTATCCTTTCTTGAAGGATAAAAATATCAAGATGATCGGCGTTGAAGCTGGAGGATTTGGAATCGCATCTGGTAAACATGCGGCGAGATTTGCGGGAGGAAAAATCGGTATCCTTCACGGGACAAAATCATTTGTACTCCAAGATAAATTCGGTCAAATAAAGGAGACGCACAGTATTTCCGCCGGACTTGACTATCCGAGTGTAGGACCAGAACATAGTTTTCTTCGTGACATCGGAAGAGTGAAATACACATCCGTAACCGATAAACAAGCGCTTGACGCATTTTCACTCCTTTCTGAAACCGAAGGTATCATCCCCGCGCTCGAGTCAGCGCACGCGATTGCCTATGGATATCGTCTTGCAAAAAGACTCCCGAAAAATAACATCATCATTATTAATCTCTCTGGAAGAGGTGATAAAGATTTAGAAATCGTTGTACGAGCACAATCACTATGACGCGCATAGAAAAGAAGTTTAAAGAGACGAGAGCCGCTGGCAGAATCGCGTTCATGCCTTTTTTAGTTGCCGGAGATCCTGATTTTCAAACAAGTATCTCGCTTGTGGAAAAAATTATGCCTTCGGCTGATCTTTTGGAGATAGGTTTCCCTTACTCTGACCCAGTCGCGGACGGCCCCACGATTCAGGTAGCGGACGGTCGGGCACTTCGTACTCACATGGATACTGATCGGGTATTTCAATTCATAAAGCAATTGCGTGAATTTACCGACATACCGATTACCGTTCTTGTATATGCGAATATTGTCTATCAGAGAGGAATAGATCGTTTCTATAAAGAGGCAAAAATGGCGGGCGTTGATGGCGTATTGGTGCCGGATGTGCCAGTAGAGGAATCGGAACCGTTTGTCCACGCAAGCCGAATCGCCGAAATTGATCCAATATTTTTAGTTGCCCACACAACCACGCCCGAACGGCTTAAAGAAATACTTACATACGCTAAAGGATATCTTTACGTTGTATCAGTGCTGGGAGTTACCGGAACGCGAGATTCTCTTTCTCCGCAACTTCCACGCTTTATTCAAAGGATAAAACGGCAAACCGATATTCCTCTCGCGATAGGCTTCGGAATTTCCGGGAGAAAGCATATAGTAAGCTTGCGAAAATCAGGGGCAGATGGAGTCATCGTTGGAAGCGCGTTAGTGAAAATCATTGAACATAATCTCCACAATAAAAAGCGTCTTCTCCAAAAAATATCTAAGTGTGCCCGTGAGCTTGCGGGGATGTAACGAAAGCTACACCCATGGACTTTTAGAACCCTCCGCTATTAATTAACTTGATTGCGCTGTATTGTTGTTCAATAAATGTTTTTGCTGTAAAAATGACCGTTATTATGGCTAAAACAGTTAAGATTAGAGAGATAAGGCCGATTGTTTTTGATTTTCTATCCGGTTCACGCAGATATTTAAAGGCATAACCTAAACCAAAAGGTGCTAGAAAAAAGCTCACCAAATAGACAAGGATTTGCTGTGAGACAGAAGTATTTTCCGGTCTGGATTTTAGGGGTTGCCCGCAATTGGAACAGAAATAGGCCGTTTCAGCAACCTCGACCTTACATTTCGGGCATTGTTTTTGAAAGGTTGATTCCATTTATTAGTTAGTATTATAGGGCTTTATTTATGAATACGGAAACTTCCCAGTCTTAAAGAAAGGGGAACGTTCTGCTTTTATTACGCTTAACCTTTAATAATTGGTTTCTATGTATTGCAGATCTTCGGTTTTTGGCATGCGGATCGTCTTTAAAACCTTTCCGAAGATTTTATATGTTGAATTCATATCTAAAATTATTGGTTTATGGGATTTATCAGAAGAAACGGGCTGGAGGATTATAAGGTCATCCGAGCGCACATATCTCTTAACCACCGCGCTGTCGTCAATGATGGCCACAACTCTGTCACCAATATTAATATCTTGTCCCTCGGTTCTTTCGACTAGAAGATAATCGCCGTCGTTAATACCGGCTTCATTCATGGATGTTCCAATGACTTTTATTACATAAACGTTTTCCTTCTTTTTCCCTTTAATCAAACTGGCGGCGATTGAAATAAAGTCATCGAAAGTTCGTTGAGCGATAACTGTCGGACTGCCGCAACCAACTGAAGCAAATACCGGAAGTTGAATGATGTCGCCATTGTTCCCGTTCATTAACATTATGCCCCTGCTTTTATATCGCTCGCGTCTTATCAAATCCTTTTTAGTCAAAGCTTCTAAGTATTGTGTTACCGATCTTGAAGAAACAAATCTGAATTTTTCTTTAATTTCTGAAATAGTAGGGGATTCGCCGGTATTATCTATATATTGGGCGATAAAGTTAAAAACTTTTTGTTGATCTTCCGTGAGGGGTTTTGATTTTTTCATATACTATCATCTTATGATAAGTTTATATAAACTTCAAGTGCCATACACTATGAAAGTGTATAAACTGTGGAAGAGAATTATCTGATGGTTTGCAAATATCCCTTCAATTTATCGAGCGCAATTCTACGGTGGTTGAATTGATAGTTCTCTTCATCATTTAATTCTTCGTAGTATTTGCCGTTGTCTTTTAGAATAA
>CAZFGN010000025.1:0-9283 GCA_964518695.1 uncultured Candidatus Saccharibacteria bacterium
CACTGTGAGCCGTAGCGACCTTTATAAAAACCAGTGTTAGCATAGAGAAAACAACCGCTTGAATCAAGCCCACGAAGATTTCAAGCGCAAGGAAAGGAAGAGGCGCACCATATGGAAGTAGAAACAAGATGACTGTGAGTAACACCTCGCCCGCGAAAATATTACCAAAAAGACGAAAAGAAAACGAGATAGTCTTCGCCAATTCCGTCACAAGCTCCAAAACGCCGATGAAAGTTCCCACGAAATAAGGTTTTTGCCATGGTGGATAAAAAAACTTCTTGGAATATCGGAAGAACCCAACCGCGGCTATGCCCGATATCTGTACTCCCAAAACCGAGATTATGGCGATTGCGATTGTCACATTCAAGTCCGCTGACGAAGAACGAAGAAACGGGACAATAATGATCTTTTCGCCCAATTCCTCTCGCAGGCCGATCGTACCGAGACCGGGCAGTAATTCAATAAGATTAGAAAAAAGGACGAAAAGGAAAATAGTGACTATGAGCGGAAAGGAAACAGTTGATAGTTTTCGTTCTTCCGTAATCGAATCCATAAACTGTAAAATCTTTTCAAAAATAAGCTCAACAAAATTTTGTAACGCCGATGGTCTCCAGGCCATGCGTAATGAAACGAGAAACGCAACCGACATTAACACAAGTGTAATGGATAGACTCACAATGAGAGTATTGGTAATAGGAAATGTTCCCATATGGAATAAAATTTCTGGAGCAAGAGAAATGTGAAGCATGCGATTATTTTATGATGCCTTTTATATATCGATAGAGCGTAGTTGTTGTTGTGATGAGCGCAAGCCCAATGCCAAACAGAAGAAAGAGGGGTTCAGTGGCAAAACGTTTATCCATCCAACGGCCGAGCAAGGCGAAGGCAACTAATGGCGCAGCTATACGATATCCAAGCCCCCATGCCCACCCTATAACATCTTTCTTTATCATATTTGTCGTCTGATTCACAACTCATCAATTATGAGAGTTTTTTAATTTTCGTCAATAAGCCGCAGAGGGATTGCCCCGTAAAATCGGTCGTGAAATTATCGAGATTTTAAATTACAATTGGGCGTAACTAAAGAGTACACCAAAGGCGCGACACCAGATCATCGCGTTTTTGTATTTGTTGATATCAGTGCCGGCGGGGATAAGGTAATTTACGTTTCCCTCGGTTGCTCTGATTGGACCGAGATCAATAACATCATCAGCGTTCAAGCCAGCTCCAAGATAAATTCGTAAGTCGGGACCATTGATGGTTTTGAGATTTTCGAAACGGAGGTATATTTCAGCACCGGATTTAACTAGCGAAGCGATACCCTCGACTTCATGTGCTCGAGCAATCATATTGGCTTGACTAATGGTTGTCGGCCCGTTTGCGGGCATTGCATTGTTTTCTTTCATCATTTTACCTTCCATTTCCATGGTTTGTTTTTCAAAATCTGACTTCATCATTTCGTCCATTGAAGATAAATTATCTTTGATGGGCGCAGTGGCAGTCTCAGATAGATTATCATTGATCACCACGTCGGTAGCACCAGGCACCTCCTCATTCAATATTACGTTCTTCCAAAACGGTGACAGGAGCCAATATGCCACACCGAAAACAATGACAATTCCCACGCTAAGCAACATTTTTTTATTCATATTATTAAGAATTAATTAATTATAAATATTTTGCAATGCCATGCGACATGGCATATGTTACCGGCGTGGATAGGAGTGATTGCATGCGCGAGCCGATTACAAAACGGCGCTCGGGCGAAAAATCTTGATCAAGTTCATGTCGATTGCTTAAGATTCGCTCGGCCGCGTAAAACCCCAACGCGGAAGCCCACGGCAAGCCGGTTGCGGCGCCGACATACCAAACATGTTTATTATGCCTGTCCAACCCCATGACTGGAAGCAAATCTTTGCTTACTCCAAGCATTCCCGGCCAGAGAAATGCCATCTCGATATCAATAGAGGGGAATTTTTTCTTTATGTAATTTTTGAGTCGTTTTCCAAACCGCGCGGTGTTGTCACTCACATTACGCGCGTAGGTATACAAAACATCTCCTCCGCCAATAAGTAAGCGATCATCTCCGGTGATTCTAAAATAGTTATATACAAGATCAGTATCCCAAACCATCATGGTATCGCTTGGAAACATTTTTTTAACCTGATCGGGAGATAGCGGTTTGGTAATACCGAGAAATGTTTGCACATGATAAATTTCCTTCCTCAAAACCCCCATATCCGGTATAAATTGATCGGCGCAGACAATAATATGATCAGAAATTATCTGTCCACCCGGAGTAAAAATTTTGTGACCGTAAACACGCTCTGCAGGCGTTTGTTCATAAATTGGAACGCCCGACGCCCGAAGAGCGTCGCGCAAGGCTTCACAGTACAAATATGAGTTCATTCCAAATGTTTCCGGATATTTCACGGCTCCTGCGTATTTTTGAGAACCGATAATTTTTCCCATTGTTTGATTTTTGTACAGAGTACTTGCGTAACCAAGCTTCATACGCGCTTCGTGTTCTTTCTTTACGTGACGGAAACCGGAATAATTGTTGGCAATGAATAATGAATCTTGCACTTGGTAATCACATGAAATTCCGTAGCGATGTATATTGTTCCTAATTATTCCGACGCCAGAGAGTACAAATTCCCAAATATGCTTGGCTTTTCCGGGACCATAAGTATCAAGGAGCGAACTAAGTTCTATTTCAGAATCAGGAGTAATAAACCCCGATGTCTTGCCGCTTGCTCCAGATCCACAAAAATCTTTTTCAATCACAACTACCGGAACGCCAGCATCGTGGAATCTCTGCGCGCAAGAAAGACCGGCTATTCCACCGCCGATAACCGTTACCGTGGTCTTCGTATCGCCAGAAAGACTCTCGCTGAGCATTCGATCTTTTGTGGTATACCAATATACAGTTGGCGGTATTTTGCTAGACATATTATGTTAATTCCCAAAAGTCATAAAATTGGAACTTTCGTATTTCTTGATTGCTCGGTTAAATATTTTTATCGAAACAATAAACCAAGATACCGCGAGAACACCGACTAACAAAAGCTTTCCTAGAGAAATGTCCCTCACTATTTCAACTGGCAAAGCACCGATTAAAAGTGATGGAATCGCGAATGTAAAAATAAATCTCGTTACTCCTTGAAAAGCACCTCCATGAAATAGTGAGGGAGTTAAAAATAATTCAAATAGACTTCCTGTTACCGAACTAGCGTCTGTAAAGAAAAAGCTCGTTGAATAAATCGCTATTGCTGCCGCCAAAAATACAATCGTTGAGATAATAACGAGCAAGGTTATCAATAAAATTTGGTAGATAGTTGCGTGAATAAGGAAAGCATAAATTCCCAAACATACAACTCCAAAAACTATGTCGCCAAGCGCGGAAACACTTAATGACGATGTCGCGATTCTCACAAGTAGATTTTTTGGCGAAAGCATAAAGCGATCAAAAGCTCCCGAAGCCGTATAATCGGCAAATTTTCTGATTCCAGCTCCAGCAGAAAAGACTATGCCGAAACATAAAGCAACGAAACCTTGCAAACCAATTATGTCGGCGACCGTCCAACCTCCAATAACTCCAACCGACTTTACAAAAAATCCCCACAAAATTATAAAAGCTGTATTATTGATGCTCATTCCAACAATGTTCATCAGAAAACTTGTGCGAAGTTCCGCACTGCTTTGGATATTCTTTTTTATCGCGAAAACGGCAAAGTGTAATTCTTTCATCATAAAATTATCCCCCGTTTACGGAGACTTTTTGTTTTGCTCTTTCAAACATAAAATAAAGAACCATGCCTAATAAGGCAATCCAAAATAATTGAATACCGACAAACTGATACCAATTTGTCTGCCAAGTTTCATAAACGGTATGCGTTACAAATTGTGAAGCACCAAAAGGACTCCACAAAGCAATCTTAAACATAAACGCAGGAAATAAAGCAACGGGAAGATACGAACCACCAAGAATCATAACCGCTTTATCTACAATCCAAAAGACTGGGTTTATGTCTTCTATCCAAAAAGACAAAAGACCAACGATTGTATATAAAAAAAGTGAAAGGATTGCTCCGCAAATGAAAGTTAAAATCAATGTCGGAATAAAAATACCGATTGTCATAGTTTCAGGGATGCCAATAACAAAAATCAGAGCAACCACCGCCAATATTGTTATGACGACAAAAGAATATATACCGGAGCCGACTTGCCACCACATCCGATACGAAAGATAAGATATCGGTTTGTTAAACAACACCTCAACACTTCCAGTTTGGACATCTTGCATAATCGCTCTAGAGATATCACGCAATCTCAATACGGAAAATGAGAAATAGAAAAAAATACTCCACGCGGCAAAAAGAAATGTCGTGCCATTGATAGCGCCGTTACTTAGTTTGAAAACATACCAATATAAAATCAAAAGTATTCCGCATCGCGCGATAATACTTATAGTGTCCACGGCAAGTCTCGCGGGGTATTGAATGCGATCTTTAATGAGCGTTTTCAGTATTTTAGTTGGCAATCTAAATTTTTTGCGGATCTCTTTCATAAATATGCCTGATAACCGTTTCGAGGTCAGCGTTATATACATCGACGTCTTCGACCTCAAAGAGGTCAAGCAATTTTCTCAAAGATTTCTGAACATTGATTTTATTAATATCAACAACAACGGTGATTTTATTTTTATCTTTTGATGAGTAATTTATTCCCTTTGGAAGATCGGGGAAGGAATTGAAATTGCTTTGGGCAATAAGATCAATGTATTTTTCGTAAACAAAAGTTTTTGCTAAATCTTGCGTGGGCAAATCTCTTATAACCACTCCATGGTTAATGACTATTGTTCTTTCGCAGAGAGATTCAATATCGCCGACATCGTGAGATGTTAAGAAAATCGTTGTGTTTTCTTCCTTGTTTATTTTGAGCAACAAATCGCGAAGCGATTTTTTTGCCACAACATCAAGTCCGATTGTCGGCTCATCGAGAAGTATGATTTTTGGTTTATGAATTAAGGAGGCGGCAACCTCTGCCCGCATACGCTCTCCGAGTGAAAGTTTGCGGACTGGCTGAGCAATGAATGACCCGAGATTAAAAACTTCTATAAGCTCGCCGACTCTCTTTTTTATTTCTTTTTCGGGCATATCATACATTACTCCAAAAAATTCAAGAGAATCGGTTAGTGGAAGATTGGGCAGAAGTTGTGAACGCTGGCCAAAAACAGTGCCAATTTGGTAGGCAAGCTTCTTTCTGTCTTTTGTCGGATCAAAACCAAGAATATTTACCTTACCAGAAGTTGGAAAAAGTATACCTGTAAGCATTTTAATTGTAGTAGATTTGCCCGCCCCATTTGGACCGATGAAGGCTATCCGTTCGCCATGCAAAACCCTAAAAGAGATATCATTAACCGCTACAATTTCTTTAATTTCGGGATAGAACAGATTTTTAAACCAACCCGAAGATGAGTTTCTTGCGGAGAAAGAAAACTTTTTTGTGAGATTGGATACCGTAATGGAGTTGGGATTCATAACAAAAACATTCTATCATACTGGTCTCCAAAAAGCCGTTGAGTTCTGTTCTGGTGGCTCTCTACGACTCTATCCGAACCAACTTTACCAAGAATGCGTGAGAATGAGAATAGGAAGCCCCGCGTGCGCCTAATGGCGCACCCCAAAACAGAGAAATTTTCTCCTCATTTTCTGATTTTACGCACGCTCACCCCCAATGTATAAAGGGAGAGAAAATTCCTCTGTTGTGGGATTTCTGCTTCGCAGAAATGCGGGGCTCGTTTAGTGCTTCCTCAAAAATCAGAGGAGGCGATTATGAGGGAGGAGGAGTTCGGCGTTTTTTAGGTCTTTCTGCTTGCCTATGATGCCAGTAAGAACGACCGGCATGCCGAATATGACGGCGTACCGTTCACGTACTTAATGACCTGCCACGAATAGGTCTGTCCTTTCGCGTAGTCGCCTGTGAATTGCCACTGATACGAGCCGCTTGAACTGTTGCCCAAGATTATACCCTTCCCTTCACAGTTCGCGCCGTTCCAAAATTTGATATTGACGTAACCAGCCGATTCCCAAGTAAAGGTGTGGAAACTGCCGCTCTCCACTGCGATCGTCGAGCTGTCTTCTGGTGAGAGGAGTTTCGGCCCGGAAACTGGAATGGTAAGAGAAACCGAGGATGCGCTCGCGGCGGAGTTGTTGCCTTCGTCATTCCCTTCGTCAATTTCATCGTAGTAATCCGTAATCGCGCCGAGATAATACGCGCCCGCAACAAGCGACGAAGGTATCGGCACATTGGTAACAGATACGGTTCTTGATTCTCCAGCGGGAATCCCTTGGGTGAACCCTAGGATCTCTCCCGATGCAACATCGTTTTGAGTGATAGCAGAATCCGTAGACCAGAAGAACGCAGTGCGAAATCTGCCCGGGGTAATGTCGCCTTGCCCCTGATTCTTAAAAGTAATCGAAACATTGTTCAGGTAGCCCCCGATAGTTCCCGATGACGGCGCGGTGATTGAAGTGATTATGAGGTCAGGTTTGGGCGCGGGTGGAGAAGGCGCGCCCGCTTGGGTCGTTGCGCAGGCAACATGTGAGTAGTCGGACTGGTCGGTATCGTCATTCGCTACATATACGCGGTAACAATACTCGGTGCTCGGTTGAAGGCCAGTATCGGTGTACGAGGTTTTGTTGCTCACGCGCTGATTGAAAATAGGATGATCCGGGTCAAATGTCCCGCTTGCCCTTGTTTTCAGTTCTATTCTGATGATTTGTTCATTGTTGGCATTATCATTCCACGCGAGGGAAATTTCTGTTGAGGAGAGCGGGGTCGCTTGGAGATTGCCGGGCGCGGATGGTTTTGTTTGCCACCCAATCTGAAGAGTGAAGCGGGCGCTGTCATTATTGGTCTCGCGAGTTGCCGTCACATCAATCTCATAGTGACCCATTGGCGTTGTCGGACTGGTAATAATGGTGAGTGTGGCGTTGCAGAATCTATCACAGCTGGGCGGTGAGAATTTTCCGGAGGCGCCTGTTGGTAAGCCCTGCACAGTGAAAGTCGCGGATTTGCCCTCCCATGCGCTTATGTTTGCGGTGACGGGCTTGGTTCCTGTTTCCCCGCGTGCGATGGTTAAGTTTCCGTCTACGCTCATGTCCATGTGGTTGGTCGCCGACGGTGCGGGAGCAGGTGAGGGTTGAGGTTGAGGTGAAGGAGTCGACGGAATAGGTGTCGGAACAGGAGTTGGAGTTGGGACGGGTACGGGGGTTTGAGGCGGCGGTGGCGTTTGTTGTTCTTTTTCTCTGACGGGAAGCGTTAAAAGTTGTGTATCTTTCATGGCGTTAATGCCGAGGAAACCGGAACTGTCCTTCACTTCAATGAAAAAATTGTATGTTCCTACGGTAGTCGGCACGCCTTCAATCACGCCTTTCTTTTTGTTGATTGAAAGTCCGGGCGGTAATGGTGAACTATTTTGATACAGTCGCCATGTGTGAGGCGTTTTGCCGCCAGTCGCAACGATTAATTCGGAAGAATACGGCGTATTGACGGTAGCGGTTGATGGTTTAAGAACCAAAGTAGTAATTTCAAGTCGCTGATCTTCTGTCGGTTTTACTTCGCCCTGCTTCTGTTTTTCTTTTGGTTCTTGGGGCTGTTTCGGTTTTTCTTGCTCAATCCTCTGTATTTTTAGCTTCAATCCATCCGTTATATTTTTACGAATACACTCTTTTTGCTGTCCAACCGAACCAGATGAAACACAACTTTTTGATATATCCGAAAGACCTTGTAGTATACATGAATGATTGGAGATATTTTTGCAATCGTAAAGACCGCTTACGCCGCTAAAAAAGCGGATTTCCCATTCTTGAGCGAGTTGGATTATAGTTTTAGAGTAATTCTTCCCTCCATTGTACGCTTTTAAGGCGCCGAGTTCATTAGAATTTACATTATGACCGTTCAAGAAATAACCGATCGCGCGTACCGCGTCATTGGTATACCATGGGTTTTTCCCTTTAAGCCCGGGGTAACCTTTCCATGTGCCCGGTTGAAATTGGGCAGGACCCATACCGTAATCAGGCGCGATTGGAACTTCCGCTGCTGTTTCGCGTAATTCTTTAGCTTCGCTGACTATTTTTTCAAGATCAGTTTGGTGGGCTGTGCACCATAATCTCCTTATGGGGCGGCGCGGGGTGTTATCGCAAGAATCACAGCCGTCCCTTTTGCATGTGGCTGAATCACAAAAATTAACGCATCGTTGAATATTTCCATCCCTTGACCCCGTGTTGCTTCCTAAATTAGTCGTGAACGAACTCTCGTTTTCTAAGATGCCTAAAATAAGGGTGGGGCGATTTATTTTACTTTCACTGCTGACATCTTTGGCGAGTAAAAATATGTCTGACCAAGAAATTGTTGCCGCCTCTATCCGAGGAGGCGGCATAAGAACTACGAGAATAATCAAAGAGGCAAAAAATAAAGCAAAACTCTTGTTGCATCTCATACGATTCAATTAGAGACAGGATAGTGGTCAGGGACTTAATTGGCTTCAATAAACTTGAACGATTCAGCGATCCCTTCGTAGGAAGGAATTAAGTCTGGCACGGAAGCCAGATAAAAAATGTCGTATACTTTATCTTCTTTAGAAATAAAAAATGTAAATGAAGCGGCAGAGCCAATTTCTTTTGGTTCAAAAAATTTGTAGGATTCTCTCCCATTAATGGTTACCGCTTCTCTTTGAGAAAGATCAAAAAGATGTTCAGTGGCAAATTCATCCAGAGATTGGTTGCTTGGTTTGTCCCATACCGTAATTTGAATATGGGGAGTACAGTTTCTACTATCACATAACATATTTTTAGGATCGTGAAATTCAATATTATCTGAACCAGTGGATCTCGCCATAACCAAAAACGAGGGAATTCCAATGCTGTATCCTTGTTTTGAATTAAGAATAAGTTTTCGGTCGCCTTTTTGCGTAATCGTTACGCCTTTCAATACCTCATCTTTATCTGGATTTATAGGTCTGTCTCCAGTTATCTCCCCCCCCTCCACTTGTTTTAGAGTTTCCTTTAACTCTCTAATTTTAGTGTCAACATCAGGCGTTGTTTGTTTTCTCTGCCACACAAAAACCCCCACCCCCGCAACAACAAGAAGTGCTACTACTCCCGAAATTATAGTTTTTCTATCAAATTTCATAAACATTGATCAATTTGATGATACTATGATACCACGAATCACAAAAAAGTGAAAAGATACAACCCGCCCCGCTCCGCAACCACCA
>CAZFGN010000026.1:0-9145 GCA_964518695.1 uncultured Candidatus Saccharibacteria bacterium
AGACTGTCCGGCTTTTTTATCCAAAGATTTCATTGATTTAGAAAGCGATACTACCGTTCAAATTAACAGTTACAGTTTTAGAACCGGCTCCGGTAGTTGAGTTTATTATAACAACCGTGGTAGCAGTAGGCAATCCTGTTGCCTTAGAAAAAACTACATCTTTGTTGAGGCCAAGCGAAGAATCGAACTCTACACCGGCCCCCAAAACAGCCCTCTTAAATTCGGTGCCGCCCTCCAGCGCGCAACTAGCAGCCGATGCCGTGTAAGTTCCGTAACAAACCGTGTAGAAATCACCTACGGCAGGGTTATCTAGATGTACCCACCATTGATCGCCATTACCATCACCGTTACCATCCTCTTGTGAACCCGAACGCTCCATAGTGTAATTAAGTTCGCCCACCAACAATTGAGTGCTAACCTCAAGACGACTTTTATTTCTTAGATTTAAATAATTAGGAACGCCAATGGTGGTTAGAATAGCTATGATACCAATCACAATTAACAACTCTATTAATGTAAACCCAGCACCACTTTTGCGCACAGGAGTAGTGCTGGGTGAACACTTATTCACGCTTCTGAGCAAACCCGCACGCAACTTAAGTTCTCGCTTTGCATTACCATGTTGTTTCAACTTAGCCTCCCGATTCCTAGCAAGAGTTTCTGTTTTGTAAGCTTCGTAATAAATAAGTTCCCACGGCATATAACGTTTAGTAGATATCTCTAAGCCATGGTTATGCTCTTGCAACCTCCTACGAAGATCATTAGTTGAACCAATATAACTCTCTCTATTCTTTTGATTAATAAGCATATATACGTAGAACATAGAAACCTTAAAAGTGATACGTAGTAAACTCTGTACTACTCTTTAGTATTACACAAAAGTGGTGCTGGGTGAATCCTTTTTCCCCCATTACTTATTGAATTGACTTTGTTAACTCGTAGACGGGTATGATGATGGCAAGGGCTATAGTCGCTACAACGAAACCGATTACTAATAGCAGTGCCGGTTCCAAGAAAGATATAAGAGTTTTTATTGAGGTGTCGATCTCTGCTTCGTAAAAATCCGCCAGGGTATCAAGAATGCTTTCAATATGTCCCGCCTTCTCTGAAACAGCAACCAAGTTAACCACCACTCTTGGAAAAATCGACTCCCGTCGGAACGCTTCCCCTATGGTGAGACCTTTAACGATGCCTTCTCTGGAGATTCTCAACAATGCCGCCCTTAATTCCGCGTGGCCCACTGAATCCGCTGTAATTTCCAAAGAATCCAATATAGGCATACCGCTCTTGAGTAGCGATGATAAAGTGGAGGCAAATCTCTGTACGGCAAGTCTATATAGAAGACCTTTAATGATAGGGGTATTGTTCAATGCCCTCCCAAAAATACTTCTGCCGGTAATCGTTTTACCAAAAAAATACCATGACCCTATCGCCGCTAAGATTATGCCAGGAAATATGAAGTAAACGTTATTGCCGAAAAATAAACCAATGGCAAAAACCACCCGCGAAAACGTTGGTGGTTTAATATTACCACTCGAAAAAACATCAGCAATTTTTGGTAAAGCGAAGGTTACCAAGAGAAACAGTATCGTAAAAGCTAGAACCATAAGAATAATCGGGTATACGAGAGCGCCCTTAACACGGCTACGGATAGATTGTTCTTTTTCCAGGGCTACACTTAGGTCGTCAAAGACTTTCTCTAGAGTACCAGAAGCTTCCCCGGCCTTTATCAAATTAACAAATACCGAAGAAAAGTATTTAGGATATTTGGTGAAAGTACCATAGAAAGGCTGGCCCTTACTTAAAGAATCTCTAACCTCTATTAAAAGCGCCTTCACTGATGGCTTGTCAAAATCGGCTATTAAAACATCAATAGCTTTGAAAAGATCTGTACCTACTTTAAGCATAAGCGCCAGGTATTTAGTAAGGAAAACTTTATCCTCAACGGTGATTGATTGAGCAAAGATGCCCTTGACACTGCCGCCTTCAACGCCGCTCATAGCCGTTACCGAAACCGGCCTCAAGCCTTGTGAGGCCATCCACTCTAAAACCGCCGCCGGCCCTTGGGCCTCCAAATCCCCTTCTATCACTCTACCCTCCGGTTCTGAAGCTATATAATGGAATCTCATTATAATTTATTCATTGATAACTCTTAATAATTCCTCTATTGTAGTTACCCCCCTTTCTACTTTTCTCAAGCCGTCTTCAAACATCGCTATCATGCCTTCTTTTTTTGCCACTGCCTTTAGATTATCCAAAGAGAAATCGGGACTAATAATAAGCTTTCTCACTTCTTCCGTAACATTCAGTATCTCAAATATACCAACCCGTCCGCGATAACCCCTTAAACCACAGGCTGAACATCCCTTGCCAGCATAGACAGATTTAGGCACCTTAAAACTGGAATCAATCCCTAAAGCTTCGGCTTGTTTTATAATAACACCGATTAGATCGGGAGAGGGAGGGTATGAATATATGCAATCACGACAAATTTTTCTTACCAAACGTTGGGCAACTATGACGTTCAAAACAGCCGCGGCTAAAAATGGCGGAATGTTTAAATCTATGAATCTCGGGATCGTAGTTGGGGCGTCGTTGGTGTGAAGAGAAGACAAGACCAGGTGGCCGGTTAAAGCCGATTGCACTGCAATCTCCGCGGTTTCAGCGTCTCTAATTTCACCAACCATAATAACGTTAGGATCTTGACGCAATATGGCTCGCAAACCAAGAGCAAAAGTGATCCCAGAGGCGGGATTAATCTGCGTTTGATTAACAAATTTCATATCATACTCTATCGGATCTTCCACGGTAACGATATTAACCTCCGGCCTGTTGAGCATACTTAGTAGGGAATACATTGTCGTACTTTTGCCGGAACCGGTAGGACCGCATATCAATATCATCCCGTAACTTTTCTTGATATTCTCCTCGATTATCCCAATGGTGTCCGGCATCATTCCCAGTTCTGCGAGAGACAATGGCCTTGCGGTGGCAGACAATAGCCTCATTTCAACTTTCTCGCCGTAAAAAGTAGGCATCACCGCCACACGAATATCCACGAAATCACTACCAACCTCATATCGAAAACGGCCGTCTTGCGGTCTTGAATGTTCATCGATTTTCAAACCTCCTAAAAGCTTGACTCTCGCTACCACGGCCGGATGTATCTCTTTGGGAATTTTGAATATCTCTCTAAGCACACCGTCCACCCGAAAGCGAACCAGAATAAAATCCTCAAAAATTTCTATATGAATATCGGATGCCTTGAGAGCTAAAGCGTAAGAGAGCACATTATCAACAATGGAAACAATAGGAACTTCTTTGGCGGCTTCTTCCCCCTTAACCCTGCTTTTTTTAGATTCGACTATCGCCTCATCAATCGATTTTCTGTAATCAACCGCAACTGTCTCGCTATAAAGAGCAAAGCCCTTGTTTAGATCGGCTTCAATAGCTAAATAAGGCTTCACCCGTTCTTTAAGATACCTTTCTAAGAATTCTACCGTAACAAGGTTAGAAGGATCTTCCATTGCGGCCGAAAGAGTACCGTCTGTTTCTCTGCCAAAAAGTATGACCCTTTTCTGCCGCGCCAATTCTTCAGGAACGAGCTTAAGAACAACCATATCTATTTCTCGCCCCCCTAAATTCGCAAGCGGAACACTGAAGTAATTGGAAAGGATGCTGGTATAATACTGCTCCGTAATTATACTTCTCGAAATAAGTGTTTCGGAAACCTCCTGCCCAAGCCTTTTAGCTTCTTCTGCTACAATATCAAATTCTTGCGCGGGCATTAAGTTATCCTGCAAAATTATTTCTTTAAACTTCTGTTTGGGAATTTGTAACACTGATTTTAATTATAACCCATTAAAATAAAAATACCTAAGCTCCAATTACCAAACTAAAAAATAACCCCGAGTCCTCAGCCGGGGTTATTTTTCTCATGATAAAAACTTATCCCTTAACAGCCTGTCGCGGCTATTAGATCTAATCCTGGATCGTTGCCGGTTTCGTAACAATTGGCGTTGTTACCACCATCGGCGGTGTTGATCTCTTTGTCAGCAGTACCGCCATTAGAATATCTAGTGGATTCCATTTGAGCGTTTAGCTCGTATGTCTTAGCGGTATTATTGGAATTGAATGAGTAGTGCAGAAGAGGCGTCTGTGTTGCACCATTCGGATCAAGAGGCAGTGCGGCTATCGGAGAACCTCCAAGAGCTGGGTCTGTCAAGTTCACATCCACCCAGCCTGCTCCTGTAACCACCCTGGAAACGTTCAACGTACCTCCATTACAAGACTCACCTACTCCTATGCCACCGGTGCAATTCCAAACGCCGGTAAAGGTTGGAGAGGCGACCCTACCTAAGTAGATCGAGAGGGCACCGCTTATAGTAGAGATATCGTTCAACCTTTGGGTGTCGCGAGTTTCTGCCAAAATTTGCGCCGGATTCAATATCAAGACCGTGGCGGTGGACAACACTGCCAAGATACCGATAACGATTAGAAGCTCAACTAATGTAAAACCTTTGTTTTGAGTCATTCTTTATTTTTATTTATATCGACTATATTATTATTTTCTCGACCTTTATAGTTACTGTCTAACAGTATACAGGAAACTAAGTTAACAAGAAAGTGGACTGTGGATAATTGATTAGCCTATTAGCTAGATAGCTTGTTAGCGGCTTCGCCGTTTAGCCAATTAGCTATCTAGCTAATTGGCTTTTGGAGAAAGCCCTTAATCTTTTCTATCAAATCGTCAATGCTTATTTGAGCTTTTATGAGATATTCAACTGCCCCCAAGGCTTTGCCTCTCACCATATCCGCGTCCTGCCCCAAATTAGAAATAACTATAATAGGACCGTCCTTAAGCATAGGATTGCTGTGAATCTCCTCCATCACTTCAAAGCCCGATTTTTTAGGCAAGATAATATCCAGGAGCATCAAGTTAGGTTTAGTAGTTCTCAAAATTTCAATAGCCGCCTCGCCATCAAAAGCTTTAATCACTTCAATATCTGCTTTTTGCAAACGAGTACTCAAAAGCTGCGACAAAAAAATATCATCCTCAATAAGCAACACAGTTTTTTTCTTAACCTCTGCCATTTAATAATTATATCACATAGTAAAAACCTTTTTTAGTTGTCCCAATGTGTAATTACCGCGATAAAGCGATAATAGTCGAGACTTAAAGACTCCTCGACCAACATCTCTTTCCCGATCCGCCATCCGCCAATCGGCGGAGACGGATATTCGGAACGATCTATTCTTAAAAGTTTAATTTTTCCACGCACAGCTTCCGCTACACGTGCCTTGTTCATGTTTACCCACATATCGCTATGCGGCATGGACTATATCTTCATCCTTTCACTGAAAATCTTTGATTTCACTGGATGCCAAGAACCAATTATTTTCGCAAATAAAAGATGGTGTTGGGCAGGTATAAAGATTCTCCAATAATTCCGGTCTACGCGTTTGCTGGGATTATGGATTCTGCCGCTTTCAATTCCTATCTCTCTAAGAATCCTCTTCACAGCATCCATCTTTACATAATCCTTCTGCGCGAGTTGAATGTAGAATCTCTTACCATTCCGAGGGATTCCACCCTCGGCATCAAAGAATCCTCGCAAGTACATGGTTTGCTCCGTCTTCGTTTGAAGACTTAAAGGATTAAATTTGAAATTCAACTCTCTAGAAACCGTTTCCAGAACATATAAATTTCTCAATTTTCCTTCACGATATATCCAAGAATGGATATCGGCACTGCGCAAGAGATCGCGAATCATTTCCAACCATGATTCGTACCTCTGCACAATTCGCACTCTGTTTCGCTTGTTAAGCGAACCATCATGCATTGCACCATGAACATACGCGAGAATCTCTAATCTAGTGAAAGGAGTCTGGCGTGTAGTCTCTGAGGACTCTCTCCGATACCTATCGGAGGTTGCCTGCTGATTTTCTGCACCGACTACATTTTTACTCATGTATAAATTTTAACATGAGTAGTATCGGATACACAGATGTTCCAGCATATAGCCAGATTTTTATCCCAACGTTACCGTTGGCAGTCGCAACAAAGTAGTTTACTTCTACGACTTCGCCCATGTCACCGAGTTAAGGCTAATCCCGCAGAATTGCGGGATCTCACCTCCTCCCGGCTTCCTTGGCGTGACGGGCGATTGTTCTCTAAAAAACTTAGAGTTGACGTTCCCACCGTACGGACGGATTTCCCGTATACGGCGAGCTCAATGCATTAATTGTTTAAGCTGATACAGATTACTTAATCCTATATCTGTAAGATGTTCACCGTGTTTAATCGCATCCATTATCTTACAAAAAATCTGAAAATCATATCGCTTCGAAGGGAAACGAAGTCTACATTCTTTAAAGAAAGGGATAATGATTGTTGCTAAATCCTTTCTATTACTTACTTCATAGCGATAACAGTGCTGATGATTTTTGCGGTTATCTTTTTGAAAATAGACATTGCCGCATTTGAAATATTTCCTTAGATCGTCGAGCACCAATTTATCCTTTTCGATAAGTTTTACATAAAACCTCGGTTCTATGCGAACACGTCGGATAACTTCTTTTGATTCGGCAAGATTACGAACATAAGCAGTAAAGCTACCTTCGCCATCCACCAAACCAACAATATAATCTTCGCTTAACATCTTTGATTGAGTGAGTTCCTTCCCCCTCGATAAACTCGGGGTACTATGACTCAGCTGACTTCTGACGCTGCGTCAGTTTCATTTTATCCCGCCCTCAGTTTGTAATCAATCATTGGCGGGAACAGCAATCAGATCTCCACAGGTCACCAAATTTTCTGTTCCGGGCATCCTAAACGAGCTTTTAATAAATCTTCCCCACCCTCACCACCCTCCGGTGAGTCGATTTGCTCTTGATTGTCTAGGCTGTCTTTTGCCGACAGGTCCTCCATCCAGCACCTCGCGGTTACTGGACTACCATTGGCTATGCTCTCTTTACGGACAGAGAGAAGTGGATTTAAACCACTTAGAAAACTTGGCTGCTGCGCGCTTTTATTGTGAGTACAGGACTCGAGAACGTATTCACCGCAGCATAGCTGATCTGCGATTACTAGCGAATCCAGCTTCATGAGGTCGGGTTTCAGACCTCAATCCGGACTAAGATTGGTTTTTTGGGATTAGCTCCACCTTGCGGTTTGGCAACCCTTTGTACCAACCATTGTAGCATGAGTGTGGCCCAGGGCATCAGAGGGCCATGCGGATTTGACGTCGTCCCTACCTTCCTCCGGTAAAGACCGGCAGTCCCCCGTGACACTTGTAACACGGGGCAGGGGTTGCGCTCGTTTCCCCACTTAAGGGAACATCTCAAGACACGAGCTGACGGCAACCATGCAGCACCTGCGCTCACAGTCCTTGAGAGACGTTCACCGTTTCCAGCAAACTTCTGTGAGCATTTCAAGCCCTGGTAAGGTTCCTCGCGCGCTGTCGAATTAAACCTCATGCTCCTCCGCTTGTGCGAGTCCCCGTCTATTCCTTTGAGTTTTAGCCTTGCGGCCGTACTTCCCAGGCGGTCTGCTTAACGCGTTAGCTGCGCCACTTCGAGGGTCGATACTCGAAACAGCTAGCAGACATCGTTTAGGGCGTGGACTACAAGGGTATCTACGTTATGTTACTCTTCTGCTGATTAGCAGAATGGCTAGATTTCATTTCTGTCTAGCTCCGCATATCGCTACACGGGTCGGACTATATCATCGCTGTCGAGTGAACTTAGGAAGATTGTATATTTTTCTTGGTTCTTTATACGAAGAAACCATCAATTCTAGGATTTCCTGCTTTGGAAGACCTCTCCAATACTTGGAGTGATCTGTTGCGGCAACATTTTCCAAAAATCCAACTTTATTATGGAATTTTAAGATGTTGCTTTGGGTTTCTATCTTTATTTTGCCATCGCCGGAAACATTTCTAGCTTGAATATCAAATGCTTCTAAGAGTTCAATATATTCTGATCTCAAGCGAGAATGCTTGCATGACAAAAATATTGTTCTTATTAGCCATTTAACATCACTAGTTTCCCCCTTACGCGAAGCCGGATAAAAACTCAAACCTCCATCGCAACTGAATGCTGTTCTCAAAAATTCTTGAGCGCACTCACTATCTAGCAATTCATCAACTGGCAACTCGGCGGCAGTCTCTTTACCATCTTCGAACATCAATGTTCGAAATGTTCCAAACCGAGAAATCAGGTAATTACCGATTTCTTTTGAATTGACGACTGCTTTCAAGAAGCCGTTGCTAGTTTTACCCATTAGAACCCTTCCCTCATCCAGATTAAAAACTTTGATTATGCAATCTCGGAATAAATCTATCAAGGTCTGGGATTTATTGGAGAAATATATTCTCCAACTTTTTCCTTTAGGTGAAATACAACCATCTGTGAATAACAATCCCAAAAGGATTGCTAACTCTTTATTCATTCGAAGCGTTTGGCGTATAGTCTCTGAGGGTTCTCCAACATTAAGTCGGAGTCTTCCCTGCTGATTGTCTGCGCCGATTGCATTTTCACTCATGATAAAATTTTACCACAAGTAGCATCGGATACTCAGATATTCCAGCATATAGCCAAATTTTTCTCTAAACTGACTCCAGTTTAAGAGGGACCAGATACCATTCTTGATCCTTTTTGCTCCCCACGCTTTCGTGTTTCAGGGTCAGTAATGCGCCAGTCTGCTGCCTTCGCCTTTGGTGTTCCGCACGATATCAACGGATTTCACCCCTACACCGTGCGTTCCACAGACCTCTCGCATCCTCTAGTCTCGCAGTTTCCATTGCAGCCCCGTAGTTAAGCCACAGGATTTAACAATAGACTTATGAGACCCCCTACACACCCTTTACGCCCAATAAATCCGGATAACGCTCGGGGCCTTCGTATTACCGCGGCTGCTGGCACGAAGTTTGCCGCCCCTTATTCCACAGGTACTATCAAACCACCTTGCGGTGATCTTTCTCTCTGCGAAAAGCAGTTTACAACCCGAAGGCCTTCTTCCTGCACGCGGCGTCGCTTGATCAGGCTTTCGCCCATTGTCAAATATTCTCGACTGCTGCCACCCGTAGGTGTACGGACCGTGTCTCAGTTCCGTCGTTGGGGAACAGGCTCTCACCTCCCCTAC
>CAZFGN010000027.1:0-8070 GCA_964518695.1 uncultured Candidatus Saccharibacteria bacterium
ATATCCTGCATATTCTTCCACCTCCCACAACAAAAATAAAGCGGCTACTCTGTAACCGCCTGAAAATAAATTGCCTAAATTTTTTCAAGAATTGATAATTGATGGCGTCCGGATACATAATGGATCCGCCAAGCGCAACTATTGTAGTCTTTTTAGATATATCACGCATAAATTAGGGGGATTGTACACCTAAACCTTCATTCCACGCAAGGCACTTATGCGTTCATGAACTGGAGGATGGGTCATAAAAAGTTTATGCAACCAAGGAGTCTCTTTGCTCTTTTCTTTCGAATCGAGAGGATTATCAAATGGATCATCAAACCAGAGGTGCGCGGTAGTGTTGTTAGCGGTGCGGAGCGGAGTAGGATCGGAGGATATTTTTTCTAACGCCTTAGCTAAGCCATCCGGATACCTTGTCAAAAGCGCGCCAGAAGCATCAGCCAAAAACTCTCTCCTCCTTGAAATGGCTAACTGCATTAACATTGCCGCGATGGGAGCTAAAATAGAAAGCGCTATGCCGACAAGCATAAGTATCGCGCCCGCATTCCCTTCATTATCTCTACGCCTCGATCCGCCGAAAAGCATGGATCTCATAAACATATCACCGAGGAGCGAAACGAAACCAACTAAAATAACAGTTACTGTTGAGACCAACATGTCCCTGTTGCCGATATGTGATAGCTCGTGAGCCAACACTCCCTCTAATTCCGATCTATCAAGCCTCTCCAGCAACCCTTGTGTCACTGCCACAACCGCGTGCTCCGGATTCCTGCCGGTCGCAAAGGCATTAGGCGCTTTTTCAGGAACGATGTAAATCTTGGGAACGGGCAAACCGGCGGTAATAGCCAAGTTTTCTACAATTCTGTATAGCTCCGGAGCGCTCTCCATACTAACCGGTTGCGCGCGAAACATACGCAAAACAATTTTATCAGAGTACCAATAACTAACAAGGCTCGTGAGCGTACTAAAAATGACCGCGAAAAACAAAATACCCTGATTGTTATACACCCGACCAAATACCCAACCGATACCAATCACAACTATAAGAAAAAGCGCAAAAATGAGCCAAGTTTTTCTAATATTAGAATCTCGATGTGTATAAATAGACATAGCAATCTCTAAGAAAAAGAAGCCTAGTATACTATATGTCCGATCGGTGATATAGTATACTTATTTGAATTGAACTTTAACCGGCTCCTTCTCCGCTTCATTCTCTACTTCGAAGAATTTCTCTTGCCCAAAATTGAACATATTAGCAATGACATTTGAGGGAAAAGTTTCTACAGCCGTGTTTAAATCCATCACCGTTGAATTGTAGAATCGGCGGGAAGCTTGGACTTTGTTTTCGGTATCAGCTAACTCTCTCTGTAACTCTAAAAAATTGGCGTTCGCCTTTAAGTCTGGATAATTTTCACTAACGGCAAAAAGAGTTTTTAGAGTACTCGAGAGCATATTTTCTGAATCTGCTCTCTCCAAAGGATTGCCGGTAGAGCCGGCTACGCTAGCGCGAGCCTTGGTTACATTTTCAAGTACCGACTTCTCGTGTGCCATATAACCCTTCACGGTTTCAACAAGGTTAGGGATGAGATCGAACCTACGCTTCAACTGCACATCTATGTCAGACAAGGCCTCTTTGGCCCTGAACCGCAAACCCACCAGTCTGTTATAGGCAAACACAACCCAAACTACTAAAAGTCCGAGAGCTATGAATATATAAATGAGGTAATTCATCTATTTATATTATTATATTTAATAATCTTCGCCCATGCCAGGCATACCATTCATGCCGCTCATACCTCCGCCCGCCATCGGATTTTTCTTTTCCGGTATCTCCGTAATCGCCGCGCCTATCGTAAGATATGTGCTCGCGACAGAAACAGCATTAATAAAAGCGGTTTTAGTAACCTTTAACGGATCAATTATGCCCGCTTCTTTCAAATCCCCTATTTTGTTAGTAGACGCATTAAAACCAATCCAACTATTACTCGCTTTGCTTCTCTCTTGCCTCAAATCTTGGACGATTCTCTCCCAAGACTGACCGCTATTTTCAACGATAGCTCTTATAGGAGCTTCTAACGTCCTCACTAAAATATCCCTGGCTGCCTTAGCTACGGGTTCATTAGCTTCCTTAAGAACCACACCAAAAAGCGCCATTCCTCCGCCCGGGACTATGCCTTCTCCCATAGCGGCGCGGGTCGCCGCCACCGCGTCTTCAACTCTCTGCTTGAGTTCTTTTTGGGCAGTTTCAGTTGGCGCTCCAACTTTTATGACAGCAACGCCGCCAGCTAATTTCCCGAGTCTTTCTTGGAGTTTTTCTTTATCGAAGTCTGACTCCGTCATTTGGATTTGCGACTTTATCTGGGAAACTCTTTTTTGAATTTCGTCTTTATTTCCTCCACCTCCCACAATAGTAGTATTATCTTTATTAGCCACAACTTTATGAGCGCGTCCCAACGATGATAAGTCCACTCCAGTTAACTTCTTACCCAATTCCTCCGATACGAAATCCGCTCCCGTAACCGTAGCGATGTCCTGAAGCATTTCTTTTCTCCTATCGCCAAATCCCGGAGCCTTCACCGCCAAAACGTTAAACACCCCGCGGAGTTTGTTTACCACAAGGGTCGCGAGCGCCTCTCCTTCCACTTCCTCGGCAATAATCACCAACTCTTTTCTCCCACCGGCCATAATTTTTTCTAAAATAGGCAAAAGGTCGCTGATCGCTGAAATTTTTTGATCAGTTACTAAAATGTAAGGATTCTCAAGCGCCGCTTCCATTTTGTCGGGATGACTCATCATATATGGAGAAATAAAGCCCCGATCAAACTGTAAACCCTCAACCATTTCGTGAGAATTACCCACAGTATTCGAATCTTCAATAGTAACTATCCCCTCGCCTCCTATTTTGTCCATTACCTCGGCGATAAGCCCGCCAGTTTCGGCATCCTTCGCTGAAAGCGTAGCCACTTCTTTGATCTTTTTAGGATCATTCTTAATAACTACTCTTTGCTTTTCTAACTCTTTAACAACCTCCTCCGCGACCCTCTTAAGCTCTTCAGACAACTGAATAACATTAAACCCTTTCTCGCTGATCGCTTTTTCTCCTTCCTCTATCATCGAATGAGCTAAAACAACCGAAGTAGTGGTACCATCGCCAACATTATCGTTGGTCTTTTCCGCCGCTTGTTTAATAAATTCCGCCCCCAAATTTTCATACTTATCCAGTAACTCAATTTCTTTAGCAACAGTTACCCCATCAAAAGTAACCTGCGGCGCGCCGTACCCTTTCTCAATAACCGCCGCCCTTCCGCGCGGACCCAAAGTCATTCTTACGGCCGCCGCAAGCTTATCTATTCCTTTCTTCAAAGCAACCCTTGCCTCATCATTAAATTTTATTTGTTTTGCCATATTATAGTAAATTTAAAATGTAAATATCAAAGTGGAAAATGACAGTTTAAAATGCTAAAGATTTGATTAAATTAAAAATTTTAAACATTTCTTCCATTTTGAATTTTACATTGTTATTTTGATTTTTGATTTTTTAATTTTACATTTAAGCAATTTTAGAATCTACTCTAAAATTGCGAGTATATCGTCTTCATCGCCGACCAAATATTTCTTACCTTCAATCTCTACTTCATCCGGACCATATTTTTTGAATAAGACCAAATCGTTAGCCTTGACAGACATCGGCATTCGCTCGCCTTTATCGTTAAACTTACCCGGACCAACACTCAAAACCTTGCCCTTAATGGGCTTTTCCTTCTCGGCTGTATCAGGAATAAATATCCCCGACTTAGTGGTCTTCTCCTCGCCTATTGGCTCAAGAAATATATGATTCGAAAGTGGTTTTATATTCATAGTTCGTACAAAATATAACGATGGACGCGGGGCTTGTCAAGGCCTCATTTGGATCATTCTTCAACCCTTAAAAAAGAAAGGGATTCTCGTTGAGAACCCCTTGCGACTTTAGTCGAAAACGCCTTAGGCGCCCCCGACTGCTCGAGAACGGCAAAAACTTCTGCCGCTCAATAAAGCCCGTCGTCTCGGAACATTTCCACGGTGGGAGTGCTGTACTCCCCGTCCATCGTGAGTCGCACGTTAAATACCGTACGGTCACGGATGGTGTAGCCGTGAATGACTTTGGTATGGTTCCGTTCCCGCTCTTCTACCGCAGTGCAGTAGAAAACCGAGTTCAAAACTGATACCGTACATACGTCACCCGGCGCTATCTTAGGGAAATCCGCGACGCCTATCACTCTATTCACCCGATACTTACTGGCATCCATCGTCCACCTCCGCAAAGTTGGTTATAGGTCTGGGCCTTCCGCCAAAGAACATCCGCAGAGGATTAGTTATCCTCTGGCAAGAAAACGCAGATTGCTATAACTTCGTACTCTTGCCAGACGACAAAAAACTCCTCTTTGAGAGGAGTAATCTTCGGCCTTTCTCTTTACGTTACGTATTCTTCCTAAGCCAAAATAACCCCTCCCGAGGAGAAGCTAAAGCTAAAGAAAGCAAAGAAAACCGAACAATTCGCTGATTGATTTTGATTCGAATACTTCATATTGTTACGCATCTTTAATCATATGCATGTTCATTAATTATCAGTACTAACAGCTTAATTATAACAAACCCACTATAACTTGCAAGCGTTAGTCCCCACCAACATCCGGCCCCTCGACTGCCATCGGTTCAATGTTCATAGCCTCGCCGCCGATTCTTAAAACATCTTTGTCTATTTTCCCAAGTTCTTTGCCCGCGGCGTTGTAGTGATTCACGGTAGTCGAAAGCGAGACGCCAACTCGCTTGAAATAATCGTCGTAGGCCTTTATGTGACGCGAAAGAGCTTCAACATTTTTAGCAATTTGCTTTGCCTGTTCTTCAATTTTGAACGCGCGAAATCCATAGAGGACGGATTGCAAATACGCGGAAAATGTCGTGGGAGAAACTATAATCACGTGCTTGTCCGTATAGGCATAATCAATCAGGCTCCGCGTGTTCACCTTTACGGCGCCCACTTCGTTCACAAGCAAGTCGTAATAAATGCCTTCCGCCGGAATGAACATAAAGGCGAACGGGAGCGTCCCCTCTTTAGGCCTGATATACTTGGCCGTTTCATCAATCCGTTTTTTAAGGTCATTCTTAAAATCTTTTTCGAGTTCTATCCGGCGCGTCTCATCCGTCTCATTCACGATTCGGTTATAATTATCAAGTGAAAATTTCGCGTCAACCGGAATCATACCATCTTTAGTCAGTATCACGGCATCAACCGTATCGCCGTCGCTGAATCGATATTGCGACTTATACGCGGTTGCTGGCAATACATTGCTCAATATGAGCTCAAGCCCGGCCTCCCCGAGATTGCCCCGCTGTTTTTGGTGCTTAAGAACTTTTTCGAGATTCTGCAAGGCTCCAGCAACCGTAAAAATCTGTTTGCTCGCCTCATTCGCCTCCGTGACGCCCTTGGTGACGTCGGTTAGGTGCTTCACCATCTGCTCGTTAATATCCCGAATCACGCGCTGTGACTCGCCGAACTGCGTCCGTACCGATTCGCTCATCTGGCGGGCGCTCTCACTCATCTTGGCATCAAGCGTACGCGTGAGTTCCTGCATCTGGTTCGCAAGTAAAACCATTGATGATTGATCGGCTTCTCTTTTTGACCCGCCACGTTTCAAAAAAACAACGCCAATCACGAAAACCGCTACAAGTAGAACTACAACCGTTATAACAAGAAAAGTTTCCATTTCACAAGCTAACTTTAATTATATAGGATACTAGATAGTATGGGAAAAAGAGTAGTAATACTGGGAGCCGGTTTCGGAGGATTGCGAGCAGCTTTAATACTAGGCAAAAAATTGGGACACGAACATGAAATAGTGCTTGTAGATAAAAATTCGCATCATACTTTCACGCCTCTTCTCTACGAAACAGCTACCACTTCTAAAGAAATAGCCAACTACACCCAACTACACGAGGTCGCTACTTATGGAATAAAAGGCATTTTGAATGGCTCTCTTGTGAATTTCATACAAAGCGGCGTAAAAGTCGTTGATGTCTCCGGTGGCGATGTGCATCTTGATACTGGTGAAAAGATTAAATACGACTACCTTGTTATCGCCTTAGGATCGGAAACTAACTTCTTCGACATACCTGGACTCAAAGAAAAAGCTCTTGAACTCAAAAACTTCACTGATGCCATAAGAATAAGAGATACGATATGGGACCTAATTCAGGGAGGAAAAACGGATTTGAAGGTTATCATTGGCGGTGGAGGATCAACTGGCGTAGAATTCGCCGCCGAACTCCAAAATTGGCTGTGCGAAGTTAAAAAAACCAACCAAGAGTGTAATACAGAAGTAACTATAGTTGAGGCCGGACCAACTATTCTAAACGGTTTCGAAAACAAGATTATAAATAAAGTGGCGCGCCGCCTAAAACATTTGGGCGTGAACGTAATCGTAAACGATTCTATCGCTAAAATCTCTAAAAACAAAGTGACCCTAAAAAGCGCGCATGAATTGGAGTTTGATGTACTAGTTTGGGCAGGAGGAGTTAAAGCTAATTCAGTCATTCAGGCTATGCCCTTTAAGTTTGAAAAAGGGGGCAGATCCGAAGTTTCCGAATCTATGAACTGCCTACCCCAAACGCCAACACTTAAGTTATACGGCAAAATCTACGGGGTCGGTGATATAGTTTGCATCTACGATAAATATGGTCATCCGGTACCGATGGTAGCGCGAGCCGCCATATTACAAGCAACCGTCGCCGCCAAAAATATTATCTGCGAAATAGAAGGGCGCGAGCCTCAATATACTTACAAACCGATGAACTACCCTTACATAATACCGGTTGGTGGCAAGTATGCAGTTGCTAAAATTGGTCCTCTTTGTTTGTCGGGATTTTTAGGATGGGCTCTAAAAGGGCTTATAGAGCTAAACTACATACTCTCAATCATGCCCTTTACAAAAGGGATTAAGATTTGGCTCAAAGGATTTAAAATATTTATCCAAAACGACAGATTAGGATAATTATAGTGCCGCGCCGATTTTTATTATCCTTTTCTGTATCTAAAGAAAACCTTGCCGATCATATCTTCTTTTTTGACAAGTCCGAACACACGGCTATCCGTGCTCGCCCCCTCGTTATTACCCTTCACAAAATAACCATCTCTCTTAATCTCTAAGATTCTTTTTAAAATGAGTCTGTGATCGCGGGGGTCACGCAAAACTATCGTATCACCTACTTTAGGTTTACCCAATATATAAGTGAGCTTACTCACCCACAACTTATCGCCCGGCATATAATCCGGCTTCATACTGCTGCCAGAAACAATGAAACGCATTTATCCTAGGACTGGATAAACAATTTCCTCTTCCGGTTTATATGGAGCTTTAACGTGTTTGGTGGAAATTCCTTTGGTTTCCCAAAATATTTCAGCAAAACGGTTCACCGCGACTAAAAGCTCCACTGCCACGCTCCTCTCAACTGTCTGTTTTACCTTAGAACCTAACTGCATAATTTTCTTAACCAGGTCATTCAATTCCGGATATTTCTCTAAATGTTCGTCTTTAAAATAATCTCCCCAGATGACCCTCACTTCACGCTTGCACATTTCAGCGTGTTCTTCTTTTACGGTTACCGCCCTAATCACACTATGGCGGAATTCAAGCGGGTTAGATCCTTTTTGCTCTGCCTCTTGGGCGTGCTGGGCGTTTTCTTGTATTATGTCCACCATTCTAATCACGGTAAGCGCCCCAAGTTGGGCCTGATGCGGGTCATAAATTCCGCACG
Source organism: uncultured Candidatus Saccharibacteria bacterium (assembly GCA_964518695.1). Classification (GTDB taxonomy): domain Bacteria; phylum Patescibacteriota; class Minisyncoccia; order UBA6257; family Colwellbacteraceae; genus CAZFGN01. The sequence continues at coordinate 7,792 of CAZFGN010000027.1, forward strand.
GAATATCACAGTGGGCATAAACCACCCGCGCTTCACCTATTATTTTTTTTATCAGCCTTATCATTATTCAACAATAATCGCTCCAAAATGAGTTGAGTTCAAATGGTCATGATACTTCCAAGAACCGACATGGTTAAAAACAAACTTGAATGTCTCTCCAAAACCCAGACCCTTACAAGAGTCAAAAGCTGAACTTATACAACCACCCCTTTCGGGATAAACATCATGTGTCGGGTGCATAGCGGATGCCGGCCAGCTTGATTTACTCGCCTTACTTGT
>CAZFGN010000028.1:0-2856 GCA_964518695.1 uncultured Candidatus Saccharibacteria bacterium
TCCATTTTATTGGCTTTGCCTTTATTTACGGTTTCGCGCGTAGAAACCTCGTATTCCTTTTCAATTGCGTGGTCGCTCCCCGTAACCGACGAAGTCACTGTTCCATCATTAGATAGCAAAAGTAGTCCCTCGCTGCTTTTATCAAGCCTGCCAACAACATTTAGTTTCTCAAACTCAGGGAAAATTTCAAACACCGTTTCACCTTCAGAACTAATTTTTGAAGAAACGATACCCCGCGGCTTGTAGACAACCACGGTCATTTTATTAGTCCTCTCTTTGTAATGTCGATCCAATATCCCAACTTTATCTTTAGTCGGGTCTATCTGCACTCCCATCTCTCGCACCACCAAACCATTCAAAGTTATAAGCCCTTTCCTTATATAATCTTCAGCCTCTCTACGAGATAAAATTTTTTGTTCCGATAAGTATTTTTGTATCCTCATTGTGAAACAGTCTGTGGCCGATCAGCTAAAAATCCTTCCACCTGAAGCTGAACCATAGTTTTGTATGTAGCGCAAGTTTTAAGGAGATTTACATGACTACCCCTACCTATTATCCTACCATTCTCAAGCACCAATATAATATCGGCGTTACGCACCGTTGATAGTCGGTGAGCTATGATCAATGTGGTTTTTTTCTTCATAAGCTCGTTCAACCCCTGCTGAACCTTCCTCTCGGTAATACTATCGAGCGCGCTTGTCGGTTCGTCGAGCACGACTATTTTAGGATTCTTCAGTATCGCTCGTGCGATAGCTATTCTCTGTTTCTCTCCTCCGGAAAGACGGACTCCTCTTTCGCCGATGAAAGTATCGTAACCCTTAGCAAGTTTTTCCGCGAATTCATGCGCGTGAGCCTGTTTTGCCGCCTGAACGATTCTTGACCTTGTCGCTTGCGCATCACCGTAGGCGATATTTTGCGCCAATGTTTCGTTGTACATCGCGTTCTCCTGGAGCACGGTCCCAACGTGTTTCTTAATCTCTTCCAAATCGAACTTCCGAAGGTCTATTCCATCAATAGTAATATGACCGCTCGTGGGATCTACAAGTCTAGTGAGAAGCGTCATGATAGTCGTCTTCCCCGAACCAGAATGTCCCACCAATGCAACCGTTTGCCCTGGCTTAATCACAAAAGAAACATCATGTAATTCGAAACTACTTTTTTCTTTCGCGTAAGAAAAAGAAACATGATCAAACGCAATTTCACCTTTGATTTCAGAGATATAAATTGGAGATGGAGGATTACTAACGGAATCCTGCTGGGCAAAGAGCCTCAACAGACTCTCAATATGCTGTGCCCGGCGCATATATTGAGGAAGAATATCTCCTAAAAGATGCAGTGGCGTGAGTATTTCGTTCAAAAGCCCCATAAACATAAACAGTGTTCCCAAAGTGATTGAACCGTCCTTTACAAAGAAAATTCCCGTTCCTAAAACCATGAAACGCGCGAGCGCGTCCGGATTTAACATCTCGACTAATCGCCATTTTTTATTAAGCGCTAACTGCGCTCCGCTCGCGCGATCGGTGTAAAATTTATGGCGTTCAAGGAAAATATCTTCATCAGGGTTTAGTTTGTAGGTAACAATATTCCCTACTTGGTCAGAAAGATGCTCGTGCTTTTCTTTCCACATCTTATTCACTGCCCTTTGCTCATTCTCATACTTTTTCACGTGGCGCACGATAAACCAAAGAGTTGGCGGTATCACAGAAATCGCCACAAGCGTCATTTGCCAACTGACAAAAACAGCAATGGTTAACATTCCCACGAATCCGAGAATGGCAGATGAGAAATTACCCAGCCACCAATTAGTCATTTCAAAAGTGCTTACATCCGCGTCATCAACTATTTTTGAATAACTGCTGGAATGTTCCGCCATATGTTTCGCGTAATCAAGCCGCAGAAGGCGCTCATAGCCCTTCATATGAATTTCTTGTGAGTTATTGTTCCCAATTTTCCACGAAAGAAAAGACTTCCCCGCGTTCGTAATATTCGAAACGATGGCCAACAAAAACCATACGATGACCACGAAAACAAGCATCCTCACTTGAGAAGTCGCAAAACTCTTTTCGATAAGACCGGATGTGAGCGTATCAACGACCACTTTGTAAAGATAAGGTTGCCCGAGGCGCGCCCCCACGCTCACAAAAAGCAGAATCACTAAAAATACCAGAGATTTTTTCTGCCTAAAGGCAAGCGTGAAAACATATTTAAGATAATTCGGCACAGGGTAATTCTACTCCTATTCTCCAAAGTGGCAATAGAATTAGGCCTATTCATGATTCTAACCAAAGTGTTAGAATAAAATATAGATTTAACGGATTATGGAACAAGATTTCTCGAAAAAGGTGGTAATTGTTGTACGAAAGGATTTGCCACAATGGCAAATCCTTAACGCCGTAGCTCATATAAGCGCCTACGCGGGCAATGTCATGAAGACATCCTTTAGTACCGGTGAATTTTTTATTACCAAAGATGAGATTAATTATCCGCGCAATTCACAATATCCTATCATCATTCTTGTAGCAACGCATATTGACCTACAAAAACTTTTGCCGAGCATCCGCGTTTCCCAACTCCCCTATCTGTGCTTTTTTCAAGAAATGATTGAAACAAACGATGACAGTGAAATTCAAGAGATTCTCATGACCAAAGAGGCCAAAGATCTTGAATATCTTGGTATTGGAATTTTTGGAGAAAAAGAAAAGGTAAGCGAACTTACAAACAAATTTTCACTATACAAATAACACTAATTATTATTTACCTTTGACTCTGCCTAGAACAAGCCTCCACAGGAAAATAGAACGCGTCTGTTTTAAAGACTATTGTTTTGAGATCGAACTTGCTGATACTCTTATTAAG
>CAZFGN010000028.1:2866-7783 GCA_964518695.1 uncultured Candidatus Saccharibacteria bacterium
TTAAGAAAGCTCTTGGGCTAATGTTTCGAAATCATCTAGATCCAAATAAAGGAATGTTGTTCTGTTTTGGGAAAGATAGGATAATCCCTGTTTGGATGCTTAATATGCGCATCCCACTTGACATTCTCTGGATTGGAGAGAACAAAAAGATAATCCATATCGCAAGAAATGTGAAACCGTGCAAAGGTGTATTGTGTCCCGCTATATACCCCAAAGAACGCGCCAGATACGTATTAGAGATCAATGCCGGCGTTTCTCAAAAACTTGGAATGTCGAAAGGGCTAACTCTTAAGCTAGTTTAAAACAAATTGATGCTTATTGATGAGGTAAAAATTAATATTGAAGCTGGTAACGGTGGGAAGGGCGCCGTGGCTTTCAATAAAAATCTAATGAGTTTGGGACCAGCTGGCGGCAGTGGCGGCAAAGGCGGGAGTGTTTATTTTGAAGGTATTTCAGATTTAAACGCCCTAAACCAATTCAGATATAAAAAAGATATTAAAGCGGATGATGGGAAAGATGGGAAAGGGCAATTCAGTGATGGCCGCGACGGAAAAGATCTAATTTTAAAGATTCCTGTAGGAACCGTAATCCATAAGACAACGACCGATGAAACTCAAGAATTATTAAAAATCGGCGAGAGAATCCTGGTGGCTAAAGGAGGCGTTGGTGGAAAAGGAAACTTTCAATTCAAATCTTCCACAAACACTAGTCCCAAGCAGTTTCAATTAGGCCTCTCCGGTCAAAACCTCACCGTTACTCTCGAGCTCAAACTCATTGCTGATGTTGGGCTCATCGGTTTGCCGAACGCGGGAAAGTCGAGCTTGCTAAATGAACTTACCAAAGCGAAAAGCAGGGTTGCTAATTATCCTTTCACGACTCTGGAACCAAACCTAGGGGTATATTACGAACTCATTCTCGCGGATATCCCCGGACTTATTGAAGGTGCCTCCACTGGTAAGGGCCTGGGCATAAAGTTTCTCCGCCATATTGAACGCACTAATATCATTTTCCATCTGATTTCCGCGGAATCGGAAAACCCGACAAAAGATTACAAAACCGTCAAAAAGGAACTCCAAACATACAGTAAAGAACTGGGGAAGAAAACCGAGTACATTTTTCTAAGCAAGAGTGACACCGTAACACAAGAAGAAGTAAAAAAGAAAATTGATACCCTTTTCAAGATTCACAAAAGGGTCTTATCAATTTCTATCCACGACTGGGACAGTCTTGAGAAAGTAAAAAATATTTTAAATAAGATGAAATCTGAAAAGGGAAACAATTAGACGTGTTTGCTTAATTATCTTCTTGGCTTGGGGTGATTAAATCCACCTCGCCCTCTAAATCCGCGATGTCCACCGGAATAAACACGGGCACTACTCGTTTGGCCGGAACGTGAATGAGGCCTGAAAGTGACTCCACGGGGCGAGCGATACGACGGTTGACTACCATAACTAGAACGCGATTCTTGCGCTTCTCGTATCCTATCACTCTTCCGGGCCGGAGGCAATTCAGGAAGCTTCGAACGCGGCAATACGCCGCGTATCAATCGCTCGATCCCTAGAACATCACGCCTCTGATCCGGAGTGGCGAAAGAAATAGCGTGTCCCGTACCGCCTGCCCTAGCAGTCCGACCAATGCGATGTACATAGTCTTCCGGACTTTGAGGGAGATCATAATTTAACACGAGCTCAATCCCTTTTACGTCAATTCCTCGCGCGGCAATGTCAGTTGCCACAAGTACGCGGTATCTACCATTCTTGAATCCTTCAAGCGCTTCACGACGTTGCCCAAGTGAACGATTAGAATGAATCTCGGCGGCAGTATGACCCATTGCGCGAACATTCGCTGTAATCTTGCGTGCTCCAAATTTAGTCCGCGAAAATATAAGTACAGAACCGCGGTATTCATATAGAACTTTCTCCAAGAGACGCGGCTTGTCATTCTTATCCACAAAAAAAAGCTCTTGAGTCACTTTCTCTACGGTAGTGCCCGAAGGAGCAATCTCCACGCGTATGGGAAGTTTCATATTTGCGCTCGCCATAGCCATGATATCTCGCGGCATTGTAGCCGAAAAAAGCATTGTCTGCCGGTTACGAGGTACGTTACCAAGTATGCGCCCAATCTGCGGTGCGAAACCCATATCAAGCATCCGATCTGCCTCATCAAGCACGAGTATGCCTACGAAACTTAAGGAAATTGTTTTTTCTTGGAGGTGGTCAATAATCCTCCCTGGTGTTCCGATAACTATCTGCGGATCTTTTTGAAGCGCAAAAATTTGGCGACGGATGGACTCTCCACCAACAAGAACCGCTGTACGCAAACCTAACGAGCGACCAATTTTCTCAAATGTTTCATTGACCTGGAATGCCAACTCTCTTGTAGGAAGAATCACTAGTCCTTTTTTACCTTGAAGAATGGCCTGGATCATAGGAATCCCGAAAGCAAGTGTTTTGCCCGTACCAGTTTGAGCAATACCGACGAGGTCTTTGCCCTCGATTGCCGGAGGAATTGACCGTTCTTGAATAGGCGTAGGAACCTTAAAATTCAATCTATGCAGTACCTCTAATATATTCGGAGCAATTCCAAGGTTATAAAAATCAGGAGGCTTGTTCATAAATGCATGATAACACAAAAAAGGCGAAACGGCAAGTCCATCATTGATTTTTATTTACCTTCACCTTTCTTCAATCTCTTGCGATCATTTTCTGTAAGAAAAATTTTTCGGATGCGAATACTTTTAGGCGTTACCTCCACCATTTCATCATCACCGATATAACTTAGCGAATCTTCTAAGCTCAAGGTTAACGGCACCTCAAGTTGATCCTGAAGCCCCTCATTTTTCGCTCGGAAATTGGTAAGTTGTTTAGTTTTACAAACATTTACAGGAACATCTCCAGCTTTAGCATTCTCACCAACCACCATCCCTTCATACACCTGGGTACCCGCGCCGATAAATAGTTTTCCCCGCCCCTGTGCCGTAACCAATCCGAAGTTATTAGAAATACCCGTTTCCGTCGAAACAATCGAGCCCCGTGTTTCTGGGTGAATATCGCCTTTATAATCTTCGTAACCTAAAAAGATGCTATTCATAATCCCCGTGCCCTTTGTGTCGGTCAAAAATTCTCCGCGCGAACCTATAAGTCCACGAGTAGGTATAAGGAAGTCCATATAAACAGTCCCTGCATCCGCGCGCATATCTTTCATAACGCCAGAACGCTTCCCCATCATTTCAATAACTATACCAGAGTGTTTTTCCGGAACCTCAATAGAAACAAGTTCCATTGGTTCGATCTTTCCCCCATCTTTTTCTTTAAAAATGACTTGCGGCTTTGAAACCTCAAACTCAAATCCTTCACGACGCATTTTTTCAATCAGTATGGCAAGGTGTAATTCACCTCTCCCGGCAACCGTCCACCGATCGGCGAATTCCGTAGTAGAAATAGCTAAGGCCACGTCGGTCTCAAGCTCGTGCTCCAAACGTTCCTTGATATTTCTCGAAGTGGTGTACTGTCCTTCCTTCCCCTTGAATGGCGATGTGTTGACCCCAAAAGTCATTTTTATTGTCGGCTCATCTATGTGAATAATCGGTAGAGCGTGCGGTTCTTTTAAATCGGCGATAGTTTCACCAATTGAAATATCAGGAATACCGGCAACAGCAACTATATCTCCAGAGTTAGCTTCATCCACGTCAACGCGATTAAGACCGTCAAAGAGCATAACCGCACTCAACTCCGCTCTTTTAACTTCACCAGACCTGTTTATATGACTTACAGCCATGCCCTTACGTAAAACACCCGCGTAGAGCCGACCAATGGCTATCTTCCCCTTGTAATTGTCATAGGCTAAATTGACGGTAAGCATTTGGAGAGGTTTTGAATCTTCGCGCAGCGGAGCTGGAATATACTCTATGATGGTATCAAAAATCGGCAGAATATTTTCCATTGCGTTTAAATCAGAACTCAAACCGGCTTTACCTTGAATAGCAGAAGCATAAATAACGGGGAACTCTATTTGCGTCTCACTTGCCCCAAGATCAAAAAACAAATCATAAGTGGCATTTAAGACCCATTCCGGTCTGGCATTAGGTTTGTCAATTTTATTAATAACCACGATAATTTTGTGACCAGCCTCGATCGCCTTGCGCAAAACAAATTTCGTTTGAGGCATTGGACCTTCCTTCGCGTCAATTAAAAGCAGGACGCCATCAACCATCCGCATAATACGCTCAACTTCACCGCCAAAATCAGCGTGGCCAGGCGTGTCAACTATATTAATCTTAATATCATGATATTTGATTGACGCGTTTTTGGAAAAAATCGTAATCCCCCGTTCTCTTTCAAGTTCGTTTGAATCCATGATTAACTCGTCAAATTGAACCTTTCCGCCGAAGACGGATCCGCCTTTGGTTGAAAAATTTTCCGACTGCGTTAAAAGAGCGTCAACCAAAGTCGTTTTACCATGGTCAACGTGAGCAATTATCGCGATGTTTCTTAATTCCATGTAAGTAAATAAAAATGCCCAGCGGGGCTTTTACTGATTGAGACAATTGTACCTTAACTTACAAAGAATGTCAATCGTAAGTAAATGATAGAACTTTTCTGATTTTATAGAAAAGAAAAAGCCCCATAGTCCGTTGTCGCAACGGGGGAGAGGGGCTTTTCAAGGTCATAAGACTCGAGAAATAACTATGATTCCCCTACTATTATATGCCAGATCATCGCATATAAAGAATTAGTATGGAAGCAATGAGTTTTAACTCCGCGACAGTTATTAATGAGCTTACTACTCATATGTTGTTGCTACAAAGTAGTGTAGCAAAGTAACTATAGCATACTATAATATTCCTGTCAAGTGTCTCGTAATGAGGCGTTATCTTAGGTTTTTGATTCTCCGCCTTTCTCATCCAGCTCAGACCAA
>CAZFGN010000029.1:0-7076 GCA_964518695.1 uncultured Candidatus Saccharibacteria bacterium
CCACCGTTCCGCTTTTTGCCGTGCCTTTGGCATTTTTTCTTCACTTACTATCTTTAAAGGTATTAAAGGTCGAGATAAAATCGAACAGTTAGTTTAATAATAATTTAAAAAAATATGTCTGAAGGAGTATACTTAACGGCGGGCGGGCCAATTTTTCTTGGGGTGATGATCCTCCTCACTTTGGCCCTTAACTGGCCTCGCTGGATTCACTATATTTGGGCAACCGTAGCAATCTTGTGGGGCGTGATGGCTCTAATTTAGTACGCCGGAAGTAAGTAAAGAGAGCTTGCAAATAAAACCTTTGTTGTTTCTCAATAGGTTTTAGTGTTTGTTGCCAGACGATAATAAATTGTGGTGCAGAATAAATTTTGATAAAATAACTCTGCATGCGGGAGTTAATTCAGAAACTTGATGTTCAGGTTATAAATCATCTTCGCAAGTGGGAAGTCCATCTCGCGCGGATTGCAATTTTCACAGTCTATTTTTGGTTTGGCTTTCTTAAACTTATAAATGTAAGCCCAGCTACCCCGCTGGTTCAAGCTCTTTTCGAAAAGACCATCGACTTTATGCCTTTTACTCTTTTCTACACCCTTTTCTCCATCTTTGAAGTGACGATCGGCATCCTTTTCCTTGTACGCGGACTGGAACGTTTAGCGATTTTCTTGCTGGGCATTCATTTGATTACAACTATATTGCCGTTGATCTTCCTGCCTGAAGTTACCTGGCAAGCATTTTTAGTTCCGACATTGGAGGGACAATATATTATAAAAAATGTTTTAATTGCCGCCTCCGCGGTTGTCGTTGGCTCAAAACTTGTTTCAATACCTTCATCGAGTAAACCCATATAGTTAAATTGCGTGTTATGAGGAGTAATATTGACAGCTCAAGATTTTCCTTTATCATACCGTGTATCTACCGGTACGTTTATAACTTTATACCCCATACTCCTCATAGCATGATCATTTATCATCTGATTAAACCATCACTAAAAATATGAAACCTCTTATCAAAGAAGGCGATACACACGTCCGACTGGATCGACTAGCCCATCACTTCACTATTGATTTTGAGGCAGAAATGACTGAAAAAGACAGGCAAGAAGCATGGAAGTTTTGGGTGTGGCACATAGTATCGGGGCTTTTCAACCTCTTTCGTTGAGCCCCAAAACCGCCTCAAAGGCGGTTTTATTATAAGAGTATTATAATTGAATAATGTTTCCTTTTAATAAGCCAAGCAATAATAGAAACTGGGAACTTGACCAAAAGATACTGCCTTCCATAACGAGGAACGGTAATTCGATATCTATTAAAAACATTAGAAATTTCCATTACCACTCCGAATTTGTTTACGATATAGATTATTACGATAAAACTTTTGACTTAAATAATATCGAAACCGCGACAATCGGTTTTGTCCCGTTCTCTCGAAATATTCTGATTAGCCACGTGTTAATAAGGTTTGGTTTCAAAAACAACAACCACACCGTCTTCTCAATAGAAGTAAGGAAAAGGAGAGGAGAGAGATTTTCGGCCTGGAAGGATATTCTACCCCATCGTGAAATAATGTACGTTATAGCTGATCAACACGATGTAATAGAACTCCGAGTAAAACACAGGAAAGAGGCGCCTGTGAATTTGTATAGATTGAATCTTACGACGGCTCAATTGAAGCAAATATTTTCGGATATGTGCGCGAGAGCCGACAGCCTTTACTCCCAACCTGAATTCTTTTCTTCATTTTTTAATAACTGCACCGGCAATCTGATCGACCACCTAAACGAAACTGCGGATTATCGCATTCCATGGTTCTACAAAAACATCGCGCCTGGATTGCTATATAAATACCTTTTAAGAAATAGGTTCATCGAGCGGCAACTTTAATCCTAACATCGCCCGAACTCTTCTCGCGCGTAAAAACACTTTCAATCATCTTCCAGACAAGCTTTGCGGCGGCGAACTCCGGCGCCACCATGCCCAGAATCGGCGCAAGTTCCACAACGTCCATACCGATAATCTCGTGGCGCGCAATCACCCACTCCATAAGACCGATAATTTGATACCAACCGAGCCCCCCGGGCTGGGGGGTACCGACCGCAGGCATAACCGAGTGATCAAACACATCCAAATCAACCGTGATATACACTTTTGATTTCAACGATTTCCCTATTTCTTCCACAGGAACTTCAGGCGCGTAAAATATAGTGAGTGATTTTGTCGAAGTGTTTTTTCGTTCCTCTGCCGCGATGAATTTTCGCACATCACGGTCAATACTCCGAATACCAACTTCGGTAAGTGAAACTCTTGGCCCAAGTTCATACGAACGGCGCATCACAGAGGCATGTGAATAAGGATCACCGTGATATTCATCTCGCAAATCAGGATGCGCGTCCAAATGGAGGATAGAAAAATCTTGATGTTTTTGATACAACGCCGCAATGGATGCGAACGTAAGTGAATGTTCGCCGCCAAGCAAGAACGGAATTTTGCCATGAGCCACAACGTCCTCGGCGATAAATTTTGAAAGCGATGCCAAATGCTCTTTCGTGGAACCGCCATAAAATGAAAGCGCGTGTTCAAAAGTATAGAAAAATTTCTGCTCCACCGCCGGATGCCATTCTTCCTCACCCCACGGCTCGTCTAATTGCATGGACGCCTGCAAAATGGCCATAGGCCCCTCACGCGAACCGGATTTGTAGCTCGTCGTTGCGTCGTATGGCGCTGGAATCAACACGATCCGTGCCTTTTTGAAGTCCTGCTTCGGCACACCCGCAAAGCGGAGCGGAATCACCTCTGCCTTCATCGTGCTCGCCGCGTTAAAACCGTGAACTGACTTTGCCATACGCCGTTATTATGTCGTAAACATTTTACTGAATTTACGCGACTTGCGATTTTTCCAACGGCCAGTTTGATACGCGTATGCCGCGAGAATCGGCAATGCCATCGTCGCTTCGGAAAACACCATCTGTTCGTGAACCGTACTTACCTTACCCCAGGAACTTGCCTCTTTAAGAGTGGAAGAGCTACACGCGCCGTCACGCACATCAGCAACCGTAATCTGAATCGCATATTTATGCACCGGCACCTCGCGTCCTAACACCTCGGCAGCGACCACTGTATCTTGCGCGAAATTTTTCGGCACGCCACCGCCGATCATTAGAAGCCCCGATTCTTTACTGCCCATTTTGATCTTGGTGAGTTCAAGAAAATCCTTTACTGAATCAATGCTTATATGGCGATCGGGGTGGTGCCATTGGTGATACACCAAACCCAAACCCGCTGACGAATCAGAAAACGCGGGGCAAAAAATCGGCACATCCGCCTCGTACGCCGCCTGTACCAACGAATCTTTCTTCTTACCGTGTTTTATCAAATATCGCCCCATCTCACGGATGAACTCGCGCGAAGAATATGGCCTTGGCTCTAACCCGTCCGCAATTTTTGCAATCGCCTGATCGCACGCCTGTAATTGCTCTTCATCAATAAACGTATCGTAGATGCGGTCAATGTAGAGCGAGCGCAAAAGTCCGTCGTCAATAAATGGCGTACCCTTATAATGCTTGAATCCCAACGCTTCAAAAAAATCCATATCAACGATAGAGGCGCCGGTCGCGACAATCACATCCACCATCTTGTTTTTCACCATGTCAACATAGATCTGCATACAACCAGCGGCGCTCGTCGATCCCGCAAGTGTGAGCCACACCGCCGCGCGTTTGTCCGCAAGCATCATGTTGTAAATATCAGCCGCGCGGGAGAGATCGCGGGCGGAAAAGGACATCTCGCCATACGACTTGACTAGAGATTTTACATCCAACTTTTTAATATCCACATGCGCAATGGGATATTGCAAGAGATCCTTTTTTGTTAGTTTAGGCATTCTTTCTTTTTATTATACAAGACGATTCACCACCCGAACAACTTGCCGATATCTTCCGCGGTTTCGCGGCGTCGGGCAACCGTCACAATACCGTTCTGCACGACGAGCTTCAACGGAGACGACAGCAAGCAATGATGTGACGCAAACGCGTCCTGATACGCGCCCGTATCAAAAATCGCGATGTAGAGATCCTCGCCCGGATTCAAGTCCTCCAATCGAGGGAGCGATACATATCCATCACGCGCGGTATATTTATCGTCAGAGTCGCAGGAAAGTCCCGCAAGCCATACGCGATGTTTCTTCTTCTCATTCATCATATTCACCGGCACAATATGCCATTTCTGATGGATCGCCCAAGTGTCAAGTAAGTCATTCATGAAACTGCCGTCAATAATGTACCAAAAGCGCGCAAGCCCTTTAGGGACAGCTTTCGCGGAAACAATCTTGAATATCGTAATCTGCGCCGGCGCTACGATATATCGTCCCCACTCCACCACCAGGTTGGGATGTGGCATACCCCAGAGATCGGAAAGTTTCTTCAGCGTCAAAATCATGCTTCTCGAAACACTCTCTACGCTATACATCGGTTTTTTCTCGTATGGAATCGCGAACCCTCCACCAACGTCAAGCGTATCAAGCGAAAGATTTATTTCTCGAACCTTGCGATATACCCGCAATGCCTCTTTCATAGCCGCAATAATATCCGCTCCCAACTCAATCTGGGAACCAATATGATAATGCAAGAGCTTCAAATTGCGAATCTTGCCAAGCGCAAGAATATCATCGGCTGTGAGACCAAAACGATCCGCTTTTTTATCCCAATGTGATTTTACTTTAGTTTCCAAATTGATTCGAATCCCAATGTCGCCCTTGAATTCCTTAAACTCGTCAAGCTCTGCCGCATCTTCAATAATCGGCATCACCCGCACTGACCGCTCCGAGAGTTGATGGATCAAATCCACATACGATTTGGTCTTCGGGCCATTGCATAAGATCCTGATTTTGGTATTGACACTATCGCTCTCCCAAAGCTTGCGGACAAGCGCCAGTTCATTGTGCGAGCCAACTTCAAGATGCGCGCCTTCAGACACCAACGGGAGTACTGCTTCGCGGTTTTGATTCACCTTCATCGGATAGTGATAGAAAAATTTGCCTTTGTAGCCTGTTCTCTTGATGTGCCTCTCAAAAGTCGCGAAGAGTTTGTTCAGACGATCTTCAACGATAAACGGCAAAAAAATCTCAAGCGATGAGCCAAACTTGCGAACTAGGTCGTGCACATTGTATTGATAATTCCCCTCACGGATGATGAGCTCTGAATCGCCATTCACACCAAACACCTGCGTGTCGTATTCCTTACGTCCGAGCTTCCATAAATTTTTGTGATGTCTCGTAATCATGTTTACAAGAAGAATTTAACAATTTTATGGTCAACATATTAACACAGAACATCCTTCATCTCCACATCCAAAGTGTGGTAAGGGCGCTCATGCGATAAACGCTGGAGCGCCCTTCTATCTGTTTGGCAGAACACATCGTAACCAGCTTCCTTTCGGTTTATCGTTCACATCCGACTGCCCGAAGGAAGGCGGTTACATTCATCTCTTTATCGGAGACCGCTTCGAGTAGCTCGAGGATATCTTCTCGAGGCAAATCAATTTTATAACCTTTCGCCTCGATCTCTTCGAGCGCCTCTCTCGGGGTAACGTGCTGTTGCCAAACACCGACGACGATCTGACTTATAGTCATTTCCTTTATCGTCATCGCTCTCACCTCCCCCCTAAAGAACTACATATATTATAGCGAAGTCTGCTCTGTCTTCTTATTCAGATTCCGGTTTTTTTCTGATAACATTACAAGTATATGAAATGGATTGACTTATCGGTCCCAATCAACAAAAACACGCCTGTCTATCCCGGCGACCCTGCCGTAAAAATAGAACCTGCGGGCAATGTTCATAAAAACGGCTACGAAGACCATTATCTTTCCATAGGCACCCACGCGGGCACGCATATCGACGCGCCTTCGCATATGATTCCCGGCGGCGTAACCCTTGACCAAATCCCCATCGAAAGTTTTTCCGGGAGAGGAGTACTAGTAAACTCTGGGAAGAACCTTAATCTCGAGGCAACTAATGGAATCGACATCAAAGAAGGCGATATTGTCTTATTCCGCACGGGCATGAGCGACCTTTATCGTGAACCGGAATACTTCAACAACTATCCCGCGTTGACGGAAGAATTGGCCAACTACCTTATAGAAAGAAAGGTAAAAATGGTAGGCGTTGATATGTGCAGCGTTGACCACGAACCGTTCCCCGTGCATAAAATCCTGCTCAAAGAGAATATTTTAATCATCGAGAACTTAACAAATCTCGCGGCTTTGGATGGCTTGGAATTTAAAGTATTTGCCTTTCCGATAAAACTCCAGCTTGACGGCGGGCCGAGCAGAGTGGTAGCCAAGATTTCTTGAAAACAGATATCGTAGAATCCTTATGTCGTATCTAACTATTCTAATTATGGTCCTCACAAGCGCGGTCTTCATCGAGTGGTTTTTCAAAGAGCACTTATTCCCTTCATTAAGGGGAAGGGTGATCTGCGCGGTTATCGCGTTAGCGAGCATTACCATATGGGATCTCTACGCGATACCAAGGGGGCATTGGGTTTTCACCGGCCAAGGCCTTCTTGGAATTTTTATAGGCCCGATACCTATTGAAGAGTTTTTATGGGCATTGTGGGTGCCATATTTTTGGGTAACCATTTACAAAGCCGTACATATTATTTCAGATAGAAAAAGAACCAGTAAATAGAATATGCAGGAGTTAATTATTTTATTTTTTCTGTTCGCCGCGACGGCATTTCTCAAGATTAAATTCAAAGAGGTTCTGTATCATTCTCAAAGAGAGAGATTCGCGGTCACTTTCATAATTATGGTAATTATGATTTCCTGGGAGCGTTACAGCACAACCCATCAAATCTGGATTTACCCGGGTACGGGTGGAATAGGCATATATCTATTTGGCTTGCCGATAGAACTATATTTCTTCTATCTCCTGCTCCCCCATTTCGTCTTCATTATTTTCGACTTGGTCCACAAAAGAGAAAATTAAAAACTGTAGATGTTGTATAATATAATAGGACTATGAAAATAAGAAAGTATGAAAAAGATTAAATTTAATAAAAGCTTATTCATATATTCCCTTT
>CAZFGN010000030.1:0-1899 GCA_964518695.1 uncultured Candidatus Saccharibacteria bacterium
CCAAATCGACAACTCCGCAGTTTACTAACGATGTGACAACTATTACTTACAGATCCTCTGTTTCGGTTACTCAAAAAGCAGGGGCTTATACGACAACCATTATTTATATAGTCACGCCGCAATTTTGAGGAAGTATATAGTATAGACGGGTATATAGTATGTAAAGCATGATAGCTTAAGAATATGGAAGAGAAAAAGAAAATTACATCATTTAAAGATTTGATTGTTTGGCAGAAGTCAGTTTATTTGACGAAACTTATATACGAAACAACTTCTAAATTTCCTAAAGAAGAAACATATGGATTAACATCACAAATGAGACGTGCCGCCGTATCTGTTTCTTCTAATATCGCAGAAGGATTCAAAAGGCGTCACCGCAGGGAGAAGGTTCAATTTTATAGAACATCTCTCGGTTCTCTGTCAGAAATAGAAAGCCAAACAGAAATAGCTAAGATGTTAAACTACATAAACGACGAGGATTATAACAATTTAATTCCTTGTATTTCTGACACAAGCAAGTTATTAGAGAGATTTATTTATTCAGCAAACAATAAGTTATGAAAAAAAATGATTTAATTAACTTGATTTCGCTGTATACTATATTCAGTTTGTCGCTGCTATATACTGTATACGGCATACTGCATACTCCAACAGTTGCCGCGGCAACTGTTGGCTTGGGCGTCGACACAAACACCTTCGACTTAGAAATTCAGGCGGGGGATAGCTACAAAGGCGATTTAGCGGTTTTCAACACTTCGCCTACTGTTTCGCTCCCGGTTCATATTCAACTAAACCTATGGGACTTGAAAGGAGATTCTGAAGATATTGAGTTTATAACTTCCGAACCGGCTTTGAATGCCACTAAGTGGTTCAAATTAAAAACAACAGACTTGATTATAGAACCAGATAAATCCAAGGAAGTTAACTTTACCATTAAAGTACCGAGCGATGTTTCTCCGGGAACATACCTCGTGATGATGCGGCTTCAGGCGGTTCTCCCGGAACATTACTTTGAAGCGGAAGGTCCGAGGCTTATTCCTGAACTTGGAGTAATTTTCTTCATAAAAATTCCTCTACTAACATTAGAAGGCACTAGAACCTCTTACGGGGCGGAAGTGTTATCAGTTAGTCCAAAAGATACTCGCCACATTGGTTTACTGGAAAAAACATTTATAAATAGGGCGAAAGCCGGAGTGTTTGAAGATGCCGTTAAGACTCTAGTAGCCAAAGTGAGGAACACTGGCATATATCACTTCAAATCATCAGGGTTTGTAGAGATTAAGAATCTTTTCGGCAGGACTGTTTCTAAAATCGAGCTTAAAGAAAGGTATCTACTGCCAAATAAAAGTAGAGACTTAGAGATTCAAGTTTTCCCGCCGCCATCGGAAAAGTCAGCATCACTCACATCTAACATTATTAATTCAATAGCATACCAACTTAAGAAAAATTCCTATTTAGGAACTTACAGCGCGGTTTTAACTTTAAGTATTCCCAACGAACCGCCGGTGGTCTCCACTATCAACTTTTGGGTAATCCCGTGGAAATTCTGGCTGCCTACTTTGGCTATATTCTCTTTAATACTATATATTTTACTGAAGCTCCGCCATCGCTTAGGTGATTTTTTGAGAACCATTATAAAGGGCAAACCCCATTAGTTCCATACGAAAGTACAAAGAACTTGACTCCCAACTTTCAAATGTCATAATACATCCTATATGGAAATTAACAAAGAAAATCTAAATAAAGTCTTAAAAGAACAGCGCGAAGATTACCAGCGATACTTGGGGGTGTTAGCGGAAGATTTTGGATCGCAAGTGCAGTTAATAGCTGAACAGTACGATGATATTAAAACTGATATCAATGGTATTAAACAGACCTTAGGCTCTCATACCGAAACTT
>CAZFGN010000030.1:1999-6947 GCA_964518695.1 uncultured Candidatus Saccharibacteria bacterium
TGAATTCTCACACTAAAATTTTAGGCTCTCATACCGAAACTTTGAATTCTCACACTAAAATTTTAGGCTCTCATACCGAAACTTTGAATTCTCACACCGAGATGATTGGTTCAATGGCGTCAGATATTGAGATAGTCAAAAGCGATGTTGAATTTATTAAAAATTCTTTAAAGAAAAAGGTAGATATTGATGAGTTCTCGTTTTTGGAAAAGAGGGTAACCCTGCTCGAGAAAAAAGTTCAAAGGACATAGATTGCATTATGGAATTAAACGAAAAATCACTCAAAACTATCTTGGAAGAACAGCGCGAAGAATATCAGCGCTATTTAGGAATTTTGAATGAAAAATTTGAATCTCATCTTAAGTTGATGTCCGAATCAATTTCAGGTATCCAAGATCAACTTATTTCTCTGCGAGATATGGTGGCTCAAAACACCGAAGACATTGCTAAATTACAAATTCATGTTTCGGCAATTCGGGAAATGACGGCAAAAAATACCGAAGACATAGAAATAATTAGAATGGATACGCATATCATCAAAGATGACTTGAAGGAAAAGGTCGATAGATATGAATTGAAAGCCCTGGAACGGCGTCTGGAAATTTTAGAGAAAAAGAGTAAATAAGCATTAAGTTATCCCCAAGCAAATTGAGGTAGTAAACTCAATACTGAATGTAATCTAATATCAACTAGAGTTTAATAATGACTATAGTTAAAAATCTAAGAGAGAATCATAATGGTCGTATAACAGTAACAAAATTGCTAGGCGTTTCTCTCGTCCTAATAGTCGCTAGTTCATATGTTTCTATTAACAAAGTAGTGGCCGCACCTCTTGATGGATTTTCATTACTGGCAGAAATCAACTTACCAGTTAATAACCCCCTGGGAGTTGCTGTTTCGCAAGATAACTCACGGATATATGTAGTAGCAGCCGGAGACAACCCAACATTAATAGTAATAGACGGCAGAACTAATACTATAATCAGCTCAGTGGCAGTACCATTTTTTCAACCAAGAGTCATTGGTATACATCCGTCAGGTAACTTCGTTTACACAGCAAGTGACGGAGAAGGGAAAATTGGAGTATTTGATACGATTAACGGTAGTTTTAGCAAAATAATATCAACTGAATCCCGCTTTATCAGAGGACTTGAAGTGAATCCTAATGGAAATGAGGTTTACGTATCTGACGACTCATCAAATATTTATGTCGTTTCAGTACCCAATCACGATATCGTAAATGTGATTCATTCTAGTGGTAGCGGTCCAAGAAACATAGTTTTTAACCAAGCAGGCACAAGAGCATACATCGCTAATTTAGGTAATCAAAGCATATCAGTCGTGGATACTACTACAGATTCGGTAATAAACTTTATATCTTTAGCTGATGCAGGGCCATCAACAGTTCCATTCGATCTAGATATAACTAAAGACGGAACTAAATTAGTAGTGGCCGAAGGAAGACAAATTTCACCACTTATTATAGAAAATTTTCTGACTACTATAGATCTTAATAGCGGAAATATTGTAAGAGTACCTTTTACCGAAAGGCCGTTTCGTATAGTTCTCGTTAAGAACGACTCCGTAGCTATATTCACTACAACGCAGGGTAATCTATGGGCTTGGGAAATAGGAACTAGCAATTTTAAGCAAGTTTTATCTCTTAACTATCATTTCCTTTTAACCACTAACGGTAACCAAACATTGGTATACAGCGGTACTTTTGACGGCAAAATAAGGATTATCTCTACTGGCTCTAACACGTTGATTGGTTCAAACGTAAGTGTTGCAGTAAATAACGTGAGCGTAACCTTTGCGGGAGTTACCATGCCGGGTGACACAACTGTAACTCAATCCGAGACTGGCACTCCACCCCCAACCGGATTCAAACTTGGTAGTCCACCAACTTATTATCAAATAGGAACAACAGCAACATATATCGGACCAGTTGCGGTATGCATTAACTACGACGATACACAGTTTACCGGCAGAGAGGATAGATTAAAAGTGATGCATTTTGAAAATGGTATCTGGATTGATACAACTACTTCGTTGGATACGAAAAACAACATAATCTGTGGCCAAGTTAATTCGCTATCAGAATTTGTATTAGTAATACAAGAGGATATCAATGGATTGATAGAACTTACCAAATCATTTGGCTTAAATAAAGGGATAGAAATAAGTCTTACTCAAAAATTAGAAGCCCGCTAAGGATCGAATAGAAGCTGGATTAAACTACACTGCGGTAGCCAGTCTTAAAGCTTTTATTAGAGAGGCTCAAGCGTTGTCAGGCAAAAAACTAAGCATTGATCAAGCTAATCAACTCATAGAATATGCCGAGGCACTCAAAGGAACTTTACTTCCTTCTAAACCATCCGCTGTGACCATATTTACCGAATTCTTAGCTAATTTGTTTAACAACCTCAAACAATATTTGATCGCCATGATAAGTAGCTCTTTATAGTTGCTACATAATACTACATACCTAAAGAAACCTATCCCCAGATATATTGAATACGGAAGTGTTATATAGTATTATATTAATAAGCTTAAATAGTCGTAAAAATTTAATGTAAAAAGGTCATGAAGATAAATTGAAGTCAAAATGGCTATTTTAAATCTAAAAGAAAATAAGGGTCGGATAACGTTAGCAAGTTTGCTGGTAACTTCTTTAGTGCTTACAACTGTAGGCTTGTATGCTTTTGCAAACACCGCTAAAGCAGCAGTTTTAACTAGTATGAAAGACACGCTTTCAACTTCAACGCCCAGCGTCGTTGCAAATCATACGCTCCTTTTTACGGGATTAGGGTTAGCCGCTAGCGAGACCATTATACTGACGCTTAACTTTGATGGCACGCCGATACCTACCACATTAGACTATACAGATATAGACTTTAGTTTTCAGGCTGCGCCAGATGGTGTTTGTAATACTGGGGATACCGAAATGACGCTCGCGGCTGCCCCTGTCACCACAACGATGGGCGTTGTTAGAACGAGTGCGACAGTCTTAACTTTCACCAACGGTTCTACCGCAGTAGCTTCTGGATCTGAAATTTGTATTGAAATTGGGAAAAACGCCACTAACCAATCAACTGGAGTTAGGCAAATTACGAATGCATCGAAAGAAGGTGTCGGTTTAGGAACGGGTAATATTAAATCTATTTCTATTTCCGGAACTTTTGGTGACACAGGGGACGCGTTGGTTGCCATTATTGAAGGAGTGGCTGTTTCGGTTACAGTTGATGAGAGCCTGTCTTTCTCAATAGTGGGCGTGACAAATGCTAACTGTGACACATCGTTTACAACTTTAGCTGGTCCCGACACGGTAACAACAGACGCCGCGGTTCTATTTACCACCGTTTCTACGACAAATGCATTTGTCCATGCTTGTCACGATCTCACAATATCAACGAATGGCGTGACCGGTTATGGGATAACGGCTGAAGAAAACCAGAGTCTTTTGAGAACAGGTGGTGATTCAAATGATAAAACTATTGACGATAGTTTGGGGAATGCCGGCACCATGACGCACGCCGTTTCTGACGCTTGGTCAACCACAACCGTTAATGGGTTTGGGTATTCTTGCGTACTATCAACCGGCGGGCAGGGCGATTGCGTAATTACCGCGGGTACGAATTATAGGCAATTTCCCTGTACTGGTGCCGCTGGTGTTTGTGACCCTGACGGCGGCGGAGAAGCCGTGACAACCGTTGCCTCCAGTCTTGTTCCGGTTAGCGCTAAAGTTAGTCGCATAGAATACAAGTTAAATATTAGCGGTGTTCAACCAGCAGGCGCTTATTCGAACGTCATAACTTATATAGCAAGCCCAACCTTTTAATATGAAAATCCAAATTCTATATTCCAAATTCTATATTCTATATATCGCGGTCGCGGTAGCAAGTGTTTTATTTATGAATAACGCGAAGGCCGTCACAATATCACCATTAAATTTTGAGCTAAACGGTAACCCTGGAGATACGGTTTCAAACTTAGTTAGGGTGTATAACGATTTAGATGTTGGAATAGGGGTTGCTATGGAAACGCAGGATTTCGTATCAGCCGGAGAACAAGGGCAAGTACTGATAAAAGGTCACGAAGAATCTGGCACATATAGTTTAGCGAATTGGGTATCATTAAGTCCTCAAACTTTTTCACTAGCACCCCATTCTTCTCAAACGGTTGAATTCACCGTAAAAATTCCGGCCGGAGGCGAGCCTGGTGGGCATTACGCTTCGGTATTAGCAACAGTTTCCGGAGAAGCTCCAGGCGGAGGGGTGGGTATTAATCAGAAAGTTGGAGCTCTACTTCTCCTAAGTGTCGCTGGTGAAATTTCAGAAAATCTTGGTTTGGTTGATTTCAATCCTGACTCGGGCTTTACGGAATATGGTCCGGAAAAACTTATCGCGCGTTTCAAAAATGAGGGCACTGTTCACTTGAAACCACGAGGCTTTGTTATCATAAAAAATGTCCTTGGCAACGAAGTAGTAAAGATGGATTTACCACAACTTAATGTTTTGCCCCAAAGCGCTAGGACAGTAGATATTCCCCTAAAAATAGAGGGTCAGTTCGGTAGGTATGAAGCTACATTGGCCGCGATTTATGGCGCTACCAATGAGCCTTTGTCAGCTATTACAGTTTATTGGGTAATACCATATAAACTTTTAGCAGTGTATGGGGGAGTCTTATTAGTACTTCTTATATTGGCTTACAGGGGAAGAAAAAGGGTGGGATTGGCTTTAAGAATATTATTCAAGGGAGAACAAAAGTCTAGTTAATTTCTCTGGGCGTCAGTTTATGAACTATGTATGTTCTATATCCAATTATGGAAAAAAGAAACAATCGCTTTGCTTTTCTTACTGGCAGTAGTTTTATGGCAAGGAAGTCAACATACAACTAAAGCATCCCACACGCTTGAAACACAGCCGCAACGTGGAGGAGTAGGGAT
>CAZFGN010000031.1:0-1065 GCA_964518695.1 uncultured Candidatus Saccharibacteria bacterium
GCAGTACGCTACCTTGCCAAGGTAATGGCGCCGGTTCGATTCCGGTATCCCGCTCAAACGTTATGGCTCTCTTTTTCTAGCGACTTGCTTAACTCTTCCGTAATCATCTTCGAGGCGAATAATATCTCTTTCTTTATGAGAACCAAAGGAAATCTCTATGATAACGGCGTCTGTTAATGCTTTAGCGCGATGCATCTCCTTTGTCCCAATCATGATTGATTTTTGAGGGGCCAATATGTAAATTTTATTGCTTTTTCGAACCTGAACTTTGCCTTCGGCGATAATCCACAACTCATTGCGCCTTGTGTGTTGTTGCAAGCTTAACTGTTGGCCCTTTTTTATGACAAGCAGTTTAAGGTGCCACTTCCCCTTACTTTCCGCCAAATCATCGAATCTTCCCCAGGGTTTATATGTAATATTACTTAGATGTTTCATGTTTGTTTTTATTGTTTCCCCATCAAAGGCGGATCTGCCTTTGATGGGAAAGATGAAAGAAGGAAACGGATAATAGCTTTGGTTTCCTCCTGATCTTCAACCTTTATAGTAGCCACTCCAGTGCGTTTGACCACGTAGTCATTGCCGCCTTTATAAAGGGCGTCGCCAACATATACAATTTCCTTTTTGGTCGCAGACATCAATTTCATTATTTGTGTTATCCCGTATGCTTTATCAACTCCTTTCTTTGTGATATCTATCGAAGTAAGCCCTCCTAACCGTATTTCAAAACCAGAAAGATGCTTCTCTAAAGCAATTCTAAGTTGGGGCCGGATGTCATTGTTTGTATTCCATTCCTTTTTCTTATCAAGGGGCGCCTTCTGTCCTAGGGCCGAAAAAGTAATTTGGCTTTCGCGATCTTCTATAACTTTGCCGTACGTTTCTTGGGGCGACTTGTAGTGAATATCGTGGAAAGATTTTTTGAAAGCGGTTAGAATGCCTGTCTTCTCCTTCTGGGTCAATACGTTTTTGTAGACGAGTTGCCATTTGTTGCTTTTCGCGATCTTCGCCCCGCTAGGTGGGCGCACTCGATACTTGTATAAGCTTCCTCCAGAAACAGGAAGAATAAAG
>CAZFGN010000031.1:1075-1438 GCA_964518695.1 uncultured Candidatus Saccharibacteria bacterium
CATGACAAATAAGCAAGAAACTGATTTTTATTCTTTGGGTAATTTCCGCCTCCCGTTACTGCCACTGCCTTCTTCTCAAGTAATTGGCAAAGGAGTGAAGCCATTTCTTTATCAAGAACAGCCTTGCTTTTGGTTAGCGTCCCATCTAAATCAAACATGATAATCTTCTTGCCAGCTAACGATCTCGTTTGTTTATGAAGTTCTTCCAATTTTGTATGTTTATTAAGAAGCCAGGAACTTGATTGAATTTTTCCGCCCTCTCCAACATTAAAAACCATTTTACATTTGATTGCTTCGCAAGTTTCAACTTCCGGAACGTTTTTTTGATGTCGATCGCCGCCATTCGCGAAGATATGCGGGCGG
>CAZFGN010000031.1:1448-6750 GCA_964518695.1 uncultured Candidatus Saccharibacteria bacterium
CATGCTTTGTCAAAATAACTTCATCTACGCAGGCCAATGCATTCAAAATTTCTTTTCGCTCTTCTTCCGGCATAAAAATATGCCATTTTTTCTTCTTGAGCCAATTATCGTTATTTAGGATAACTACGAGTTTATCGCCCAATTTTCTTGCCTCTTGGAATAGGCGAATATGGCCTATGTGAATGGGGTCAAAGCCGCCGCTTACCGCGACAACTACATTTTTTTGTTTCTCGTTTCGCATAATTTTCTCAACACTTACAGGATTTGAGGTAGATAAGCAAATCCCTTGCTTTAATGGTTGCCATCCCTATTACTTTATCGCCTCCGCCATAGTAGATAAATATTTTTCTTCCAATAAGAACCGCACCGCACGGGAAAATAACGTTTGGTATCTGGCCCTCTTTCTCGTAATTATTTTCCGGTTCAAAAATCGGGTCATCGGTACGAGCGATAATTTTGGTGGGGTCGGCAAGATCGAGCAAGATCGCGCCCAATCGATAAAAACCATCTTCTTCGGAAACGCCGTGATAAAAAAGGATCCACCCCTTTTTAGTTTTTATCGGCGGTGAAGCCAGGCCCACTTTTTTATTATCCCACATCCCCGCTCTGGGAGAAATCCAGCGATATTCTTCAATCCAAGTTTGGCCGTCAAAATCCAGAGTGGGACTAAAAGCTGAATCAATATCGTTGCCGCTACGGTGGATAATAAAATATTTGCCTTTGATTTTTTCCGGAAAAATGCAAGCATCTTTATCATCTATATCCGGGGGCGAGATAAGAACCGGCTTTGCCCAAATCCATTTTTGTTTTATAAAATCTACTGCCTTGATCCAAGTGAGAGCTACTCGAGGAAGGTTTTTCCCGTCAAAAGCAGTGTAGAGCATATAAATTTTGCTGCCAATTTTGGTAAGTCTTGGATCTTCACAGCCGGAGTTGCCTCCCAGTTCACCTTTTTGCTCAAAGGACTCCCGTGGAACATATATAGGATCGGGTGCGCGATAATCGATATGAACACCATCTTGACTGGTGGCATAGCCGAAAACAGAAGTATTATCTTCCGACATCGCCCGATAAATAAGGTGGACTTTGTGATCAAGGTAAACTGCTCCGGGGTTAAATGTGGCCTTTGATTCCCATGGATGCTTAGAGATTGGAATAATTATCGGGTTTTCTTTCGCTCGAGCAAGCAAAACCCCCTTCCCTTTTTTTAAAATTTTTGTCAGTAATGCCTCTGTATCAATGGTGACTAAGCAACAAGTAGTATCGGTGGCGCCGTAGTAAAGACGGATTGATTTCTTTTCTAAAAGAGCCCCCGAAGGGAAAATAACATTCGGTACCAAACCAATTCTTTCATAATATTCCTCCGGAGTGAGGAGCGGCTCCTTAGTTTTCGCCGCGATCTTGAGAGGATTTTTAAGATCGAGAAGAGCTGCTTCTATGCCAAAAAGCGGTTTGGGTGAAAAATAATTCATGATGTATGAATAAATCAAGAGCCAACCGCCTTTCGTTTTTAACGGTGGGGCGCCGAGTTCAACGTGATCTTCAGGACGCCGGGCGAACGGCAGAGAGTATTTTAAAAAATTCTCGTGCCATTTCTTCCAATAGGTTCCTTCCCAAATATCTTCTTCTTTGTCAAAAGAAGCCAGACATATTTTTGATGGTGGTGAATCGGTATGGACAGTCAAAACCGACCAAATTTTCCCATTTATCTTCTCCGGGAAAAGGGCCATGCCTTTCGAATTAAATGGAGTGACAAGGTGTTTTTCCTGAATCGAATTGAGGTCTTTACTTATCGCTACTCCTATCTTAATACCCTCCGCCCTAAAAGGATAAGCAGAAAGGGCAGTATAAAAAATAAAATATTTGTCGCCAAGTTTGGTTACTCTAGGATCTTCGCAACCGAATCTTTCCCAGGGATACTCCGGCGTAATAAAACGCTTTCGGTTGTGAAAATTGACACCGTCAATGCTATCGGCAATACCGATGTCAGAGACCATAAGTTTCGTACCAGCTGAAGCATGGTAATGAGGGAGGGAAACAGCTCTATAAACAAGATAAACATTGTTGCCTTTTCTTATCGGGCAGCCGTTAAAAACCGCTTCTGCTTCCCAGGAATGATTTTTGTTTGGTTTTAATATCGGGTTCTCATCTCTGCGCTCAATAAGCATAATTTTACTTTTTAGTTCTCAATGTTTTCCGTTTGAGAACTGGCCTAATTTCTTTCTTCAAGGCCTCTAAAAACTCTTCGAGCTTGGCCGAAGCAACACAAACATAATTATCCGCCCCACCATAATAAACTAAGATATTGCCGTCTTTGATAACTACCCCAGAAACATAAACAATGCCCGGTTTATAACCAGAATTTTCGTAAAACTCTACTGGCTCTAAGACAGGTTCTCTCGCGCGATGCAACACTTTGGTTGGGTCTTTAAGGTCAAGGAGCATGGCGCCAACTTTGTATTTGCTCCAGTCATTATCCATGGCATGATAAAACAAAAGCCAGCCGTCTTTAGTTTTTATAGGTGGGGCACCCGCGCCCCTCACCCATTTGTCCCAACAATTTTTTCTTTGCGGACCGTAATGAGAACTTTTGATGTAACGAGTACCATCAAATTCCAAGGCATCGAGATATTCTATTTGGATATTTGGCTTAATACTGTGCAAGATTGCATACTTGCCGTTTATCTTTTCTGGAAAAATAAGCCAGTTTTTATGAGTTTCGCCCGGCGGTGAAATTAAAGCTGGCAGACGCCATTTCCATTTATTATTTAAAAAGTCATCAACTTTGATGGAGGTCAAACCGACTCGCAATCCACCGTCACAAGCGGTATAAGTCATGTACAAAACATCTTCTCCATCTATTCGAGTAAGACGCGGATCTTCGGATCCGCCCCAGCTGCCGCCGGAAAAATAAGAATATATATTAAATGTTCTCTCTCCTATTTCATGTTCATAAACTGGATAAGCGAGCCGGTCATCAATAGTGAGACCATCACTCGAAACAGCATAGCCTAAACGCGATACGCCGTCTTCGCCAATGGCTCGATAAAGAAAATGAACTTTGTCGTCAAGTAGAATGACGCCTGGATTAAAGGTTTGCCAAGCTTCCCAGCCGTTTTCTGGCCGAGGCGAAATTATAGGGTTTTCTTGTAGCCTTATTAAGGCAATCGGACTGGTTCGTTTACTTGCCCTTTTCTGTACTTTCTTTCGCGCTTTCTTCTTTAGCCCAGTTTTTTTCTGTACCTTTTTCTTTGGTCCAGTTTTAGCCTTGACTGATTTTTTAGACTTTTTCACTACTTTTTTAATCTTTCTCTTGGGCATAGATTTTCGCAGAGTTTATGATACGTTAAAATTGTAGCATAACTCTTCTCTATTAGGCACTGGATATATACCTGAAATTCTCTATTCTATTGGTAAAATACATTAGAACGGGGTAAAATAACCGCTCAACAATATGATTGTCACAATTATCAATGACTGCCGCGACGCAAACGCGGCGGGAAGACAAGCGGCTAGAGCTGGATTACTCTTAAGTTCTTCGCCGGTTTTCATCGGGGTTTCTAATGATCTCGAAGCAGCTGGGAATATCATTGACGCGCTCGACGCCACCGAAGGCAGAGAGGGGGTTATTCTGGCAAACGTGGCACCGAGGCACGGCAACGTCAAAAGGTGGAAAAATGGGACACCTTTTGGTTATTTCTGGTACAAAAAAACGCTCGTTCTTTCGACTACTGACGGGCTAACCTTATCCCTTGTCAAGAAACTTGGACTTGCTCAATACATTAGCGTTCTCGACATTTCGAAAACGTTCCAGAAATTAACGGAGCTTCATAATCACCTATTAGAGCTAGGACAAAATGTGGCGAATAGCCAATTCAGAAGTTATGATTTTCTTCCACGAATAGCTGTTTCTATTTTGAACGGTACAAAGGTCCCCAGCGATAAACTGGCTATCAATGAAATTCCTACCGCACCTCACGCTATTTGGTGGATTGACAACTTTGGCAACTGCAAGACTACTATTTTGCCAGAGGAAATAAATCACAAGGCAAATGGTTCGGTTGAAATAAAAATGGGGAAGTTTAATTTTACTCCCCAGTTAAAAGATGTTCCCGACGGCGAATCGGCGCTTATTATAGGAAGTTCCGGTCTGGAGAAAAAACGTTTTGTGGAAGTTGTGGTACAAGGAGATAGTGCCGCGAAACACTATAATCTCTCCGTAGGTGATATAGTAATATAAGAAAAGGCGTTGCTTTTGCCTTTTAAGACTTTTAGATAAAAAAAGTGGGATTGAGGGGGTATCGTTCAATGGTAGGACTGCGGTCTCCAAAACCGCAGATGTAGGTTCGATTCCTACTACCCCCGCTAATTAGCTTGACGGTTACTAGACTGTTTCTTCTTAGATCTTTGGCGTAGCTCTCTTTCGGTGATGAGCATTTTCATATCTTCCATCCTCTCGGCGTAGCGGATACCATTCAAGTGGTCAATTTCGTGCTGAAAAACTATCGCTGGGAAACCCACCATTATCTTCTCGTGCTTTTGCGCCCTTTCGTCCCAGTACCTCACCCTTACCTCTTTGTGCCGAGTCACTAACCCTCGAATGCCCGGACAACTCAAGCATCCTTCCCATCCTTTAGTCTTCTCCTTAGAGTACTTGAGAATCTTAGGATTTATTATCACCGTCTTTGGAAAATAAGAGACATTCGGCCTCCCAGGAATTGGCGTTACTTCTATAACCGCAAGTTGCATATTCTTATTAACTTGGTTAGCGGCAAGACCAACTCCAACACCTTTGATTTTGCTAAACATCGATTTTATAAGCTCTTGTACCGGTTTTGATTTAATTGCCGAGGCGGACACCGGTTTTAATCTAGTACTTAAAATCTCGTTGCCCCACTCGGTAAATTCAATTTTCTTCGCCCTCATTTAGCTTTCTTAATAACCTCGTCAATGAGGCCGTACTCCTTCGCCTCTTCGGAGGTAAGCCAGAAATCCCGATCAGTGTCTTTCTCAATCTTTACAAGCGGTTGGCCGGTGTGTTTAGCCAAAAGCTGATTTAATTTTTCTTTGGTTTTAATAATCTGTCTGGCCGCTATTTCAATTTCCACGGCTTGACCTTCCGCGCCACCCATTACTTGATGTAACAAGACATCTGAATTAGGTAGGGCAAACCTTTTGCCTTTTTTGCCAGAAGCAAGAAGAAACGCGCCCATGGAAGCGGCCATGCCTATACAAATAGTGGATACGTCTGGTTTAACGTATTGCATGGTGTCGTAAATTGCCATGCCAGCCGAGACAGAGC
>CAZFGN010000032.1:0-6176 GCA_964518695.1 uncultured Candidatus Saccharibacteria bacterium
ATCCCTACTCCTCCACGTTGCGGCTGTGTTTCAAGCGTGTGGGATGCTTTAGTTGGCTTGTTTATTGAGAATAAAGTTGTTGCCAGTAATATAAATAAAGCGAAAATGGTTGTTTCTTTTTTCCAACTGGACATACATAATTCCTATTATAGGCCACTATCCGGAAAATTAGCTGGATTTTTGTTCTCCTCTGAACAATACGTTTAAAGCTAATTTGATTCTTTTTCTTCCCATATAAGCCAGCACGAGAAGCGTCAGTAAAACCACCCCATACACCGCTAAAAGTTTATACGGTATTACCCAATAAACTGTTATGGCTGATAAAGGCTCGTTGGTAGCGCCGTAAATCGCGGCGAGCGTAGCTTCATATCTACCAAACTGACTAGCTAATTTTAGGGGGATGTCTACTGTCCTGGCGCTTTGTGGTAAAACGTTCAGTTGTGGCAATTCCATCTTTACAACTTCTTTGCCAAGGACATTTTTTATAATAACAAAGCCTCGCGGTTTTAAGTGAACAGTGCCATCATTTTTAAAACGCGCGATAAGTTTTTCCGGGCCGTATTCCGTAAGGTCCGAATCAGGATTGAAATCAACCAAACCAAGATTTTCTGAAATTTCACCAGCCACGCTTAAAAGAAGCAGAGCTCCAACCTTTTGATTGATGCCCACTCCTCCGCCTGGAGCTTCTCCGGAAACTGTTGCTAATACCGAGGCATAGTGCCCACCAGGCTCGCCTCCAGCTGGAATTTTTACGGTGAATTCAACTGTTTGAGAAGAGTGGGGCGATAGAGAAAAAGTTTGAGGATTTAATGATACCCAGTTTGCCAAGCTATATGTGTTCGACTCTTCGTGGCTTTTTACGAGTACCTGCCCTTGCTCTCCGGCCGATACGAAGTCCTGTACTTCCATAATCACTCCAATTCCGACATCTAAATCGTTATAAACCCTAACTAAGTTTGAAATCGTATCTCCGGAGTTACCGTTTAACTCAAAGTTTAATGGTGCTATTGTTACAGCTTTCGCGTTGCTTGTAAATAAAACACTTGCTGCCGCGACTCCAATAAACAAGGCTATTTTCGTAATTTTGTAAGATTTTTTCATACCTAAAAAGTTGGGCTTGCTATATAAGTTACGGTGTTTGAATAAGCCCCCGCCGGTTGGACACCGCTAATGTTTAGTTTATATTCTACACGACTAATTTTAGCACTGACCGGAGCAGCATTAGAAGCGACAGTTGTTACGGCTTCTCCGCCGCCGTCAGGGTCACAAACGCCCGCGGCGCCAGTGCAGGCAAATTGTCTGTAATTAGTGCTCGCGGAAATCGCGCAATCTCCTTGGGCACCTCCCGAATCTTCACAAGAGTAGCCAAACCCGTTAACGGTAGTCGTTGACCAAGCGTCAGAGACGGCATGCGTCATAGTGCCGTTATTCCCCAAACTATCGTCAATAGTTTTGTCGTTTGAATCAGGCGCTGTTCTCAAAAGGCTTTGGTTTTCTTCAGCCGTTATTCCATAACCAGTTGCGCCATTCGTTGATACTGTTAAGTCGTGACAGGCATGGAAAAATGTATTAGTTGAGGAAATGGTACCAAATGGAACCGCGGCATTGGTTGTTACCGTATCGGGACCGCCTAAAGTTGTAAATGATGTGTCGCAATCAGCGTTCAAAACCCCACCTATAACGAAAGACAGGCTTTCGTCAACTGTAACCGAAACAGCCACTCCTTCGATAATGGCAACCAAGGCAGTTCCGGTGTCGTCGTTTCCAATAGTTCCAGTGATTTCAACAGACTTTACGTTAGCTGTTCCAACTCCCACAGCTTGCTTTGATGCATTTGTAATTCGTTCTATGCCGGTAACCCCCGTTTCGGCGTTTGTTCCAATCTCAATACAAATTTCAGACCCGGAGGTTATTGCGGTGGTACCATTGGTAAAAGTTAATACCGTAGCGCTTGTCCTAACAACACCCATTGTTGTGGTGACAGGGGCGGCAGCAAGTGCCATTTCGGTATCTCCGCCGGCAGCATCACAGGCGGCATCCGGAGTAGTGTCATAACTAAGGTCTATATCTTCAAAATCTAACGCGGCAGGTATTGGAGTGCCGTCAAAATTATTTGTTAATATAATAGTTTCACCAGAGGCTAGCCCGTTCGTTGCCGTAAAGAAAAGAGTGTGGTTTGCAACTGTGCTGGACGTTGAGGTTGAGAGTATAAGTTTCGTGCCTGTTAAAACGCCCGCTTTAGCTTCGTTCACAAACACAAACAAACCGCCAGTTGCAAGTATTAATGCTGTAACCAAAACGCTTGCCAGCGTTACTCGACCACGATTTTCTTTTATATTTTTAAGAATTTTCATCTTTAGTAGTTAGACCCATTTGTACTCGTTTAGACGGGAATTCCTCTTACTATAATATTATACATTATTAGGGTTTTAATTAAAATTTTAAGGACAAGTCATCAAAGCCGTACTTAATACCCCCGTGTTTTCAACCGTAACCTTATAACAATTCGGCCCATTAGTTGCTTTAAGGATGATTCCATTACCCTGTGTAGTAACTGCCACATCGCCACCAACAACGTGTAATCTTGCCTTTGCGGATAGTGTTCCTATGCCGATATCGCCGTCCGGTTCGATTATCATCCTCTCTGAACCTCCATTAGGACTAATATTATTAGAAGCCGTGATAAAACGAATATCTGTAGCAGAATTGCCCAAAGACGTACCCCCACCAAAAATGAGGATATTACTGAGAGGGATCGACTGCATAAGCATTCCATAGAAAGGCTCTTTTGTGTTATCAAAATGTGGCACTCCAAATAAATTTGTTTTTGAATTTAAATTTAAGTTGGTATCGCTCCATAACAAAGTTCCCGAAGGTACAACTCCCTGTAGACCAACTTGTGGTGTATTTGTGCCAATCCCCAACCTTTTATTAATATCATCCCAATAGAAACTTGTATTATTTTGAGAAATCAACTTACCTGATCCAATAAAGGGAACTGAGCCTACAGTAAGACTAGGCAGAAATAAATTTCCACCGATAGTGGTATCACTTGTTATATTCGCTGTACCTGATACGTGAAGTTTCGACGTCGGTGATGCCGTCCCAATTCCTACGTTGCCGGCATTTGCCTCAGTAATAAAAGCGTATTTGTTAGTGATTATACCGGTTCCCGTAGGAGAGGTGATATAAGCTCCATACCAGTTTGTCAAAGCCGTTCCACCGTTATAAACAATACCGCTCTTAATACCGGTGTAATCCGCAGTTGCTGTAACGGTTGGGTTAATTTCCAATCTTGACCCTGGAGATACTGTCCCGATACCTACATTTCCTCCAGTAGGGTTCAGAATAATGTTGCCTTTGTTGTTAACGTCAGAAGTGGAGTCGAGTGTTAATGTGGCACTAGATGTGGAGTTACCGAATAATTTGAAACCTCCGGCGTTTACGTCTTGTAGCCAGGGGGTTTGAGGGGCGGGGTTTTGCCATGTCCCCACACCAGACGCATCAGAGGTGAGAACATAACCGCTAGTGGGTGTGGTAGTTAATTTAAAGCCAGTCACCTCAATAGTGCCAGCTACAGTCAGTTTTTGCCCGGGATTAGTCGTTCCAATACCAACATTGCCTGTATTCTCAACTCTGAAAAGTTCGTTTGTTCCTAACCCAACTAGTAAAGGTTGTGATGGAAAGATATTACCAATAGAAAAGTTATTCCCTTTTCCCTTTAGTCCGTTTGTTCCGTCTGTTTCGATGCGATAGTAATCATTTGTGCTATCCCATTGTGCAAATCCATATTGCCCAGAAATGCCGCTATCACCAATTACAATTCTAGGGTTTTGCCCGTTATTAAAAAGCCAGAAATCGCCCCCAACGATATTCAATTTGGATTCTGGAGTTGAGGTCCCAATCCCGATATTACCGAGGGTATCAACTCTTATCCTTTCGCTACCATTGGTGATAAATGATAAACCGAAATTATCCAAAGTACCCAAGATTCCCAACTCACCGAAAGTGTTACCGCCTTGGATAAAATTTCTAACTCCAACCACAGCATAGGTATAAGGAATATAAGTGATGACTAAAGCCACCATAAGAGATAGGGCTATTGCCAAACTTATTAATACACGAACCCTTTTCATTTGTTTAAATAAAATTAAACATTCTCGACAATTCTATTATACCACAATACCATAATTCTGTTATTGGCAATAAATCCACGCTTATTTACCTTTTTTTCTCTAATATCTCAATACGACGTTCCAAAGCTTTTAATTCATATCTATCTACCTTTTCTTTTAGATCACCTTTGATGATATGCAAATCCATCTTCATAATCTCTATATCCTCTGTATTTTTTACTACCATATCGCGAATAATTGAAAGCTGTCTTTGCATTCCAGACATAGATTCAGCAACGAGCTGAATCTGCGATTTAAAATCTTCAACAACTACGCCCAAATAGCGCTGATATTCTTCGCGCTGTCCTTCTAAGATAGTTTTGAGCGATTTTTCGCTTAATTCCATATGCAATGAAGTATATAACAACCAAAAATCAGGAACAAGACATCAATGAGGTTTGCCCTTTATAATAGTTCTCAAAAAGTCGCCTAAACGGTGAGGCAATTTAAATTTAATAAAGAAATAGACGAGAACTAAGATTGAAGCCAAAAGAGGAGTCCAGAATTTCCACGGGATTACCCAGAAGTTGATAGTGGAAACCACCGGCGGTTCGTTGGGAATACTTAAGGTTAAAACCGCGCTGTAAGTTCCTAAATAAGAATTTCTCTTAAGCTGGTATGCTATTGAATTAAATATGTTAGATGTAAATGACGTTGACTTTTCCAGTGGTGGTGGGAAAACCTGAATCTCCAAATCTCTACTTTTATTTGGTAGTAGATATCTTTCCTTAAGTTCGATTTTGGAAACAGTCCTACCAAAAAAATTCTTAATCTCTACGAATCCTGATGATTTGAAGTGATATATGCCAGTGTTCCTTACTTTGGCTATCAGAGTCTTAACGGCATCTTCAAACACTCCGGCTTTCGCCCTATTTATAAATGTTTTTTCTAATAAACCGATGTGACGCGCGTCTTTTGGATTGATTGATAACACCTCGGCACCGTAGGCGACCCTATTTCCCTCTAAGGTTAGTAACGGAACTTTTACGAAAAACAATACTCCAAGTTCAGGAATAAGTCGTGGACCATCCGCCTCAAAATAATGTTCCGGTAGAACCGATTGAAGGCGCATCATCACGAGGTACGTTCCCGGAGAAACATCTTCTGGAACCTTAATGGTAAAATTAACTTCTTTGGCCTTGTCCGGTTCTATAATCAAATCTGTTGTTTTTAATTTGAACCACTTAGTAGCATTCAAAGCCGGTTCGGAGGTTACAAACTCAATATCTTCAGAATCTCCTTTCAAGTCCCAGAGGTTCAGTTGAATATGAACCGGAAGCGAGACAGTAGGCGAAGTATTGAACACCGCTAAATCGCCTTTGTAGCTATCCCCCGCCTGAATTTCTAAGTCGAAGGTGTTTGTGTCGACGCCTAAGCCGACCTCGGCAGCGTGCGCCGAAATAGGATTTAGGATGTAGAGTGTAGAAATAGTGAATGCCAAGAAGAATTTGGAATTTTTCATAGATTAGAGTTTAGAATTCCTTTGTTTTCTTTATAAACGCGTTTAGTAATTTATGGACAATTACTAACTGGTCTACTAACTTACGAAAGTTTTCTAAATCTAAGTATTCGACATCTTTCGCTATTAATATTTGATTTTGCAGTTCAGTCAGAGAACCATGTGACATTGAATAAAATTGCGCTTTTTCTTTATAAGAAATCCTAGAAAAGCCCTCGGCTATATTCGATGTCACAGAAACTGCGGCCCGTCTCATTTGGGAAACCAAACCGAAAATTTCTTCTTTGGGGAACTTTTTAGTCGTTTCGTAGACAAATAATACTAATTTGTGTGCTTCTTGCCAAACTTCTAAGTCAATAAATGATTGTATCTTTTTATTCTCCATATTCTAAATTCTAAATTCCATATTCCACTCTAAAATTGCGGAGTTACGATGTAAATAATTGTTGTTGTGTAAGGTCCTGCTTTTTGAGTAACCGAAACAGAAGATCTGTAAGTAATAGTTGTCACATCGTTAGTAAACTGCGGAGTTGTCGATTTGG
>CAZFGN010000033.1:0-5653 GCA_964518695.1 uncultured Candidatus Saccharibacteria bacterium
TAAGGGGTGACGGCGACTTTGTTCCACTTGTTGAGTATTTGAAATGGGGTTTGGGACGAACCGTTGAGGTAGCCGCTTTCGGTCGCACGACTTCGGGCCGTCTTAAGGAATCAGCAGATTCATTTGTTGATTTAGAGGGTTTGCCGGGCGTGCTTTTTAAGATTACTAGAAAGGCTAAAAAACAATAATAATGGATTTAAAAAGAAAAAAATTTGAGCTCGTTGTAAACGGCCGTAAGTTGGAACTGGTTGTATCGAATATTGCCGGACAGGCCAATTCAGCGATTATGGCTACATATGGAGAGAGTACAGTTTTGGTAACCATTGTGATGGGAAACGAGGACAGAAAAATTGATTATCTGCCCCTTTCAGTGGATTACGAAGAGAAATTTTATGCCGCCGGAAAAATTATCGGCAGCCGCTTTATCCGTAGAGAGGGCAGGCCGTCGGACGAGGCAATCTTATCAGGAAGATTAGTAGACAGGGCCATTAGGCCTCTTTTCAATCATCGCATTCGTCGCGACATACAGGTTGTGGTTACTATCCTTTCGTATGATGAAGAAAACGACCCAGATTTAATTGCCCTGAATGCCGTCTCTGCCGCTCTTAGTATTTCTGACATTCCATGGAATGGTCCTGTTGCTGGGGTGAGGGTCGCGAAGGTGAACGGCAAGCTGGTCATAAATCCTCTTCTTAGTGAATTGGGCACCGAAGACGTGAAATTCGAAACCTTTGTGGCCGGATCTCGGGACAAAATAAATATGATTGAGCTTAGTGGCGATGACGTGAGCGAAGAAGAAATCATGGAAGCATTCAACCTGGCTGTCTCTGAGATAGGGGAAATATTGGATTTCCAAACAGGCATCGCAAAAGAAATCGGTCAAAAAAAAGTGGACATGAAACTTGCGGAGCCACCGGAGGAGCTTAAAAAAGCAGTCCGTGATTTTTTGGAGACGAAATTGGAAAAAGCAATCTATGTTAAAGATAAGCCTGACAGAGAAAATAATTTGGAAAAACTGAAAAAGGATTTGGTTTTCCATTTGAATGAATCCGGTTTTCTCGGTCTCGACATTGATGCCGTGACCCATATCTTTGATGAGGAAGTTGACTCTATTGTCCATGCGAAAATCTTAAAAGAAGATCTGCGTCCTGATGGCAGAAAGCTTGACGAGTTGAGAGAGTTGTATGGAGAAATCGGTCTTCTTCCGCGCGTACACGGTTCATCTCTTTTTGTTCGGGGCAACACCCAGGCATTAGCCATTGTTACTTTGGCTCCTCCCGGCGCCGAACAACTCGTAGAAACCATGGAACAATCTTACAAAAGGCGATTTATGTTGCATTACAATTTCCCGGCATTTTCCGTTGGTGAAGCTCGGACTAATAGAGGGCCGGGACGCAGGGATATAGGTCATGGTGCTCTAGCCGAAAAAGCTATGAGGGTGCTCATTCCATCAAAAGAAGATTTTCCCTACACTATAAGAGTGGTATCAGAAATCCTTTCGTCTAACGGCTCCTCCTCAATGGCCACGGTTTGCGCCTCGAGTATGGCATTGATGGACGCTGGAGTTCCCATTAAGAAACCGGCAGCGGGTATTGCTATGGGGCTAATGAGTGATGACAAGGGTAATTACAAAATTTTGACAGACATCCAAGGGCCAGAAGATCACCACGGCGATATGGACCTGAAGGTCGCGGGTACCAAAGACGGCGTTAATGCCATTCAAATGGATGTTAAAATAGGAGGGGTCACTTTTGAGATTTTAGGGAAAGCTCTAATCCAAGCTAAGAGAGCCAGACTGGAAATCCTCGAATGTATAAGTACAGTAATTGCCGAACCCCAAAAAGATTTATCAAGGTTCGCTCCACGGGTTCTTGTTTTAAATATTGACCCAAGTAGGATAGGTGAAGTTATAGGCCCCGGCGGTAAAATTATCAATGGTATTATCGCGA
The DNA here is from genome assembly GCA_964518695.1 of uncultured Candidatus Saccharibacteria bacterium. Taxonomy (GTDB): domain Bacteria; phylum Patescibacteriota; class Minisyncoccia; order UBA6257; family Colwellbacteraceae; genus CAZFGN01. Next base: position 1,950 of record CAZFGN010000033.1, read on the forward strand.
GAACGGGAGCAACCATTGATATAGATCAGGGTGGAATAGTTTACGTTGGCGGCAGCAAAGAGGCCTCGGAAGCTGCTGCGGGAGAAATCAAATCTATTTTAAAGGAATTCGAGATCGGTGAAATAATTGAGGGGCCAGTCATTAAAATCCTTGACTTTGGTGCCATCGTTGATTTGGGTGGCGGCCGTGACGGTATGATTCATGTTTCAGAACTTAAAGACGGTTTCGTGGAAAATGTAGCTGATGTTGTGAAGCTTGGAGACAACGTTCGGGCTAAAGTTGTGAGAACGGATAACGGAAGAATTGCCTTATCTCTCAAACAGTTAAAAGCCTAATAGGTAGTTAAGTTATCCACACCCAAAATTTTTTTGGTGTATAATCAAAGTAACCTATGGACGAAGAAATAAAAAAAGTTGATCCCGCTTCACCAAGTGAAGTGCCCTCGGGTATGCCGCCAATTCCTCCATCCGCTCCAACTCCTGAACCGTCCTCTCCACCAATCAACATGGTTCCCCCACCCCCGTCATTTACCCCTCCGCCGACGCCTCAACCGAATATGCCGCCAATTCCTCCGCCTCCCATGGGAACTCCGACTCAACCAAGCTTCTCTGTGCCGCAGCCATTTATGCCACCCCAGCCTAAGTTTGAACCAGTCGGGCGCGCCGTAACTTCAAGCCCAATCCCATCAACTCCCGCGCCTGATATTGGCATAAGAACAATGGCAAGCGATTTATCCTCCCTTAAATCTTCTGGTGGATTAGAAGCCAAACCGAAAATTTTTAATCCCGAAGAATTTACTAAAGAGCCGGTTTTTGAATCTCCCCGATCAGTTTCTGGCGGAACAGTTAAAATAATCCCGACCAAATCGGGTCCCAAAATCTTGCTTATAAGCTTAGGAATAATTGTTTTTGTGGCTATTGCCGGTGCCGTGATTTATTTCCTTGTTTTGCCAATGATTTTTTCAAGAGAAAAGTCGCCGGTTGTTGAATCTCCAACTGTGCCCGTTGTTAATGTGCAACCACCAATCGAAACTAGTCCACCCCTTATCCATCAATCTTTTTTCATTGCCCCTATCTCTGTTTCCAAGCCCCTCCCTATGAACTTGGCGAATCTTGACTTAGCCGGGATGAACTCGGCCTTATCCGCGGTTTCAAGCAGTATTCCGCTTCAGACTGCTAAAGAAGTAGTCCTTATGGTAAGCGGCTCCGTCCCAGAGGCGGCAAGTTTTCTATCTGTGGCTTTTCCAGAAATGGACAAAAATTTTGTTGTGAGTAACTTCGAGAAAGATTTTACCGCCTTCCTCTATCGCGACGTGAACGGATCTTGGCCTGGTTACATTTTTCGTTTGAAACCTGGCACAGATCCTGGCCAAGTAGCAAGTGCTCTAAGGGTTATCGAGACGTCAACTAATATCCCTAACCTCTATCTTACGAACCCGGGAACTTCTAATCCCACTGGGTTTAAAGATGGTTTGAAGATAGGAGGAAAAGCTATTCGCTACCTTTCCTTTAATGCTCCCGGCTCTTCCTTTGACTACGGTTGGTTCAATAACTATTTAATGGTAACCACTTCGTTTGATGGTTTCAAAGAAGCGCTCAAGCTATTAGGGTCCTCTTCATGAAGCTTGATTTCTAGATTTGACTAAGTCTACTTAATATAGTAGACTGTTAAAACTGAAGGGCCCGCGTGAACGGGCCTTTAAAAATAAAAAACAACAAATGGATTTAAAAGCGTTGATACAAGGCGTAAGTCAAATCGCTGAAGACAAGAAAATAGAAGCTAAAAAAGTTTTCGAGGCCATCGAAGGCGCTTTAGCCGCCGCTTATAAGAAAGAATACATGAGTCGAAGCTCGATTATAGATTCTACTCTAGACCCGGATACGGGCGAGTTGTCTTTCCGGCAAGTTAAAGAAGTGGTTGACGAGGCTACTGTAAGAATGGTAGATGCTGAAAGCGATATTACGGAGTATAAAGAGAAAGAACTAAAAGACGACGAAACGCCACTGCCACGTTACAATGCGGACCGCCATCTCCTTTTGGATGAGGCTCGTAAAATAAAGAAAGACGCGAAAGTGGGCGATGAGATAGAATTACCTTTGGAAACCCATACGGACTTTGGTCGCATTGCCGCGCAAACAGCTAAACAAGTGATTATTCAGAAATTAAGAGAAGCGGAAAGAGATTCTATTATTTCCGAGTTCAAAAACAAAGAAGGCCAAGTGATGAGCGGCGTAATCCAACGTTTTGAAAGAGGTGGTGTTTATGTTGACTTAGGTCGAGCAGTGGGAGTTATGTTCTCCAACGAATCAATCCCCGGAGAATATTACAAAACAGGCGAACGTTTGCGCTTTTACATTTTAGCTGTTCAGACGGAGGGCAGAACCGCTGGCATTATCCTTTCACGGGCGCACCCGAAGTTTATAAGCAAGCTTTTTGAAATGGAGGTTCCCGAAATTGCAGACAAGGTGGTAGAAATTAAAGCTATCGCTAGAGAACCTGGTAATCGCACGAAAATCGCGGTTTTCTCGAATATTGAGGGCGTTGACCCAGTCGGATCATGCGTTGGTCAGCGCGGCACGAGAGTTATGGCGGTAAACAGTGAATTGGGTCAGGAAAAGCTAGATATTGTAGAGTGGTCAGAAGATCCGGAAAAGTTTATCGCTAATGCCCTATCTCCCGCTAAAGCGAGATCGGTTGGAATACTATCCAGACGGGAAGCAATAGTTTTAGTGGCTGATGATCAATTAAGTTTAGCTATTGGTAAAGGCGGACAAAACGTAAGGTTGGCTGCCAAACTTACCGGTTGGAAAATAGACGTCCGCTCGCAGTCGAGGCCCAATGAAACGCAAGAAGGAGGCGTAGCTGTAGCGGACAAAGAAAATGCGCCTGCCGAAGGCGAGGCCGTGGGGGGCACAATTGAAAAAACTGACAAACCAGTCTATCGTAAAGTAGAAGACGAAGATTAATAATAAAAACTGAAACATTAATGGTTATAGATATTGTTGTAGAAATTACGAAAGGCTCGCGCAATAAATACGAAATTGATAAAGAAAGCGGTAGAATAAGGCTCGATCGGGTTTTGTCGAGCTCTGTTAGTTACCCGGCTGATTACGGATTCTTGCCCAACACTCTTTACGAAGATGGTGACCCATTGGATGTTCTCGTAATCAATCGCTTCGCTACGGTCCCCGGTTGCGTTGTTCCTGTTCGCCCAATAGCGGTTTTTAAGATGATAGATTCCGGATCGTCTGATGAGAAAATTATTGCTGTTCCAGACGGCGACAAATACTACAAAGAATGGAGCGATCTTAGAGATATTCCGGAAGCTTTAAAAAATGAGATTGAGGAGTTCTTTAGGACCTATAAAAACCTAGAGAAAGGAAAGTATGTCGAAGTTAAAGGTTGGGATGGAGTGAAACTGGCCGATGAAATAATCCAAAAATCACTGGAGGTTGTTAAAAAATAAAAAGAACTAAACTATGAAAGATTTTAACGAAATCAAAGGACAATATTTAATACCCACGGTAATTGAAAAATCCAAGGACGGGGAGCGTGCTTACGACATCTATTCTCGCCTTCTTGTGGACCGGGTGATATTTCTTGGCGGGTCAATCACCGATCATATGGCTAATCTAGTCATTGCCCAAATGCTTTTTCTAGAAATAAATGACCCCAAACAAGACATCACGCTTTACATTAATTCT
>CAZFGN010000034.1:0-5310 GCA_964518695.1 uncultured Candidatus Saccharibacteria bacterium
AGCCCTCGAAGGGGAAACCGTGCCGTCGGTCTCAATCGTGAGTAGAACGCGATTATAGTCGGTTCTCTCGCCAACGCGCATGTTCTCTACCGTAAAATTAACATTAACCACTGGAGAAAAAATTGCATCCAACGCAATTGTACCGATAGGCAACTTCTCTATCTTCTGGTTCTCTACCGGAACATAACCTAATCCCTTCTCAACAGTGAACTCTATATCCAACTCGGCATCCTTTGAAGTTAAAGTAGCAAGATGAAGATCGGGATTAGCAACTTCCACGTCGGCGTTTCCTTTTATGTCCGATGCTTTCACCTCCCTCTCTCCTTTAACTTTTAACGTTAAAACTTGTGGTTCGTGAGCATAGAAATGGAACCTCACATTTTTGAGATTGAGGTTTAATTCTATTACATCCTCAACAACTCCGGGTATGGTAGTAAATTCATGTTTGACCCCTTTAATCTTAAATCTTGTCACAGCGGCACCGGGTAAAGAAGACAAAAGTACTCTTCTGAAGGCATTGCCTACAGTAAGACCATAACCCCTGTACAAGCCCTCTACTGCAAAAACACCAACCTTGGCATCTTCGGAAATTCTTTTTATTGTTACACTTTCGCTTAAATACGCAAATTCCATAGTTAATTTTTTTTATGAATAGTAGTCGACTACTACATTGATATCAAACACTTGAGGCACATCGTTCACTCTTCCGATCACAATTGCTTCAAGGCTATCTTTATCCAACTTGAGCCAAGCTGGCGGCTCGTAATTCTTAAGTCTTTCGCTTAGATCCTTCAAATAGGGATGATCTTTTGACACCGACCTTATCGCAATCTTGTCGTCGGCCTTAACTCTCAAGGATGGCACTGTAACCTTACGACCATTCACGGTAAAATGACCATGACTCACAAGTTGCCTTGAGGACATTCGACTAGGCCCCAAACCCAACCGAAAAACTACATTATCCAATCTTGACTCCAGTATAGCCATAACTTCGTCCGATGTAACACCCGGCCTTTTTTCAGCCTCGACGAAAACTTTTTCCAACTGTTTTTCCGTAAGCCCATAGCTAAACCTCATCTTCTGTTTCTCCCTAAGTTGGAAACCAAACTCACTAAGCTTGCTGCGCCTCTTGCCATGCACTCCAGGCCGATAAGGTTTCCTAGTCAAAGCACATTTCGGAGAACTGCAATGATCTCCCTTTAAAGAAAGCTTAACGCCTAAACTTCGCTCTTTTTTTTCTAAAATTCTCTGCATATTTATACCCTTCTTGCTTTAGGAGGTTTCGGACCATTGTGCGGAATCGGTGTTACATCTTTTATAGACAGAATGTTGAAACCAACATTCGCTAGAGATCGAACCGCCGAGTCCCGTCCAGCACCAACACCAGAAACAATTACATCAACATCTTGCGGACCTGTCTTGGCAACCTTTTCACCGATAGCGGAAACTATTTTTGAAGCCGCGAACGGAGTTGCTTTTTTAGGACCGGCAAAACCCAAGGAGCCAGCCGTCGCCCAAGCTAAAACACTACCCCTGTCATCAGTCACAGTAACAACAGTGTTATTGTAAGATGCATTAATATATACTCGTCCAACTTGAACCCTCCTCTCTTTCTTAGAAGTTTTTAAAACTCCCGGCTTCCCTTGGGCTGGAGAATCTACTTTCGCTGTTTCAGGTTTTGCTTGAACGACTTTTTTCTTCCCCATGTTTTATTTCAAACCCACCTTTCTTTTACCACTCCCGGCCGTCTTTCTCACGTTTCCTCTCACTGTCCTTGAATTAGTTTTGGTTCTTTGACCTCTTGCCGGTAAACGTTTAACGTGTCTCGTGCCACGATAACATTTAATCTCCTTCAACCTATTGAGATTCTGCCTTAGTAACTGTCTTAGTTCTCCTTCAATCTTATAAGTCCTTTCTATTTCATGTCTTATCCTATCAATCTCGTCAGGCTTCAGCTCTTTAGCTCTTTTAGTAGCTAGAACTTTAGCCGCGCCACAAATCTTTAAAGCCGAACTCCTGCCGATACCATAAAGATGGGTAAGGGCGATCTCCAACCGCTTTTCATCGGGTATATTTACTCCTACTAGTCTCATGCTTATCCTTGTCTCTGTTTATGCTTAGGATTTTTACAAATGACGTAAACACGTCCCTTTCGACGGACGGTTTTACAACTTTTACATATCTTTTTTACTGACGCCCTTACTTTCATACTCCAACACTATTCAGTATGATCCTGATTTCTGTCGAACGAGTCATACTTTTACAACCTCCTCACTATCCTGCCACGTTTATCATCATATCCGGTAAGCTCAATAACAACTTTATCTCCTAACAGGATTTTAATGTGGTACATCCGCATTTTGCCTGAAACGTAAGCCAACAGCTCCCGGCCATCATCCAGCTTCACCCGAAAAGTAGCTCCCGGCAATGCCTCTTGTACAGTTCCATTTACCTTTTCCAACGACCGGTATCTTATCACAACGTATAACCTACGTCAACGCTGATCTTCTTGGTATCTCTTGGAGCATAATTTACCCAGATAGGCCATAAACTAACACTTCCCGATTTAAACCCCGGCAGTCCGTAAACCAAACTTGTTATCTCCGCTTTGCTCTTGCTTGCTACCCTAGCCTTGAAATCTTCTATATTAAACAGTCTAACCCACCCAGATTTAAAATTCAGACTCAAAGTCATTTTGCCGTGAACAAAATCTAGCGTCGGCTCCCCATACCCTGCGTCAGAATCTTTTAAAGAGTTGTTATATAGCACAAGATCCACGTTTGACTCTGCGGCAACTTTATTAGCTAAAGCCGTGAGTAAGTCCGCTTCTTTAAATCCCATAATTTTAATCTCGCCATACGTAGTAATTGAGAAAGCGCCACTATTATCTACTTCCTTATTGACATCCTCTTTGGTAACAGAAAATTCTAAGGCCTTATCTAAAATCTTTATATCTTTAGGTATGCTAATCAAAACCTGTGTTTTTAAGACGCCCTGCAAAGCATTTCGCACATCCTCTTTCGCTTTAGTTATATCGTTTTCAGTCGGCACTTTTTGCTCACCGACAAATCCGCGTGCCATCGACGCCTTAGAGCTGCCGTAGAAAGCCTCATACTTTGGAGAACCTTGCAACCCTGGAATTCTGAATCTGGTGACCGGGCCTATATTATAGGCTTCCCCAGCTTTTTCGGCGATAACAGGAACATCTATACTCGAAGCCGATACCTTGCCATTAACTATTTTAGCTCCAGGGACCGTAACACTTTTTTCAGTTTTAAATATCTTCCCATCAGGCGCGACAAATCTTGTATTTTGGACAAACGCTTGGGCTTCCGAGCTATACTCATTATAGACGGTGATCGTCCCCTTCGCTTTTTGTTGAACCTTTTCCCTGCCGGAGGCCGGATAAGACTTAATCAAATTCTTAGTATCCTTAAATATTACTCCCGGCAACTCAATAGCATCATTATTAAACGTCGGGGCATCTATCGTACTCCTCACAATTACCGAACCGGTAAAGTCCCAATTAATCTTTTCTAAGACAAGTTCGATCCTCGCCCGCGGCAAGACATAAACCGCTACCCAAGCTAGTACAGCAGCTAAAGCGACTACTGCAAAGAATTTAGAGATTTTTACCAAAAGAGATTTTTTTACAACTTCCTCCGCAACAACCGGCTCACCACTCACCCATAAATCAGAAACCTCCTCTCCTTCCGCTGGGACGGTCTTTTTACCAAAAAACTTTGAAGCCTCAATTTTTTGATTCTCTTCGGCCACCTTGGGGTTTACATCTTTTACTATTATATCAGCGACTGATTTTTTCTTGCCGAAAAATGGGTTCGAAGCTTTTATACTAAATGAACTAGCCAACTCCAAAACATCATCGTCAACGGATTCTATAGATACGACTTTACCGGCCGACTGGGCTTCTCTTTTCAAAAGTTTAAAGTTGTTTCTCGATGAAGCTAGTTCAGATCCTCTGGGAATATAAAGAATAATCTCCTCCTCTCCCGACTTAATAACCTTTTCTATGATTAAGGCAACTGAATCGTTTTTGTTAACGTATATTTTCTTCATTTTTATGGCATAATCCATTTGATTCTGCGTTTGGCCAACTGATTTAGCCATTCGTAGACATTATAAGGGGGATTGTTAATTAAATCACTGATGTTAACCGTAAGCCCCAAGCCAACCAACTTCGTTCTTTTTCTACCTAAAACTAATGGCTTCTTATAAAGTTCACTTGGCAATGGAAAATCGCTTTTAATGTAAATCGGGGGCAGTCTCGTAAGAGACAATTCAGAAAAGTTTCTGATATTCAAAGTTACAGCGTCCACAAATCTTTTAAAGGCGGCGTAGAAAATACCTCGCGTTTTCTTTAATACCGTAAGCGAAGCATCGCCGCTAACAAATTTAAGGTACATTTGGAAAGCTGTTTCTTCTAGAATACCGAAATGCTCCACGTATGCTTTCATTATATCAAATTTACCCCAACTAAACTCGTTAAGGTAAGAAGTTCTTGTAGGTGTAACCAAAAAAATCTTAGTCAAATTATCTCCTATCTCTAAATATAAAAGATGATTAAAACCTAGAGATTTAGCGATAAGATAGGCAGAAACGCTCCCCTCCTCAAAAACCTCTACTCTTTCTTTTTCGCTTTTATCAGTGGTGAGAACACCCCTCTTCACCATTGTAATACAAATCGATACTTCTAGCATCTTCCCTATAAAGCCATGTGGATTCAAAACTTCGTGCCCATCAACTTTCATACCAACCACACGCACCCCAGCGAGAATTAGATCAACCTCACTCACGCCTAGGCGGTTTGCCGCTTCATTTCTTAAGGTATCAAAAGATTTCCAAACTACCTTAGAAAGATAATTCTCTAAATCAATTTCAGTAATTTCGCCACGCGGCTCGTGCGAAACTACAACCGACAAAAAAACCGTAACGGCTAATTGAGAATCGAGCCCCAAAACCTTAATCACTCCTCTTAAGTATAAAGCATTACCAATAAGAATTTCCAATCAAAATTAAGTTAATCAATAGTAACTAATACCGCTTTAATCCTCCTAACGCCTTGAGAAACAGCTTCTTCTTTAAGTATCCTGAAATTGCCGAGTTCGCCTGTGTTCTCAACGTGAGGTCCACCGCAAAATTCTTTACTGAAAACATCCCCTTTATCATCTTCCGCGCAATAAACCGAAACCATATCACCGTACTTGGCTCCAAACTCCATTTGAGCGCCGATTTTCAAGGCTTCATCCTTGGACATTTCCCTACGAACCATATTCAATTTGTCTTTTATCT
>CAZFGN010000035.1:0-4470 GCA_964518695.1 uncultured Candidatus Saccharibacteria bacterium
TTTTGGCTCTGATTTAAACAATGATGGTAAAATTGATACGGCTGATTTCTCTATCCTGATGTTTTATTGGAATAAGCCACTACCGAAAGCAAAAGACATATCGGTAAATAGTTGTGTAGATACGGATGACGACGGATTCGTAAGTTTAGCTGATTTTTCAGTAATGATGTATAAATGGACAGGATAATGAAGAAGTATATTGTATATAGTATACAGTATGTAGCAATTACGGTTACAGTCTTTTTACTCGCTACATACTACATACTTAATACTGCGCCAGTGGCGCTAGCTGCGACTTTGTATTTTTTCCCTCAAAACATTGAAGTCTTTGAAGGTGAAAATGTTATTGTAGAAGTGAGGCTCAATACCGATGGAGAAACCATAAACGCAGTAGAGGTTGAAGGAGGATTGGCAAATGAAAATATGACGATAGATTCAGCTGACACTTCAAATTCTTTAGTTCGCATTTTTATTGAGCCAGCACAAACAGATGGTAAACAATTTCGTTTTATAGGAGGTACGCCGGGTGGATTTGATGGAGCAGGAATAATAGGCAGATTAAACTTAACAGCCTCCGCAATAGGCGATAATATTATTTCTTTTAATGAATCAGCCAAGGTATTTGCCAATTCGGAGAAAGCCATTCAATCGGTTGTAAAACTTCTAGGGGCAAACTTTAGAGTTATCGAGAAACCCAAAGACTATATTGAATTATCGTCGAGAACTCATCCCAAACAGAACATTTGGTATAACGCGAAAGAAATAAATGTTCATTGGGACTTAGCGCCCGGAACAGAATATAGTTATCTCGTAAGCCCTGATCAAACGGCCGTGCCTGATGATGTACCGGATAAACCGGAAGGAGAGAAACTTTGGCTAGGGGATATAGCTCTAAGTGGTTTAACAGACGGTATCTATTACTTTACTGTTAAGAAAATAGGGAGTTATACCGTTTCTCGCTATAGCATTTTCCAAGATATCACGTCTCCGGAATGGGTAAGCGTAGCATTAAAAAGGGGCACGTTGGAAACAAATGGTAAAGATTTTATAAGTTTTTTAGCCAAAGACTCGACCTCGGGAATAGCATATTATGAAATTCAAGTTGATGGAGGTGCGTTTGAAAGAATATCACCGCCTAATTATATTTTAACCAAATCGGATTACCGAAGAGTGGTTGTTAGGGCTTATGACAAAGCAGGAAACAGCGTTGAAGAATCCATAGAAACAAAGAAGGGAGATTATTCTATTTGGATCGGGGCAGCCTTTGTTGTTTTTGTCGTTGGGCTAATGTTCGTCACGAGCCAACGCCGAAAAATCTGATATAATTAATACCAGTGCCTAAAAAGATAATATTTGGTGTCGCTATATTAGTCGCATTATTTTCGCCGTTTGCCGGTGTTAGTAATTTTTATGTCCAGGCGCAAATAGGAGGAGAAGGCGCCTCCATTTCTCTTAATCCTTCTTCGGGAACGTTTATTGTTAATAACACTTTTGACGTTTCCATCATCTTAAATACCAATAAGAGATCCATTAACGCCGTTGACGCCATAATAACTTTCCCGCCAGATAAGCTACAAGTAGTATCCCCATCGCTCGGTAAATCAATTGTAGGTATTTGGGCTACACCACCTACTTTCAATAATCAAGATGGTACCTTGCGTTTCCAAGGCGGCATACCATCTCCGGGTATAAATACTTCGAGCGGTATTATTTCCACAATCACTTTCAGGGTTAAATCTATCGGTACTGCTACGGTTAATCTTTCAGATCAATCAAAGGTGTTTTTAAATGATGGATTGGGCACAAATGTTCTTACGACCAAAAGCGGAGGAATATACAACTTAGTTCTCCCGCCTCCGGCTGGACCAATAGTTATTTCACCAACCCATCCAGATCAATCAAAATGGGCTACTAATACCACGGCCATATTTGAGTGGACAGCCGAAGCAGGGGTGACTGGTTACAGTTATATGTTAAATGAAGAGCCGGTGGACAGTCCTGATGACATCTCGGAGGGCTCGAATACCGGCGTAGCTTATAAGAATCTCAAAGACGAAACGCATTATTTTCATATTAAGTCTTTAAAAAATCGGACATGGGGAGGTGTTACTCACTACGCGATAAAAATTGATGGTACTCCGCCAGCCGAATTTAAAATCAATATCTCTCCTAATAGTAGAACGACTAGTCGTCTACCCATAATAGATTTCCTCACAACCGATAATTTCTCGGGTATAGATCATTATGAACTTAAAATCGTTCCTATTACTCCCCAAAACATAGAGCCGACATCAGGGAACGAGAATTTTTTCATTGAAACTCAAGGCAGATACATACCACCCACGGAACTCTCTCTTGGTGATTACGACATCATAGTTCGTGCCTTTGATGTAGCCGGTAATTTGAGAGAGGTGACTCAACAACTAAATATAGTGAATCCCTTATTCAGTACCACTGAATCCGGCCTAGGAATTGGCGGAAAATTTGTCATTCCTTGGATATATATTTTTATAACTGGCATCAGCCTCGTTCTAATGTTGATGTATACCCTTTGGGTTGCCTTAAGATCACACAGAAATGCCAAAACCAAAGAGCTTGAAGGCGCCTTAGGCGATCCGGAGATTCAAGAACGATTAAAATACTTAAAAGACAAGCAGAAGCTTTACCATAAATCCGTGGGTGCGGTAAAACACCTTATTGTTTTATTTATTGTTTATGGCATTTTACAAGGTGTTTCAGCCATACCTTCATCTCGAGCTAAGGCGGCTGAATTTGCGACGCTTGTGCCTCCAAATATAACAAGTATTTCTAGGTCAACAACTAACGATAAACTATTTTATGTAGGTGGTAATACGGAAATAACCGGCGCGGAAGTGATTATCTATCTTCAGAACACACAAGATAACCAGGTTTTAGTAAATACAATATCAGCTGATGAGAAAGGGGCTTGGTTTTATACACACCCAAAGCCTCTCACTAGCGGGAGGTATCTTCTCTGGACTCAACTGAAGGTAGGAAATGAATTTTCGCCACCCAGTCCGCAGAGCGAGATAACCGTTAGCCGCACCGCGTTTCAGATAGGCATTTTGAAGTTAAGTTACGAAATTATTTATCTTACGCTCGCTATACTTCTATTCTTAATAGTTATTGTACTTGCCGCGCTAAACATCTATCACTATTATCAGGCTAAAGGGAAGTACACGAGACTCATTAAAGAAATCAGAGAAGCCGAAGAAGCAATTAAGCAAGGCTTTGCCACTTTACAGCACGATATAACTCAAGAATTAGCCGTTATTCACCAAGTCAAATTAACAAAATCTCTTTCTAGAGAAGAGGAAGAAAAAGAAAAGCAATTGCTCAAAGACTTAAGAGAAGTTACCCAACATGTTAAGAAAGAGGTTGCTGATATTCAAGAAAACGTATAGGACACTTGCCCTCGAACTGTATCTCTTTCAATACTAATCGACCATTTTCTACCGTAGAACTTAAAAGTTTGGTTCTTTTATTGTTTATGAAAGTATAAACGCTTGGTTCTGGATTAAAGGCTCTTATTTTGCGGTCTATTGTTTCTGTAACCTTTGGATTAAGTCCGCTCACGGCATTTTTGAGTTCTTTAATATCTACATATCCGTCTTCGGTTACAAACTTTCTGGTAAAAGTAGCTTGAGAATGGTTTTGTTCACTGGGTTTTATTTTTCTTTCAACAAATGGGTGAAGAGTTTCGACGAGTAAGTCTCCTGATAACTCCGCTAATTTCTTGCTTAGTTCTTCATAATTCGTTGCCTGCTGTATACTATATATTTTTTGGCCTATTATAGGTCCGTGGTCGACTTTTTCGTCTAAGAGAAATAAAGTCACGCCTGTTTCTTTGGTACCGGCGAGTATGGCAGATTGAATAGGGGATGGACCGCGAAACTTTGGCAGTAGGGATGGATGAACGCCGATAATACCTAATTTAGGAATTTTGATTAACTCCGCTCCCAGTATCTTGGCGTAAGCGGCCACTACATAGAAATCAACATCATAGCTCCTTAATTTTTCCAAGAACTCTGTATCTAATTTACTAGGTTGTAATATATCTATATTAGACAATTGTTTTCGCAAGACGATTTCTTTGCTTGGTGGAGAACTAATTATTTTCTTCCTCCCAACCGGTTTATCAGGATTGCAGACAAGTGCCACTGGAGACAACCGCGCGTTAATCAATTTCTCTAGAATTATTGCCGCAAACTCCGGCGTCCCAAAAAATATATATTTCATTTTTTCAAGTAATCGGTGAAAAGTTTCCCGTTTAGGTGGTCCACCTCGTGTTGGAAAACACGAGCTAGCATCCCCCAAGCTTTTATCTTTATTTTCTTGCCGTTTTTGTTGTATCCCGTAAGAGTGATCCGTTCTGGTCTTAAAAATTCACCATAAACCTTAGGAATGCTTAGACAACCCTCTTCAGCGGCTATGGTGAGTGATTCTTTG
>CAZFGN010000035.1:4480-5003 GCA_964518695.1 uncultured Candidatus Saccharibacteria bacterium
AACGGCGTAGAACTTGTTGTCGACTTTAGCGACAAAGAACCTTAAATTCAAACCAACTTGATTGGCAGATAAGCCTACACCATCGGCTTTCTCCATTGTTATCTTCATTGTTTTTACGAGACTATTCACTTCATCCTTATTTAATTTTGTGAAATCGAAAATGGCAGTTACTTTTCGTAAAAACCTTTCCTCTTTACCATCTTTTATGGTTAAAATTTTCATGGGTATCAACAAAATTACGGTTTTTTGCTGTCAATCTGAAGGAGTCTCATAAAATAAGCTCCTTTATTTTTAATGTTTCTCTTTTCTGACACCAGTTTCGCGAGTTTAATAAGTTTATCCATACCATGGTCTTTGGCAAGTTTTATGTATAAGGATTTATGGCTCTCATCATCCAAAATTTCAGCAAGCATAAGCCCGGTCATCTGATGAATTGAATACACCCTTGATTCTTTACCCCTCTTTTTTAAAAGTTGTTTATAATCCATGGTTCCATGGTTTGTATTATACCAAAAGCTGAATT
>CAZFGN010000036.1:0-1683 GCA_964518695.1 uncultured Candidatus Saccharibacteria bacterium
TTTCTCTGCTCATTGCCTGATGAATAGTTTCTCCCGAATCAACTTTGCCAGCAGGCAAACCAAACTTATTACCGTTGCTCTTGTGGGCGTGACGATGAAGCAAAACGAATTTTCCGTCATGTTGGACATAACATCCGACCACATCTATTTCTTTTTTGAAATCCGCTGGCGCTTCTTGAAAAATCATAAAATTCTAATCCCTTTGGGACTCTTACATTTTATCAAAATCGAGTTACAAAACATATTGAGAAATAATGATGGAATCTAGATATATTTCCCAACTGGCGGAGGCGAGAGGATTCGAACCTCTGAGGGGATTGCTCCCCTAACATCTTAGCAGGATGCTGCTTTCAGCCACTCAGCCACGCCTCCAAATATCAATCCGTAGTTTATAATAACGGCTTGTTTTAGGCAATTTTTATTCATTTGATTGTACCCCTTAGCGTTCCTAAGGTCATGTTACATTGCGTTCGGTTGACAAATCTTTACATATGTGTTAGAATAAAAGTGTTCCTTAAATTATTGGAAGTTCAATGTGGGGGATCCATTATAGTGTGGCCGAGATAATCAGGCCTGAGAACGCGATACAGGCACCCGCGTGTTTGCCTAGAAGAAAATGGTAGCTAGCAACCAAAACACGTAATATTAGAGCGCCTCTAAGCTCTACGATATATAAACTTTTTGGGCATCGCGTTTCAGTAGGTTTTACTCGGTCGAACGGGTTCTACGAATCTGTTGGGTATAACCGAGCCCCTTTATAAGTTTTCCCACGTTAGGTCGGGTCCTAACCACTATGCAGATGGATCCCCTCCATCGAGCTTCCACTTTCCAAATGCACCCTTCCTTCTTGCTTATATAAGAATAGGGTGCTTTTACTTTATTAAATTCATATAAAGCTTGTCTTACTCAATTTTTTCTGTTACCTTGTCAAAGTTATGGTATCCTCAAACTCTACAAAATTATTACCTCGTCCGCCAATAGTTGTTGTGGTAGGACATGTGGATCACGGCAAAACTTCTCTTTTGGACTATGTAAGGAAAACGAACGCGGTGGCTAAGGAAGCGGGAGGTATTACTCAATCGACAGGTGCTTACGAAATTGAGTACGCTCACAAAAGGATAACTTTTATTGATACTCCTGGACATCTTGCTTTCTCGAAGATGAGGGAAAGGGGAGCAAAAGTCGCCGACATTGCCATTTTAGTTATAGCTGCTGAAGAGAGCCTAAAGCCTCAATCTGTTGAAGCTTTGAATATCCTTAGAGATTCTGATACGCCTTTTATAGTAGCCATTACTAAAATTGATAAACCGAACGCCAATGTGGAGAAAGTTAAAAACGACCTTCTGGCAAATGGAGTTACTCTTGAAGGTCATGGAGGCAATGTAAGCTGGCAGGCAATATCTTCAAAAACAGGAGAAGGCATTGACGAACTTCTTAACCTTATATTGCTTATGGGAGAAGTTTTAGATTTGAGATTTGATCCCTTGGCTCCGGCAAGCGGCTTTGTTCTAGAGTCTTTAAAGGATATGAGAAAGGGTATAGTGGCCCACCTTATTTTAAGGGATGGCACACTAAAGGAGGGGGATGAAATAAAAACTGCCTCCGCAGGCGGCAAGATAAAAATATTAGAAAATTTCTTAGGGGAAAGAGTTCAAGAGCTCGCGCCCTCCGCGCCGGCCTCTA
>CAZFGN010000036.1:1693-4972 GCA_964518695.1 uncultured Candidatus Saccharibacteria bacterium
CCAAAGAGAGCAAAAAAACAGTAGAAAGGGCGAGCGAAGAGGGAAGAGTGAACGCCATCTTAAAGGCTGATACCTCTGGGTCCCTGGAAGTTTTGAGTCAGGTAGTCGAACATTTGGTTGTTATCAAAGATATGTCCATTGGAGAGATAACCGACAGTGACGTGAACTTAGCAATCTCGACACAAAGCATAATCGTGGGATTCCGGGTTAAGGCCAATAAAGCCGCTCATAGTTTCGCAAAAATCCAAAGTGTTAATTTGTTTAATTCGGATATCATTTACAAGTTAGTTGAGGCGATAGAGGGATACATAAAAGAAAAGATCGGAACAGTATTCACTGGAGAGCTTGAAGTGCTTAAAGTGTTTAGCGAAGATGGGAAAAAGCAAATAATCGGTGGCAAGGTTATTCACGGCGCGATTAAGAATGGTTCAGAAATTAGAATTGAAAGAAATCTTAATCTGCTTCCCGGTGGCAGGATTCTGAATACGCAGGAACAGAAGAAAGATGTAAGTGAGATTAAAGAGGGTTTGGAAGGCGGCATGCTGATAGAATCAGAGACAAAGATACGCGTTGGAGATAAAATTAAAGCTCTCTAATGAAATCATATAGGCCTTTGCGCGTAGAGAGTTTAATACGCGAAGAATTGAGCAAAATTATTTTTAGGGAACTAGAATTGGAAACCGGAACTTTAGCGACGATAAGCGATGTTAAGGTCTCGTCTGACCTTCTTCGCGCTGAAGTTGATATAAGCGTGATTCCCTCTGACTCCATGGATCAAGTAATGAAGGCTCTGGTAAAAGATCGGGGTCATTTTCAACGCCTTTTGAATCACAAGATGAACATCAAGCCCATGCCTAAAATTGAGTTCAAATATGATTTTGGTCTAGAGAACGCCGCTAACGTTGAAAGACTGCTTCTTGAAGATAATAAATAGTTGCAGGGTTATTTATTACCACTTACACTATGCTTGAGTAACGGCCACGTGGTGAAGTAGCTAACACGTCGGTCTGCAAAACCGATATTCGCGGGTGCAAGTCCCGCCGTGGCCTCCATAAGATACGAGTGCTTAACTTGACACAATTCTTTTTTATTGTTTAACTAAGCTAACATTTTTAGGCTTAGGTTCAAAGGTCGGCCTAGACTTAGACAATGAAAGTCCGCCCTTTTATAAAAGATAATCAAACTGAATATATGGGATTACAACTAATTATAGGAGTAATTGCTAGTCTTTATGCTGGCAAATTCTTGGAAGCTCAGATGACAACCAGTTATGCGGAAAGAGGCTTCCCGACAGCCGGTTTAGTATCAGTTTTCCTATTTGCGGTTTCTATTATGCTGTTCGTAACTGTTCCAATTAAATTCATGTCAGTTAGCGGATGGCATATTATTCCCTACCTAGTCGTTGCCGTCATTGTAACGGTGATTCTGGGTGGTATGTCGCTTATATGGAATATCCAGAAAGATGAGAGAGATTAAGATCTCGCTCGGCCCCGCATTTTCTAAGCGGGGCTTTTGGTTTGAAGTTTCTGTATTTCTCTCGTAAAGTAGATATTATCGCATTGCCCGGGTGGCGGAACGGTATACGCGAAGGACACGTTTGATTAAAAGTCTTCCGTTTGTTATAATCACCTTGATGAACGGGAGGACTTGGATAGCAAGCCAATTAAAAAAAGCCGTTAGAGACTCTTTTAGTTATCGCCAGAGCTTATCTAAACTAGGCTTAAGGGGAGCTGGCGGTAATTATTCTCAGCTAAAGAAATATATTAAAGAATATGATTTAGACATCAGTCATTTTAAAGGAAGGGGATGGAATAGGGGCATGACAGGAATTGGTATCCCTCGTATCCCCTTGGAGAAAATTTTGGTCAAAGACAGCACTTTTCAAAGTTTTAAATTAAAAAGAAGATTATTTAAGGCAGGTTTGAAGTTTGAAAAATGCGAAGAATGTGGTTGGGCGGAACGTGCCGAAGGTGGTGATTATCTACCTCTAGAGATTGATCACATAAATGGTGATAGACATGATAACAGGTTAGATAATTTAAGGACATTGTGTCCTAATTGCCGTAGCTTAAAATCAACATACAGGTCACGGAAAAGAATATAATAAAATGGGCGAGTGGCGGAACGGTATACGCGCAACACTTAAAATGTTGTGTTCGAAAGGACTTGAGGGTTCGAATCCCTCCTCGCCCACCACAGTTGGGACAAAGTTTTTTTCTACAAAATTTTCACGCGCGGAGCGTAGCTCCGCGTAAGGTGGAATGGACACGGATTGAATCTCTTTATTTTTTAATAACAGGTTGGAGCCGAAGATTTTTCGGAGAGACGATTTTTTGGAGGGGAGGTCGTCCGTTTTTATGATTTCGTCCAGCGTTGATGCGTCTTTTATCCATTCGCGCAGAGGTTGGAGCCAGATAGTAGCGTCTTGTTCCAATCGAGCTATCTGCTCCTCCGCTGACTTCCGTTCGGGCATAAGGGCGTGCTTCCGTTCAAGGTACGCACTGCGCTCTATGTCCTGCTCAACATAAAGATCGGTGAGGCGGGCGATACGAGTGTCTATACCCGCGAGAGTCGCCCGCAGTTCTCGGACGGATGCCACCACCACGCTTTGGACTTCCTGTTCGTCTTTGTCGGCCATAGAGTACAGTTCTTTAGCCCAGTCCGGCGGTAGGACATAATGAGACAAGGCATTATTGAGTTGAGCCGTCAGTATTTCCTCGCGAATGTAAGGCGCGGGACAAGGGCCTCTTTTCTTGGTACAGCGATAATAGACATAGCGATGGATATTTCCGTTCTGCTGATGTTTCGTTATTACCTCGGCGGTGATGGAACAGCCGCAGTACCCGCACCGGATCAGGCGGCAAAGAGCGGTCGGCTCTTTCTTGGCTTTTTGAATCCTGCCCCGCAACTTCACGACTTCCTGCACTCTGTCAAAAAGCCGTTTTTCAATAATCGGAGTATGTACGCCTCTGTATATTTCTCCGCCGTATCGGTAATCGCCGTAATAAAAAGTATTGGTGAGAATCTCCTTTATCGTGTCTTTTTTGATTGGTTTGCCCCCGCTGCTGTCCCACCGCTTGATGCACTTGGTTCTTATGCCTCGCTCATAGAGAAAAGCGGATATGTCCTCCAAGCGGGATTTGTTCTCGGCGTAGCGTTCAAAAGCCGCGCGTATGATGGGGGCTTTCTTTATATCAACATCAATTCTCTTGGTTCGCGGATTGTTGATATAACCGATGGGCGCAACGCTTGGAAATTCTCCCCGCCTCGCTTTCTCGT
>CAZFGN010000037.1:0-4800 GCA_964518695.1 uncultured Candidatus Saccharibacteria bacterium
AATCCAATGTTTTTGATTTTCTTTGTTTATTGTCAAAATGAAATCATAGCCGTGTTCACTGACAGCCGACAAAGTTCTCTCTGTAATCTCGTCAGCTCTCATCTCCGGAGATTGGTCGTGACTCGAGACGTTTCGAGAGGGGATAAGAACTCTAAACTCGTTCTTAAAAGGCGGTTCGTAGAAACCATTAAAGAAGAAAGTCACGTGCGCGTATTTTTCTGTCTCCGCGATACGCAGTTGGGTTAAGAGGTTATCGGCAAGCACCTTGCCCAGCGGGTTTTTTACTGTCTCCGGCGGGAAAGCAACCGGCAAATTGAATTTATCGTTGTACTTTGTGAATGTACATATATATGAATTCTCTAGTAACGCCTCCACAAAAAGACTAGTGAGTTGCCTTATTCTATCTTCGCGGAAATTGAAGAATATGACGCTATCCCCACCTTTCACAGTCCCAGTTGGGTCAAGAATCAAAGGTTCTACATATTCATCTGAATAATTTCTTTTATAGAAGTTTTCTAATGCTTCAGTTGCTGAAATGTATGGAGCCTGTTTTGTTTTGCCGAAAATTACATCGCAAACGGCTTGCACCCGATCAGGCCTTTCTTTGTCCATTGCATAAAAACGTCCAGAGATGGTTGCTATTCTCGCGTTACCAAGTTTCTTTATCAGGCTTACGGCTGACTTAGGAGAGCCGTCTACGCCGTCTGTAAAAATATGGAGCCAAACTCTTTCGTTAGTTAACCCCGCTTCGCTCATCAGCTTGATTAACGCCTGAAGGTGCTCTATTGAGGCGTGAACGTTTCCTTCAGTGAGCAATCCTATAAGGTGAACGTTGCCCCCGGTTTTCTTAGCGTGGTTTACTGCTTGAAGTAAGACTTTATTCGTAAAGAAACTACCGTCGCGGATTGCTAAACTAATTCTTGGATAATGTTGGTACAAGACTTTGCCCGCACCTAAGGTAAGATGGCCGACTTCAGAGTTGCCCTCTTCTCCCCAGGGGAGGCCGACACCGATTCCAGATGCTTGTAAGGTCCCGGCGGGGTAGTGGTGTTTGATAAAATTTATATTTTCAGGTTGAACAACATAAATAGGATTGGAACTATCCTTGCGGCCGATGCCCCAGCCGTCGAGTATTACCATTACGAGAGTTTGTTTAGTCATAATCTATATCAAATTTCTAATTGACCTAATTGCCCTAATTTCTAAATAATGCCTAATGTTTAAAAGTTTACGTTTTGGAGATTTTAGATTGGTGTTTAATCATTGTTTTGGTCAATTCAAATATTTACTTTTCTATAAATTGAATTGAATATCAGATTAAGTTCTCTGGCCTCGATCCAAAGTTTTCTTGCTTGTCCTTTCGTTTCTAGCGCGGCTACCGCCGACATTCTAAGAAAGTGTTTGCATTCCCGAGACTCTTTTTTACAAATACCGATCTTGTGTCTAAAATCCGCTTTACTTTCCGCATCATCAGCTTCACTGTAATTTGCTCCGACTGAAGTCCCGCATTTAATTAATTGATTGATGATAGGTTTTGTAATCTCATTCCTCGGCATATTTTTGCAAAACTTAATAATTTCTTCGCCAAATTTAGCGGTCCTTTCTTCCAAATCATATTCTCTTTTGGGTTTTGATGCTTGGTTCATTCTTTAGAAATTAGGTCAATTAGAATAATTAGGCTAATTTATATTTCTTGACTTCCCCCCATTATATCTTAAACTCCATCTTAATGTCCCATCCCTTGCCCAAACATATCTTCGACAAAGCCCACGATATCAGCTTTGCGGTTTTTCGGGTGGCGGCGATTGTGAAAAATTTTAAGATAAAAGTCTCCTTAGAAGAGGCGGCGGTTGAGCTTATAACCGACCTTAGCATCGGAGCTGTGGATAAGTTGGGGACATTGGTTAAATTGGCTGGGTCTGTAAACGAGATTAAGCCGATTAACGTTGATGTCCTACGAGGAGAGTTAAATTCCCTCAATTCTATGATCCAATCGGCAATTGCCGAGTCCGTAATCGGCAATGACGAAGAAGTTAACCTTGAGGATGAGTTTGCCGCATTAGACTCGACCCATTCGGCTGGCTCGGGGCAGACAGGTTCATCACAAGCCAATTCGGCAACAAACGGCAACGATGGAAAAGTAGAGAATATAAGCCCTCATATTGCGATTCGGCAATCGGCAATTCTAGAATTCATTCGGCAATTGCCGAGTGGTTGCCGAATGAAAGATTTGGCTACGAGATTCCCAGAAGTAAGCGAAAGGACATTGAGAAACGATCTTCAGACACTTAGCGCCGAAGGGTTTCTAGAGAGGATAGGGAAGGGCCCATTTGGTTCTTTCCGAGCGGTAACTAAACAGGAGATTATTGCGTTATAACATTTGATACGCTACAATTTGCATTGTTAGTGTATGGCTTGAAGTGAGGCGAGCCAAAAAAGCTTATTAGTTTGATAGCCGGTTAGCCTGTTGGCTGAACGGCAAGCCGCTAAAAAGCTATCTAGCTAACAAGCTAGTGTTCTCGCCTCGCTCATCAAAGCGAGTTTTTTGATTTAAGTCACTAGGGTTATTTACGGGCATCAGCTTGCCGCCTTCCTCACAAGTTAGGCAGCTGGTCGATGGTGTTGCGTTGAATAATCTTCTGAAAATTTAGTCTAATAAGAAAAACACATAAAATAATAAAGTCGAAATATATATGAGTAAATTTACCAAAAAAGCTGCTTCAGTTGTAGTATCTTTTGCTACCGTAGTCTCGCTAACTGGCGTTACTTTGATTGCTCCTGCCGCGGCGCAAGCTGTGGATCTCCAGGCGCAGATCAACGCGCTATTAGCCCAGATTACAGCATTACAAGCTCAACTGGCAGCTGCAGGAGGTACTCCTAGCACAGCAGCAACTACTTGCGCTTTTTCTCGCGACCTCACCGTGGGATCAAGGGGCACGGAAGTAACCTGTTTACAGGATTATCTCAAATCACAACCAGCCGCTAATTGGCCAGCAGGCCAAGCTTCGACTGGTTACTTTGGTCCATTAACCAAGACTTCTGTTATGGCTTGGCAGACTGCCAACGCCGTTTCTCCAGCCGCTGGTTATTTCGGGACACTTTCGAGGGCTAAATACACTTCGATGGTTGCCGTTGCTCCTGCAACTCCAACAACTCCGGCAACTCCAACAACTCCTGTAACTCCTGGAACTCCAGCAGCTCCAGCGCCAGCTTCTGGCGTATCTGTAGCTCTCGCATCCGACACCCCGGCGGCGGCGACATTACCAGACGGTTCAGCCTACAATAAGGTTGCTAAGTTTAACCTTACTGCCGCTGCGACTGGCGAGGTCAAAGTTACCGGACTCACTCTCACAAGGAGTGGCTTCAGTTTGAACTCTGATTTCACTGGAGTTATGGTCTTTGATTCGAATGGCAAGCGTCACGGCAATGTTGTCACCATAAGTGAAGCTAAGGCTGTGATTATGTTTACAAGTGATCCGATTACTGTTCCAGCCGGACAAACGGTGGCAGTTTGGATTGAGGTGAACATTGATGCCGCGCAAGCCACGAATGGCACATTCGCTTTCGGCATCAACGCAATGACCGACGTAAAGACAGCTGGAACCGATACGGTTTCCGGGACATTCCCAGTTACCGGCAGTATCTTCACCGTTATTAATGGTGCCAACACCTTAGGAGCGGTAGACATTGATGCTGTAACAATCTCTGCCGCGGCAAGAACTGTTGACCTTGGAAGCACGGATTACCAGGTTTCTAAGTTCAGGTTCTACGAAACCGCGGGCAAAGAAAACGCCAACATCACTTCAGTTCGTTTCTACAACAATGGAAATACCACTGATGCTGATTTGTCGAACTTAAAGCTTAAGAACGACACTGATGGCACAGTTTTGGCCACGGCGGCGATGACTGACGGCAAATATGTAACATTTGCGTTGTCCCCAGCGCTTACAGTGCTAAAGGGTCAGAATAAAACTGTTGCTATTACCGCCGATGTCGTAAACGGTTCTACAAGGACCGCTCAATTCATAATCCAGAATGACTACGACGTTTCAGCTGTTGGAGTTTCAACGGGTGGCGGCCTTTTGCCGACACACGCGACAAACCTGGCAGGGGATGCGGGCGCGGGCTTTCCGATTGGTGACGCCACAAACTACAACACGATTACAATCGCGTCAGGCAGTTTGACCGTTACCAAGGATGTTTCTTCTCCTTCCGGCACAGTTAGCCAGGGCCAAAACAACGCTGTTTTGGGATACTGGAAAGTTGAAGCCACTGGTGAAGACATTGAGCTTCAAAAGGCTGATTTCAGCATCACCGGCACGACTGTCGCGGCTGATTTCAGCGGCTCGGTGAGTTTGATGATTGGGGGTACTACAATCTACAGCACATCAACTCTTACGAGCGCTCTTGATGACGACGCCGCTGGCACTGACCAAGTTGCTTTGAGCAACTATTACGTGGTTAAGTCCGGTACAAGCGTTTTAGTGAAAATGGTTGCTAACATTGCAAGCGCGGCCACTAATAACGCAACGCTTATCGGCAACTTCGGCGACCTCTACTACAAGAGGGTTTCTTCGAACAACTACGCGACAGCTTCTGATGACGCGTTCGTCACGGTAAACACATTGGTGGTTTCCGCGGCGGGCTTGACCATTGCTAAGAATTCTTCTTACGGTGACCAGAACGTTGTAGGCGGTGGTTCGATGAATAAGATTGGTTCATATACCTTCCAAGCTAGTTCAGCTGAAGGCGTGAACGTATCTTCGATAAATGTTGATATGTCTGCCATAACTGGCATGA
>CAZFGN010000038.1:0-3913 GCA_964518695.1 uncultured Candidatus Saccharibacteria bacterium
ATATTTTGACGAGCAGCTTCATTGAAACTGGCATTCTGAAACCATTCGAAGTGAAATAATTACGTTGCGACATCCTATAAACATAATCGTTGGAGTATGTTCTCAATCTGGGATGTAAACATACTCATTTTGCTTCTCAAAAATGGTTCTAAATATTGTTCACAGTGCGGAGCCACGATAAAACTCAAAAAGACTTGACATACTTGTAATTTATGGTATCCTCGGCGAGCTAAAGGTCGATTGAAGCCTATAGCATATTATTCCTTAATAACCTCACACCTTATGCATTGGTTCAAGATATTGCTTATTAGTATTTATGCTTTCGATGCCCTGTTTGTAATAGGTAACATTGGAAAAGAGAGGAAGCCTATAGCTCCTGGAGATGCCATCATGAATGTTATAACGTCCGCTCTCATTATAATGGGCATATTGCATTACTTTTGAGCCGAGGTCGATGGCTCTTTAAAATTACTTAAATCTAACTTGGAGTACTTTGATTTGCTTAAGCATACATACTGTTATGTTGTTTCTGTGGATTACAGATACTCCCATATATGTCTTCAAAGTTAAAAGTCCTTAGGTACGCCATCACACTTGAAAGTCGTTTTTCTCTCAATCTACCAAAAGGGGCTGACATATTGACAATCCAATCTCAAGATAACGAGCCCAATATGTGGGTCCTGGTTAACCCCGATCATCGTATTGAGAAAAGAAACTTCCTGTTGTTTGGCACTGGTCATCTCATAAAGTCTACAACAAAGAAGGGTGAGATTCTCGAATATAGAGGTTGGCCATCTTATTACAAAGGCAAAATAATTCTCCGGTATATCGGAACCTTCCAGATAAACGACGGGGGATTCGTCGGACATGTCTTTGAAATCAGGAAATCAAGAAATCGGTAGCGCTATGGAAGACTAGCGTGCCCTAAACCCCAATCAGTCTATATACTGATTGGGGTTTTAATTAATTTGAGATTGTTTCTCAACAGAAAAACACCCATGTTCACATCACGGGTGTTTCCTACGATTAGAAATAAAATACTAGAAGCTACGACCTGCTCCAGCACCTCCGAAGGAACCGCCTCCGAATCCTCCAAAGCCACCGCCCGAGCTAAGACCACCACCTCCCCAAACAGATGAGCCTCCGAGGAATCCACCGGCGAGACCACCAAAGAAAGAGCTGTCATCATCGTCGTCTTCATCGCTTGAGTCGAGAAATCTTTTAATCTTGTGACCCCAAGAGTCCTCTTCGTAATCAACTCCGAGAGCGATGGGCTTATCCGTATCCGGATTAGAAATGGTAAGACCAAGCCTCTTGATAAAGGCAAGGTCGCCCTTGGCAAGCTCATTGGCATCAATGTTGAGCATCATGACGCCTGTCTTTGCACAAGCCACAACCTCTTGACTTTGCCTTTGGAGCTTGACGGTGTCTCCCATTACCGCCTTGGTCGTAACGTCGCCGAATGCAATAATTTTAGACATAGGATTATTTTGACTACTTCACGATCAATATATAAACATCGCAAGGATGATATAAAGGACCGCAAAGACGATTAGTTTCTAACATTCCTCTCTAATCCATTGACACCCCCATCTAAAGCGTTATACCACTTGCTTTCTTTGAGCGAGGACATCATGTACTCATCAATAATTCTTCCCACCTTTGCGTCATTAAGGTCTCCTTCTAGACCGTAACCAACCGCGATATAGACCTCCCTATCCTCACTTGCGAGGATGATGATAGCTCCGTTATCACGTCCAACCTTTCCTACTTTCCACCTCTTGGCAAGCTCACTCCCGTATTCCTCTCTAGTAAGACCATTAAGAGTCCGCACGATGGCAATACCGAACTGATGCTTGTCAGTGTCAAGCGCTTTCAACTTCGTATTGAGAGACGAAAGCTGATCCGCAGTGAGCACTCCAGCGGCATCAACAGCGTAGTTCGTTGGTTCAGGATAAAACGTCTCCACCGTAGGAGTGTTCGTCTGATTTGCTACATTTTTGGAAACGCCCTTGATAACAATGGTCGAGACAATGCCAAGAATGGCGATAACAACAAGGAGCTTAATAAGTGTAAATCCATTTTTCATACTATTAATTTGTATTTACATCTTTATTAAGTTCGACCTTTGGCACTTGCTCTGCACCGACGACTGCCCCAAACCGAACCTTCTCTTTGAAGCCAAACATATTGGCAAGAATACTCCGAGGGAAACGCTTGATAGATACGTTCCAATCGCGTACATCTTCGTTGTAGCGATCACGAGCGACAAGCACACGGTTTTCCGTACCGGCAACCTCGTCCATCAGTCCCCTCACCTGATCATACGAGCGAAGCTGTGGGTAGTTTTCCATGATAACCAAGAGTCGCCCGATCACGCTTCCATACTCATCAGATGCTTGTATCTGTTCCTCACGAGTGCCTCCTTTTTTCGAGTTGTCGTAATGTTCACGTGCCTTTGCGATATCACCAAACACTTTTTGTTCCTGCGTAAGAATACCCTGCACAGAAGCGACAAGATTTGGGATAAGATCGAAGCGACGTTGATATTGCGTCTCAACTTTAGACCGCGTGGTATCTACTCGCTCGTTACCTGTAACCATTGAGTTGTAGGTACCCAAGAACCATAACGCTGGAACCAAAACCAGGAAAACTACTACGATAGCTATACCTATGAAGAATGGTTTCATATTTTTTTCTAATTAGTTATTTTAAAGAGCAAGGCCCGTAACCCTGCTCTTTAAACTTATAAAGCAGGGTTTACTCGACCTATAAACCACGCACAAAATAACATATTGTATAAATAATGTCAAGGAATCATAAAAGGCTTCCGATGTTTGCAATCAACCAGAAATCTATTTGAACCCGAACTTTTCCTCTAGGCTCTTAAAAAAATAATTATGCTCTAGCTCTATAAATTTTATGACATGAGGAGATTTATGAAAAATAATTCTATCGTTCTTTTGTAGCGGGAAAATGGTTTCGCCGTCCGCGATAAGCAACACATCTACCATCTCTCCAGTTTTAGAGATAGAAAGAATTCCTCGTTGCCGAAAATCTAATACAGTAAGTGTTATTTCCTTGTCCTTTCTGACCACAATGCTGGGGGTTGGGATGTTATGGTCCAGCATCTCTGTAATGATTAAGCATTCTATCTCTGGCGCAATGATTGGCCCATGAGCGGATAAGTTATACGCCGTAGACCCGGTTGCGGTCGCGATCAATACCCCGGTGCCTCGTATAAACTGTAATGGATGTTTTTCTATATCAACCTCAATCTTTACCATCCCTAATGGGCTCTGAACACAAACTTCATTTAGAGCATCCGTTCTGAAGACCTCATTGCCGTTTCGCGCTACCGAAGCGCTAATCATCATTCTTCTCGCAATAGTGTAATCCCTTTTTAAGAGTTGCCCAACGGCGCGTAAGAAATCTTTAGGCTCTCTCGCGGATGCTAAAAATCCCACCTCGCCCAGGTTTAAACCCAAGATCAGCGGGTTTGTTTTTTTAAATGTTTGTGCCGCCTCAAGAATTGTCCCGTCACCGCCTAGTACGATGACACTAGCAACTTTCTCGCCTCCTATTTTTACTCTTGGATAGTTTTCTTTTAGCCAAACCTTTATCTTTCTGGACCAAACCGCCGCCCGAGCATTATCTCCGCGGTGGAAAATATCTATTGCTGAAATTTTTTGCATAAAATGTTTAAATACCTCTTATTCTGATTCAAACAAGGCACTCAAAGATTCGCCGTTAGTTATGCGCCTGATGGCATCACCGAAAATATTACCGACCGAAATTATTTGAATCTTTGGCGACAGTGTATTTTCTCTGGAAATTGTATCTGTAATAAACACGCGCGTGATCGCGGAATTGTCTATGCTTGCGATTGCCTTACCAGAAAGTACGCCGTGCG
>CAZFGN010000039.1:0-3638 GCA_964518695.1 uncultured Candidatus Saccharibacteria bacterium
ACTGGCGGCTTTCGGTTTCAACAAAGACATCGTATCGCAAAGAAGCATGGGATTTTATCGTTTTCGCTACAACCAATTCAGAAGTCGCCTTGAACTACACATCTTTAACGGGCAAACCTCCGGCTCTCCGCTTCCTAATTAACGAAAATCTTACAAACCCAACCTTAGGCGTTTTCGCGGCTCAAGCTTTGACTGCGAGAAGTTGGCCACAGCCGGATAATATAGAAGTTAAAAGAATATTCAATAACATGATAGAATCAGTAGTAAGCGGGAGGCTTTCAACCGATAAGATATTGCGTGAAGCCCAAGACGAACTAAACTCTTTAACGAGGCCATAGTTATAAGAAGATTATGTTAGATTTTGTAAAAGTAGCTTCCACCAAGGGACTTGTCCCCTGCGGCGATTCTGGAGAACCGGCTTGCGATTTGGCGCAGTTTTTCATACTTGTAGAAAAGGTCATAGACTTTATGCTTCTTATCGCCATACCAATAGCAGTTGCGGTTATTATCTATGGAGGATTTCTTTTGATGACCTCCGGTGGTTCAGAGCAAAGAGTAAGCCAAGGCAAACAGGCGATACTCGCCGCTATAATAGGCTTGGCAATAACTTTCGGTTCGCTTATAATAATTAAATTACTGGGTCTGGCTATAGGCTACAACTTTAATCTCTAAATGCTTTCATTGATTCAAAAAACTTTCGCGCAAGGGCTTGGACAAGACCCAACTCCGCCACCTAGCGTCTTAGACATTAAGGTTCCGGGCACATTACCAAGTGATCTCTGTACGCTATTAGATCGTATCAGCACTTTTTTAATAGCTGTTTCCATACCTATCGCGGGACTTATGATTCTTTGGGCGGCTTATCAAATACTCACTGCTGGCGGCGATCCGGCCAAATTCGATAGAGGTAAGAAGACCATACTTTACACAATTATTGGTTTAGTAGTGATTCTACTTTCGAAAGGCCTTGTAACCATTATAAAGGCCTTGCTGGGTTATACCGGAAGCATCGTCTGTACCCCTTAACAGATAAAACCAATTATGTTATTATCAAAAGTAAATATAAAAGGTCGAAGCTTTCTATTAACATATAACATAATGAATAAATTTAAATCTAAACTTATCCTTGCTACGCTAAGCTTACCATTATTACCCGTGGCGGTAGTAAGGGCTACACACATTGGTGGTGTCGTTCATACTGCCGACGTGCCATCTACTATAGATATACCTAAAATAATCACTGCCGCGATCAATTTTGGCTTCTGGCTCTTAATAGCTTTGGCGGCAGCTTTTATACTTTATGCCGCTTTTTTATATCTCACAGGTAGTGGAGATGAGAAAAGTGTAGCAAGTGCCAAGAATACTATTGTGTACGCGGTCGTAGCGATCATTGTCGCGTTTGTGTCAAAAGGGTTAGTTAATATTGTCCAAGGCTTACTTACGCCATAGTAACTACCGGCACGTTACTAGGGTTCTTAAAAATAAAATCCCGCCTTAGCTTTCGCTTCAGCGGGATTTTGTTTATCGCTCATCGCTCAATTGTAACAGTCACCCTAGCCGGTTCCGAAGCCCAAAGCTTGAAGATTCCTCTTCTCAATCCGAACCAGGTCGGCTTTTTGTATTCACTGGGATACACAGTGAATGTCAGTTTTTCATCACACTCGGGATTGTCTATGAAACAGACCTCAACGGGTACGGATGTATCAATCCTATATTTTGATTCAGCAGGCGTAATGATCCAATCAGACCATTTACCAGCCTCCAAGTGATAAGTAGTCTTAGCAAACCGATTTGCTTCCCAAGAAGGAAATGGTCCATAGAATAAGGCTATGCTTACGACAACAGCCGTAAGGATAAGCCACGATCGTAGACGCTTTCCTCCTTTTGTAGGGCTCAAAGTTTTAGCTTGCGCCGCCTTAGGTAGCGCTGATCCCTTTCTCGCGTCCTTCATGGAACGCCGTCTTGACCTCCATTGCTTTAACTTCTGTAATAGACAATTCGTGAATTCCATAAAAATCATCTTTTAACCTTATACCGTGAGCGACCCCGGCTCGGTTAAATGAACATTAGTTAAGTTGGAAAAGAACAGTCGACACACTGTCCTTATGGTGAGAATATTACCACATTTTATGACAAATGTCAAGGCTACGTAAAAGGGGTTAAAAGCGGATGTGTTTCATAAGCTTCAATTACTAAAAATAAAATCCCCCGCTAGTTGTGTTTGCGGAGGAGATTATACTGCCTAATCCTTAGCCTTTTGCCTGCATTCGCGCCAGTTGTGCGCGCAACTCCGAGATACGCAATGTGAGACTGGAAATAAGTTGAGCCGCGAGTCTATCCCGTTCGCCCTGCAAAGTTGTTATCTTTGCCTGGGCGACGGAGATGGGATCTATAAGATCAATTGTCACAGTGTCTTTTCCGTAATCAGACCTACTACTTCCTTCGCCAACTGAATAATAAGGCCCATAGCACTGTATGACAACGTAGACTCGCCTTACATTCGGCCTGACGTGCCGAGCGTAAATTTCGAAACTTCCAGAAACTGGCAGTTCACGAATGTCAGTAGTTATTAATGCATGGCCCTGTGCCATGAATGGATTGACCAATGGCATATAACTGCCAGATGTTATGCAGTCTTTGGCATTCTTCGAAGTCCATGATACGTCCAGTATCATGTTTTCCTCCGCCCACATGGGTCCGTCAAGACCGTTAACTTTTACATCCACCTCTGGAAGAGGTGGAATTGCGGCTTCGTACTCTTGGTCGCTCGCATGAACGGCCGTGGTATTGACTCCGATGGAGCTCATAACCATAACCGCGATGATGATAATCGGTGAAAAGACTTTTGTCATATTTATGTAAGATTAGGTTACCAATTATGTTAAGGAACATGCACAACCATGTTCAGTGTGGATATATAATGCCATATTTTATGATGAATGTCAAGCCAACCGTACGGGGCGAGTGGACTTAAAAGTAACAAATTGCTTATTATTTATAAGGTTTAATAGCTCCCGTGGCGGAATTGGCATACGCGCAGCGCTTAGGACGCTGTCCCCTAAAGGGTTAGAGGTTCAAATCCTCTCGGGAGCACACGAGATGATTTGAATTGGGAAAGGGATCGGGAAAACGGGAGTTTTCCCGTGGTGGAAATATTAAAACCGCAAGGTTTTAAAGCGCAATCCCGCAGTACTGCGGGACGAGCAGTGAAATTCCTCTCGGGAGCACCACGAGAAAATTGTTATTATTTTCTAACTGACTTATTATTTATAAACTTCTAAAGCCAATGGACAAATTCGGCCCAGAATATGTAGTTAAAGTTTACGACCCCAAAATAGGGATGAAGGGGTTTTTGGTTATTGATAATTTAATTCTTGGTCCTGGTAAGGGCGGCATCAGAATGACGCCGGATGTTACGGAAGCTGAAGTGGCAAGACTCGCGAGAGCCATGACCTTTAAAAATGCCTTGGCGGATATTCCTTTTGGTGGAGCCAAGGCTGGAATAGTTTGGCCCGGCGGCCCGGAAGAGCTGAAGAAGAAATTTGTTCAGAGCTTCGCGAGGAAAATAAAAGCCTTGATGCCTAAATATTATATAGCCGGGCCGGATGTGAATACCGGAGAAAAAGAGATGCAATGGT
>CAZFGN010000040.1:0-3406 GCA_964518695.1 uncultured Candidatus Saccharibacteria bacterium
AATATTTTCTCATATCTTTATATCTTCAGCATCGAGGTTCTTTAATTCTATCAGAAAATTGCCTTCACGGCGATTTTAAAAACTAATCGAAAATGGAAATCAGATATTGGCTTATCTCACGTTGGTCCAAGTCGTAAAGGTGTTTGTTTTCGTTCTGCAGTTTTGTAGCGAGAGCTTTTCCCACAAATCGCCAGTGCCAGGGTTCGAATTGATAGTATGAGTTGTTTTTAGGATAGGAGAGCGCGAAGCCAAACTTGTAAGCGTTTCCTACTAGCCATTTGTAGGCAAGGGAATTTTCGAATTGTAGAGATAATTGGTTAGACTCTGGTGAGACTAAATCGATGGTGGTTCCAAGCTGATGTTCAGAATATCCTTGGTCGGCAGAGAATTGGTTGCTACCCGCCCCATAAATTACTTTATAGCCACTTTTTACCGAAGCTTGCTCGGCGAAAGATCTGTAAGCGGAGACGATTTGTATGGCAACCCCGTTTTCAAGAGCTGAATCAAGCATGGGCTTAAGAAAGGGGGCGACACTTGCGTGTATCTGTTCTGATTCATCTTTATCATGAAGGTACTTAGCATCAATTTTAACAAGCTCAGCCGGGATGTAGTTGTCGTTTAGAAAATAAACTTTGGAATATTTTTGTAGGAGTTGTGGATCGATGGCGGCAAGTTTTTGAAGAGTACCGACTGTTCCGGATATTTTTGCTATTTGTTTTTCAAAGAGAGCGCTTTTATCCTGTTCGGTTTTCAAAGCTGCAGTTGTGGCTGTTAAAGCTTCGGCAAGTTGTCCTTTTTCGTATGTGGTGTTATCAAGTTGCGTGTTGGTAGTATCAATCAGACGTTGAAGATCAAAATTCGTTTCAATAAGACTTAAGTTAGCTTTATTCAGCTCCCAATAACGATATCCACCGTAACCACCGGCGATAAGCAAAACAACCAAAGAAAGGATTATAATAGATATTGGATTAGGTAGTTTGTTCATTATTTCTCACAGAACGATACGCCGTGGGGCGGATTACCGCCTAAGATTGCGGAGTTAAATTTGGCGGTATATGCGGATTGGAGAACTGGGATGAAATAATCAAATGGACATACGGCGGTGGTGTAAGTGGTGCTGTTGTTCCAGTTTGGGTCGCTTGCGTAGCGGTTACTCACAGCCGAGTTATAGACGCCAAAATCCCAGTTGCCTGCGGTCGCGGTACCGGTAGTATATGCAACGAGCTCTCCGGCGGCAAAATTAATAGGGCTTAATTCTTGTGTCTGGCTACCCGATTGAGGCTCACTAGGAAGAAGATTCTTTACAGTGTCCACCGGGTTCGTGACATGACCAAAACGGACGGTTACCTCGCAACCTACTTGAAATTCAAAAGTGTACGGCCCGCCCACGTAATGTGAACCGCTTTTTAGCGTCATTGCCGCTGGGGCGTAGATGGGAACATTCGCACCATTGGTGCCAATGTAACTATGAGTTTTGAGACTAGGGCCGGAACCCATGGTAGGTGGCGGAACCACGTAGCTCACTTTACTTATGTCGGTAATATGGTTGGTAAAAATAGGGGATGGGTTGCTTATACAATTTTGGGTTGAGGTTGGTGGGGCGGCTGGCGGTTTGGGTGGTGTGGCAGAAACTATGTTACTTGGGTTCACTGTTTCGAGCATGGCTCGTAACTCCTGAACTCTTTTTTGATTGGTCCCGAAAGTTTGTGCCGCATCAAGTTCACTTTTCAATCGAGCGTAGTGTTCCGGCCCGATTGGTCGACTGTCGCCTGCGATAACCGAAATCTCTCGCTCTAATTCTTGCAGTGTTGCATCAAGTTGATTAAGCGCTGATGATATTTGTGTCTCTATTTTTGGAGACACTGGAGCTAGACGCGGATTTTGAGTTGTTGCGGATGGTGACTGTGATGGAGGGAGTGACGGAGTGATTTTTTGAGATGGAGTTTCTATTTCTGAAGTTTCTGATGATGGTGAGGCAAGGCGTAGGGAGGTAACCGGTGCAGAGATAGGTATGGGTGCTTCTATCGCAGGCCATTGACTGTTCTTTATAACCGCATAACCCCCGATGCTAAGAGCAACCGCGACGGCGAAAATCAAAATCGTGAGAATTGGAAGAAACCCACCTTGGGGATTCATTACCTCATCATAACTGAAACCAAAAAGGATTACTAAGGATATGTTCGCGAGTAAGTTAAAGAAGTTTTTAAACTTTGGCAGAATTAGTTAGCTATTCAGTTTCAAATATGTGAGAGATATCAATAGGTTTTGCGTTGGCAATATGTTCAAGATCCAACTTCTGCTTATATATTCTCATTATCTCTTTTATTCCTTGAGAGGTTTGTCTACGGTCTTTTATTAACGTGCGTTGCTCATGCAAGAGTAGTAATTATTGTATGAACTGCTCATGGCTAAATAAAATGACAGTTTCTGCGGAACGCTTTCTTATTTTCTCAATTGTATCTTCCGCGCGTTCTATAAAATCAATGAAAGATTCTGAAGTGTCACTATCTCGATAATAGGGGTCATTCTTTTTCCAAAACAACTGTCTAGGAATAGCGCGTTCTTCTGGCGTTGTATTATCATATTTTTCTCTTGATAAATAAGTGAATTCGCGAATACTGCGCCATTCTTCCGGAATTATATCTGGGAATTTTTTAAGGTAAGGTTTAGCTGTAAGTTGGGTACGTATATAAGGAGAAACTATAATTGCATCAGGTTTTGGTAATTGATCAGCAAGAATTTTTGCTTGTTGGATACCTTGTTGCGTAAGAGGAATGAGTGCGGCGTTTTCGGTGCGTATGCCAATGTTGCCCATACTTTCTCCGTGCCGAACAATGATCACTCGTTTTGCCATATTGATAAAATTATACTACTGTCGAGTGTTTTTAAATTTTTCTGAATAGGATTCCCTCGCCAGGTTTTATTCCAACAAGCTGGCTGGCAAATGTGATGGTTTCGGCCTAATTGTCTTGAATAAATGGTTTTGGAGAAACCCAATCAACCTTTCCACTTCTCCGAATCTATTATTTCGAGACCATTTTGGCGAACAATAAGAGGGCCTATTTCTAGAATTTCGTGCTTCAACTAATCGTTTCCTGTTGTTTCGACGTTCAATATTGCCAATGATTTTTCTCGGAAGTCCACTACTTAATTATAAACGATAATTTTGTATCCTGCTCTGTTGGATTCTGTATAAAGAGGTATGTTATAATAAAAAAGCAAATAGTAAGATATGAATTCCTCAAAATTTTTTTATCTTGCGCTGATAATTGGGGTGTTACTCATGGTAACAGCGTTAAGTATAAATCCGACGCAGACATCTTGGTTCGGGTCTAGCAAAGACTTTCTCGCTGCTTCTTTCCTCTCATCTATTTGGGAGAAAGCAATTTTATATATAATCCCATCG
>CAZFGN010000041.1:0-3386 GCA_964518695.1 uncultured Candidatus Saccharibacteria bacterium
ATTTCCTTGGTGATCACCCCGTCTCCCGCGCCATACTCCACGATGCATGTGCAATAACTGCCCATTTCCTCTTTCAGTTTCCCAACAACATATCGTGAACTTGGTGTGAGCGCTCCCACCATGCGAAGTTCTTTCACCGCAGTTTTCAAAAAATCAATTTTATCCATAGAAATTAATTCTACCAAATCAGCAGTTTTTAGTACAGATAATGCAAACTGATAGATTGAAATTAAACGGCGTTAGCGAGGTTCATCGCGCGAATAAGCCTGGTCAAACCAATGCCGCCACCGAAACGAGGAAAGAAATTGAGCGATAGGAAGTCATTAAGCTCTCTCTCGACGCGATCTTTTCCAAAGGCGTCATAAAGCGTCTGGGCATATTTGCCTCCGCTTATACTGTGGAATTTTTCGTTCATCTCTTCGGGGTTTGTGCTTCGTTCCGCACTGCCGATAGTTTCCATGCCGTATAATATCACATCTATTTTATGGGCGTGTTCGCCATTTTTTCTCATATTCCAAAACGGTGAAGTTCTCTGGGGAAACATCTCTATAAAAGTGACCGGACTAAAATCGTTTTGCATCTTTATCTCATGATCGCTCGTGAGCTCCTCGGTTTCGTAGTGATTCGCAAGGTCATCGTAAGTTCGGTGAACAGCTTCGTCATGGAATCCTAAATAAGCGCATAAATCTCGTTCAAGTTTCCGCAAGTCGTCGATTGTTCCAATGGATTCGAATTCAAACATAGGAAAGATAATCTTGTGTCTGCCTGGTATAGGGTTCTGTTCGTTGCGGAAACTTGTGCTTACACAGAAAACTCCGGGAATTTCTGGGTTTCTTAAAAGTTCATATTCAAGCCACATTTGGCCTGTTTGCGGAAGGGGCCAGATCTCTCCCGCGTAAGTGAAAGTCGCGATGGTTGAAGGGTCCTCGCAAGCCGCGAGAATGCTTAAGCGGTCTTGGGTGTGCATCTCTATAAACCCCCTCTCTTTGAAAAACGAGCGGAGCGAGCTTACGGCTGCGTTGTACGAATTTATATCTTTGGTTGCGATGTAATTGTTGAACATTTATATATTTTTTTCGGTTTATCTTGCGCGATGCGAAGTTGATTGTTTTATCCTGTACAAAAGGATAGGGGCGAGGCAAGAAGTATACTATATGTCCGATCGGACACATGGTATACTCTTGCGCCTCTTACGGCGGGCCTCGATAGGCGGAGGGCTTAATAAAAAACCACCCCGCAATGTTACGGGATGGTTTAAGGAGGAGGAAGCAATTTGGAAATATTAGAAATGGCAACGATGATGTTCGTGCCCAACGTGATTTCCAATGTTTGATATTCATATCCGCGCCCAAATTGCAAAAATTTTACCAGGCATTCCGGACAAGCGCAAGGTGGTTTATCCACACCCCCAGCTGACCTTAGTCGGCACTTCTTGTTGACGGGAAGGCCGAATATTTAATATAAATCTAGGTAGGCTCTTGGGCATGGATACTTCTGCCCAAAATTAACAATTAAATAGGAGGCACGTTTATGATACGGTACGCGTGGACTGTAGCGCAGACGCCATGTCCCGACGATATCCCTATGAGGTTCTTCCACATCGAGCTTTACAGAGCTTCCGTTCTCACCAATAATTGGTTCCGGCGTTTCGTGTATTTCCCCTTCGCCATCAGCTTTGAAGGCGAATTCGTGGAAAATATGGCCAATCTGGTATTGGATGACGGAATCTCTTACGAGGGCTTCTTTGAACAGCTGGGGCGCTCGAAAATTGACCCCGACTTGTGCGCCATGCTTCTGCCGCTCCGCGAGCGTTTCGTAAATGTCGGAAGCGCGTTCGGGCTCACCTGTTATAAGGTGCGCGACCCCGACCAAGGTCCGCCGTCGTTCGCGGACTTTGATGAGATGAATATGTTCCTCTCTTTTATGAGAGACTGCCGAGGCATGCTCGATGCTCCCGTACCCATCTATTAATCAGCACCTTTATAGAGAGAGAAGTATCGCAAAAAAGGCCAGGATGTCACATGATGTCTTGGCCTTGATTTATTTGAAATTTAACGGTTGCGGAAAATTTTGTGGGCGGTATGGCATATTAATAAAATCCCTAACTATTCGATTAGCGATAGTTGTTCGTTATAAAGCTCGCCAAGTTTTTCTAGATGTTCAAACACCGTATCTATATCTTGAATTGGGTTTATAGTTAAAATCGCAAAATGGTTGTTATCCACAGTTGACCATTCATTTATACTGAATTCACCGGAAACATCTAGTCCTCCAGGTTCGTACCATGTTACTTTATCACCATTTTCTGCGGGGTGTTTTACGTAGTTGTTCGCAATATCAATAATCGTCTGAATTTTATCAGTTGCTGAATCGCGATAATCTTTTAAATCCTGGGAAAATATCTTTTTTTGGAATGCATCAGAGAATTTACTAGATACCTCTAAGCAGGCTCTTATTAGGGGATAAAATCCGTAACAGTAAGCGTAGCACTGCTCCATATAATCTTTAGGTTGCGCCTTGTGGGATTCTCTAAATTCTTCTTCTAAAGCTGATATGAAGCTTTGCATTTGAATATCGGCTAGATAGAAGTATCTGAGCGGAGTATAAGCAAGACCGGATAAATTTTCCCAATCCATAGGAAATTTATCAAGGAATCGACCGTATTTTTTAAGTACGTGGCCTCTCATGTGCCCACTTTAACAAAAAACACCCTCTTATAAAAGGAGTATTTTGTTGTGAAGATGGCGGGGATTTCGTTGCTCGTTATACTAGATGCTTCTTTGTAAAAGCGTGACCGGACCCGTGCTTCAAATATTTTTCAAACTTTATGGCCTTAGTTTTGTTAGGGAAAGCGCAGAACCAGATTAATTGGTAAGGCCGTTTACTCGAAGAATATCTAGTAGAACCTGTGTTATGGTCTTGTAATCTTTGTTTGAGGTTTTCTGTAACGCCTTTATAGTAGCCACCATCTTTTTTGCTTTTGAGTATGTATGTGTAGTACATACGGGCGATTATAACATAGCTCTGCTTTGCCGAGGGGGAACTACGTCCTGCTTCGCTAAAGCTACGCAGGACCACCGCTTCAGTGGGAAAACCACCGTATAGTGGTTGGTCGCAGCAGTGCTTGCACTGCGAAGCTCTGCGTATGCAGAGCGAAGCAGTGGAGACGGCGGTATTGAAACCGCGTCCAAGAAAGTTTTCACTAAACCGTCTACGAGCGTATTCCGATGAGATCGGACTTACGTGCTCCGCGCTGGTTTTGCTCTGCTTACCGCGGAGCGGTTTGGGCAGAACTAGCCTCCTTGTATCACACCAGTTTTGAATCCAAGAAGCCCGGACT
Organism: uncultured Candidatus Saccharibacteria bacterium; assembly: GCA_964518695.1. Taxonomy (GTDB): domain Bacteria; phylum Patescibacteriota; class Minisyncoccia; order UBA6257; family Colwellbacteraceae; genus CAZFGN01. The sequence goes on from CAZFGN010000041.1 coordinate 3,341, forward strand.
CAACTGATGCCTACTTAAGCGTAAGCGAAAGCAGGAACTCTAACGT
>CAZFGN010000042.1:0-3341 GCA_964518695.1 uncultured Candidatus Saccharibacteria bacterium
GGGGATACGTTTTGTAAATGGCGGGAGCGACTACTATGAAGTTTTTAGCACGGCTACCGATTATACTGGTGCTTCGGTTAAAAGAACTTTTTACTTATCTTCAGGAATAAGTTTTTCTGACCCAACGGAAGGCGCTAATAAAGATCTTATTTTCAATAAGATCCGGGGTACGGTTGATTCGCAAACCCAAGTGACACTTTCGTTTGAAGGTAGTACGAAGACAGTTATTGTTAATACAATAGGTAATATTTATTAGGTATGAAGAAACAGAGCGGACAACTACTGATAGAAATACTGGTAGCAACGGTCGTGATTGTAGGCATAGCTGGTTTGGGCGCGCAGCTTGTTTTGGTCGGCCAAAAAAGTAATAAGCTTACCAGTGATAAAGATACCGCGTTGAAGCTTGTTAGGGAAGCCTCCGGTGCTCTTAGAAGTATTGCCACCGAGGATTGGCAATTTGTTTATAGGCCGCCAGATGGCACTGGCGATCCGATAACCGGCAAAGGGTTAGGTAACTTATACCATCCGATACAAGTTTCTGGTAAGTGGGTTTTAACGACGGGAAGTGAGGTTGTTACTATTAACGGTGTTAATTATACAAGATCGCTTTATATAGAGAATGTAAATAGAGACGCGGGTAAAAATATAGTTCTGACCGGTGGTACCGATGACCCGGGAACGCAGAAGATTGTTGTTAGCGTAGGTTGGCCCGGGGGAGTCGCTGTTACAGACAGTGAGTATATTACCAGATGGCGTGGAAAAGGATGTGTACAGACTGATTGGAGTGGCGGCGCGGGGGGAGCGGAGAGCGCTTGCACTACCACTGCATACGATACAAAGGACCCAAGTTTAGATACAACTGGTGGTTCAATTGGGTTGCAAGGCGCGGGTGTGTTGGGAATGCTGGCCTACGACGAAGACGCCGCGAACCTTACCCCGCCTCATTACAGAGTTTGGAGTGGGGCGGATTTAGGCAGTGAATCAAATATGTTGGATGAGGAGACACTTACCGAAGAAGCAAATCATTCTATTGTAGAAGCTTCACCGGTGAAGAACGAATTCATCCGAGGTGCCTTAACGAGCGCGGGACATCTGGATGTACAAGTTTGGGATATTGCTACGAGCGCGTGGGTTAATGGCGTTGGTGCTCCAGCTGACGGTGAATTTACGACCGGCATAGGTGCGACGAATAGTGCTCAACGAGCATTTGATATAGCTTATGAGAATATTTCCGGTGATGGAATGGTAGTCTATGAGAGTACCTCTACCGCAAACAAAACTATAATGTATAGAACGTGGGTAAACGGCGTTTGGTTAGCTGAACAAACTTTAGATTATTCAGCTGTTGCTGAAGGCGGAGCAAACGATGTGGCTGGTTGGATAGAGTTAGAACGTGATCCCGGTTCGAATAATATCCTTTTGGCTTGGCAGGACAGAACGGGACGGGGCTATTACGGGGCGAGATGGGACGGCTCGGCTTGGCAGCATATTGCTCTTATTAACGGCGCTGGCGTAGATATTGGTAGACAAGGATTTGATATTGCTTGGGAGGGAATCTCCGGTCGCGGAATGATTGCTTATACGAGAGGCACTACTACTGATTTTTCAACTTACACTACTGCTCTCGGTTGGACAGATGGTGCGGGTAGTGTAAATATTGGTGACGCCGGAGTTTGGTTGGTGTTAGCCGGTTCTCCCCAGAACAATTACATCGCGATGGCAGTAGTTAGCGATTTAAGTACCACGAGCGCTAACCTGGACGTAGATATGTGGAATGGTTCTAATTGGACAACTATTACTACTCCTACCAATGACAACGACATCAACACCTATGGTTTTGCCAAAGGCGTTGATGTGGAATGGGAACAGGCTGCGGGAAGCGATAGAGCACTTTTTGTTTGGAGAGATGGCACGACTAGTTCAACGTCTCTTCGTTGGATGGTCTTTGATATTTCCGTTGGACAGTTCCTGGCCGTTAATGATAGCAATCTTTGTAACATCGGAGCCGACGAACAAGTGACTTCTTTAAGAAGGAACGAAGGGTCCAATGGCCCCTGTAGTGGTTTAGGTACTTGGGCAGGAACGATTTCCGGCATTGATTTGGCTGCCGACCCAAATTCAAGAAAAATAATGCTTCTCGCTCAAAACCAAACAAATTTAAATATAAGACCGGAGGCTCAACTTTGGAGCGGTTTAGATTCAGGCACCTGGCTTGCCCAAACAACAAATATGGGTACTTTTGAACTTGACGCTTCAACTGGTGTTTTGCCTGCGGCAGCACTGCCCTCGAAACCTTATGATTTCGCTTTCACGATAGTTGCGACTGGTAGCTTAACTTCGGTTGTTTTTAACACCAATGTTGTAAAACCTGCTTACAATTCAATTTTGTGGCAAGGGACTCTGCCACTGAATACGATGGTAAGGTTTAAGATTGCCGCTTCAAGTATCGCTACTGGTCCGTGGGATGATCTTAATTTCATAGGAAGTGATGGGATAAGTTGCGGTTCAGCTTATTGGTATGAGCCTGTTGGACCGGATATACCGGTTGAATTAGGTTGTTCCTCAAGCTTTAGTGACAAGCAATATTTTAAATACAAAGTTCAGTTGTGTTTTTCTTCTCCCTGTGATATTTCCGGAGCCGCAACACCGACAGTCACCGGTGTTATTGTTAATTGGTCGCCGTAAATAGAGTGTGTAGTATGAAGTATATAGTATGTAGCAACAAAAAAGCTGGGTTCAGTTTAATGGAGCTTTTGGTTTACACGGCCGTGCTTGCTGTTATGGCTACGGTGATAGTCAGTGTTTTTTTAGGTATCACTAAGGGCAGAGGGAAGTTTATTTCTCAATCAGAGGTTAATTCTAATTTGCGTTTTTCAATGGAGAAGATAAATCAGGACATAAGATACGCGTCTAATGTTGCTGTACCTGATACTGCCGGTGCTAGTTCGTCTAGTCTCGAGATGACGGTTGGTTCTGACACGGTGAGATATTGCATTTCAAATGGTAAGTTAAGGAGACAAATTAATGGTGCTTGCGGTGATTCTTCGGAAACAGTGACAAATGATAAGGTTGTAGCCACTTCTTTAATTTTTAAGCGTCTTCACAATACTAATTCGAGCTTTACACCTCCCATTACCGCGGTTAGCATTCAGACTTCTATTACTGTAGCCTATATGGGCACAAGTTCTGATTTTCAGTATTCTGCGACCAAGACGACGACTGAACTGTTGCCATGAAGAATGTTTATATGTTATATAGTACGAATATGTTTAAGACATCTAAAACCCACCCCAAATCATTCCTCAAGACCCTCTTAATCTCTTTCTTCATCATAGTCTTTG
>CAZFGN010000043.1:0-3300 GCA_964518695.1 uncultured Candidatus Saccharibacteria bacterium
GACAAGGCCTACGCTGATATAAGCTACAATATAAGTAACGCGGCTATCGGAAGAATGAGTAAGTGTTCAGCCAAACCCACAGAGGAGGATGTAACTTTCAAAGAATATTACAACGCGCAGGGCAAACAACTTCAGGATTGTTTGAAAAGCGGATTAGGTGATGAGTTCGCGGCTCTTATGGACGATACAAAGCATGACTTAAACACCGAGCATAGAAAAAATATGGTCGCCTGCTTAAACAGATCATGAGTATGAACAAAAGTTATCTCAGAAGCCTTTTAATTGTTCTGTTTCTCTTTGGCGGTTTCGCTATATTCAATCTTATAAAAAGCGCCCATGCTAGCTCATGGTTTACCGTTGATGGTCACGTCATTGATTCATACATGAACGGCTGCGGATACTGCGATCCTCCAAAAGCTCCGACAGGCATACAAATACTAATCCACGGCGGTGGCAACTTTGATGGCGCTACCAACTTTCAGTGGGATTGTGACAATGATGGAAAGTACGAAAGTAGTGGTTCTGGTACTCTGGCAAGAGGTTTCAATCCCGGTGATGGCACTGTTATGATCGAGTGGGGGAACGGTTGGGGATTAAGCAGCCATAGTTGGAATGTTTATGGAGGCGGTGAAAACGAATATTGGTATGAACTCACCACGTCCTGTTCATACCAAACCGGCGGGCAAAAGAAAGTGAATATTAAAGGTGCAAGAGGTGGCGTAACGGCAACAAGCAGTGTCAACTTTAGCTTACAAGATCGCACTTACAACTTCCGCGTTGATTTTCCGGCCGGTGGCGCTTATCACCCACCGATTAATGATCCTCGCGGTGTTAAAGAGTCAGGCACTCGGGTGCCAACAAATGTTGACCTAGGAATAGGCATGAAAGAGGATGGGCGTCGATATCAAAATGACGCTGACGCGTGGGGCTTTGATACGAGCGGATTTACTTACACAACGGATTGCAACGGCGATGGCAAGTTCGACGACGGGAGTAGCTCATCAAACAACAGTAATTTTTATATTTACCCGGGCTATCCGCCTAAATGGTATGGTGCCACTTTCGCCAGCAACGTTTGCCGTTTTGACAAGCCTGGTATACGCCAAATAAATATGAAGATCATAGCCCCAGGCGGTCGTGAGTACCGGATTTCAAAAGACGTCTCCCTTTCTCCAAGCGATTCGTTTGGTATTCAAATAACTCCTTCTTACGTAGAACAAACAGTGCCGTTCAGCGTCAACTACTCGGCGACGATAAAAGGGCTTATCCCTGTCTCTTATGGCGGCTATAACATTAGGCTCTACTGCGACGAGAATGATACTCAACCCAAGGGAGTTTCCGGGAATAGAAGCGATTATACTCCTGACGGCACCCTTACAAAGAACATAGGAACCTGCTTGTACGATAAGACCGGTGATTATAAGGCGAAAGTGCGTTTTGAAGAAACCGGCCATCAATCAGCCCCATTTAACCTTTCTGGCGATGGATTCGTAGATATTTTAGCAGGTGGCGGAATCGAGGCGTGTAATTTTGACGGCAAACCCAAAGAAGCAACCGTTGCTAAAGGTACCAGGCTGGATTTACGGTGGAAAACTGTCAATACGGATGGTTGTGTTGCTACGGAAGGAACGCCAAACATTCTGGAATTGAGTCCGCAATGGGTAGGGAATAAAAAGAACGAAGGCACCTCTGGAACCTACTCTGTGCCGACCGGCTCAATGTCAGGACTTTATATTTTCAAACTATCATGTTTTCGCGGCGCAGCTACAGCGCCTATGGCAATCACCCCAATGGGCGAGTGTAGATTGCGCGTGAAGTGAAACTGGTTATCCACAGCCCTAATAAATACTTGTCTTTTCTGCTATAATGTGTAATTGTAAGTTCATCAAAAGGTCGAATTTAAGGAGTAATATAAATAATATAAATTAAATGATAATTCAAAGTTGGGCAGATCTATTAGTGGCTTCCTTTCAACAAGTTTGGGTCCAATTTATAGGATTCGTGCCCCAATTTTTGGGAGCGGTAATAGTTTTCATAGTCGGCTTAATAATTGCTACCGGCCTCGGCGCTTTAATTGAGAAACTAGTCGGTATGTTAATGGTTGACAAAGTTTTGGCAGGAGTCGGTATAGAAGAATACATTGAACGCGCTGGTTTAAGGCTTAATTCAGGTAAGTTCTTAGGCCAAGTTGTTTATTGGTTCATAGTTATCACTTTTCTTTTAGCCGCTTCCAGTCTCTTGGGCTTTGTTGCCCTGTCCGGTTTTTTGGAGCAAGTCTTGACCTATATTCCAAAGGTAATGGTAGCCGTTCTTATAATGCTAGTCACAGTTATAGTAGCTAACTTCTTAAGGAAGACGGTTATGGCATCAGTGATGAGCGCCAGGCTTCATGCCGCTAATTTCTTGGGAACCATTACTTGGTATTCCGTAATCGTTTTTGGTTTGACCTCCACGCTCGCTCAGCTCGAGGTTGATGTGACTATACTGAATACCTTGATCACGGGCATTATTGCTATGCTTGCCATTGCCGGTGGAATCGCTTTCGGATTAGGTGGCAAGGAATATGCTTCTCATCTAATCGAAAAATTCCGCGGACAAGTTGAACATAGATAAAAGTAACCCTCGTTTTTACAAAAGACCCTCCCTCATATGGCAGGGTCTTTTATTTTTGTAAAATCGGAGTATTGACACTTGTTGAGTCTCTCTAATATAATTCGTTTACGCATGATATTCACGAACAAACTAAGTGGCTGAAAACAGGGCAATTTCCTCGTGTTTTTAGCCGCCGATAAGGCGGTTTTTCTGTCCCGAAAGCAGTTTAAAAAGTAAATAAACCCCATTAGAAATGGTTTCTAATGGGATAAACAGGTAATTAGCATTTAAATGATCGGTTTCTCAAATAAAAGGTTACGAATGCTCTTTTATTAGAGTATTCATTTAAGGGCGTACGGTGGATGCCTAGACACAAAGTAGCGATGAAGGACGCGGCGTAGCGGCGATACGCCTCGGGGAGGTGCGTAGCAACCTATGATCCGGGGATGTCCGAATGGGGAAACCTGTTGTGGAAAAACCACAACTCCAGCCGACAGTAACTCTGTGGCTTGGAGCAGACCCGCTGAAGTGAAACATCTCAGTAAGCGGAGGAAAGAAGAACGAATGTTATTCCCCTAGTAGCGGCGAGCGAAAAGGGAAAAGCCCAAACCTATGCGCATCTCACTAAGGCGAGATGCTTGCGAATGACTAATGTCTAAATTACTAATTTCTAATCAATGTCTAATGTTAAAATGTCCAATGTCTAAA
>CAZFGN010000044.1:0-3260 GCA_964518695.1 uncultured Candidatus Saccharibacteria bacterium
CTCTCATCCTTGACTTTTTGAACCTGTACTTTTAAAGCGTCCCTTCTTGTATCCATGTTGGCTTTAACTTCAGCCCTCTTCTCGTCAACTTTCGCTTTAAATTCCTCTCGCTTGGCTTCGATATCAGCTTTCACCTCCTCTCTCTTCGTTGCCACACCTTGCCTAACCGCTTCACGCTTCTCGGCGGTGTTTGTTTTAATAGCTTCACGCTTCTCGACTACGTTATCTCTTATTGCCTCTCTCTTCGAAGGGGTGCTATTGATTATCCCCCTAGACCCGGAATCCGTAGCCGGTTCGCTCGTGCTAGTTTGAGCCACCACAGGCGACACTAAAAACAGCGAGAGCACTGACATAACTATTAACTTTCTCATCATCCATTTTTTATAAACCGCAAAACGACCATTTTGCGTAAGCAACTATTTAGCCACTTAAAGCTAAGTATAGCATGTTGGATAAATCTGTCTATAAAGCCCCTTCTCTTTTTAATAAAGAAATTTTTTTAACCCTTCCACGATTATATCCACCAACCTTACCATCACTCCTCACCACCCTGTGGCAATGAACAGTTTCATCATAATTTTTACTCAAAATATTGCCAACAGCACGATAAGCATTGGGGTTCTTAGCGCGCTTCGCAACTTCTTTATAGCTCAAAACTTCGCCTTCCGGGATAAGCATTACAACTTTTAAGACTTTGTCCTTAAAATTTTTCATTTTCTAGCTCAGTATACTATATGTCCGATCGGTGATGTAGTATACTTATATCCTTTACTCTACAATTTAGCTAATGGACAAACCGTGTGATTGTGCGGCCTCGCCGAACAATATTTACGTCCATAATCGATGAGGCGATAGGTTAATATGAACCATTCATCTTGAGGAAATAAATTCATCAAATCTTTCTCAACTTTCTCTGGATTATTTTCATCAGTGAAACCAAAAATCCTCGCCAATCTACCAACATGCGTATCTACCGCGATTCCCTCCACAACCCCGTAGGCATTGCCCAAAATAACATTGGCGCTTTTTCTACCAATCCCTGGTATCGCAATCATCTTTTCCATAGTTTTGGGAATCTTCCCTCCATAATTCTCGCTCACGAATTTAGCGGCCTTTAAAATATTTTTAGCTTTGTTACGGTAAAAACCGGTCGGCTTAATGTCACGCTCGAATTCCTGTTGACCAACTTTAAGATAATCAGATAAAGCCTTGTATTTCTCGAACAATTTTTCAGTAACTTCGTTAACTTTTTTGTCAGTGCACCGCGCGGAGAGCTGGACGGCAACCATTAATTCCCAATTACTGGAATATTTCAAAAATATTTTTGCTTTGGGGAAAAGCTTCTTTAAAGCAACCGATATCCTGTGAGCTCTTTTCTCTAAAACCCTGAATTCAAGGGGTGTTAACTTCTTTTTCATCATTAATTAAACCGGCAACTCCACCACAAACCTCGCTTCCTTCCCTCTTCCACTTGATTCAGCGTAAATTCTACCTTGATGTGCCTGGATAATATTTTTGGTGACAGCTAATCCTATGCCTCTGCCGGTAGTATAAGCCTTTTCAGCCTCCTTACCTCTTTGGAAGTATTGGGTAAAAAGGCTAGATAATTCTTCGGGTGTTAGACCGATGCCGGTGTTTTCCATAGTCAGTTTGAAAATTTTCTTGTCTTGTTCTATAGGATGGGTGAGTCTTTCTCCTTTGATGGTTATGAAACCTTTATCCACATTATACTTGACTGCGTTATCAATGATATTGGTGATAGCCTCCTTGAATTTAACAACATCCACATCAATAAGGACATCGTTCTGGATATCGATTTTAACGGTCAAGTTCTTTTTCCTGATTTCCTCGGCAAGTTCATCAGTAATTCCGTTTACAAGCTGAAGAATATTCGCGGATTGTTTATTAAGAATGCTCTTGCCTACCTCCATCTGGGAGATGTCAAGGAATTCATTTACCAAATTAGAAACTCTGTCGGTTGCCTCTGACGCTTTTTTAAGGTAACTTTTACCTTCATCGTCGAGAAAACCGCTTTTCTTTGTAACCAAGGATTCTAAATAGCCCTTGACTATGGTTAAGGGAGTTCTTAGGTGATGCTGGGTAGTGAGGATGAACTGATCCTTGGCTTTATCCAGTTCTTCAAGTTCAATTCTCGCTTTCTTTTCCACTTCGTAGGATTTTCTTATTTCTACTGTTTGTTCGGCTACCTTTTGCTCAAGGTTTTGATTGAGATCATTTAATTTGGCGTTTGTGCTATCAAGCTGGGCATTAAGTTGAGCTAGTTTTTCCCTTTGCTTTACCTCAGCAAGAACACTTCTGATGAGGAAAACGCCGATGATGACGACTCCAAACAAAATAACAATATCAAGAATAGCTTCTTGTGGAGACTCAAAGAAAATCCTCACGAGTAAGAAAAGCCAGAGAGAAAAAATAATCATTTCCGTGGCTATGGCCTTAATGTTAAAGAGATGATGCTTGATAATCGCGTAACCGGTGCCTAAGACCAAAGGCATGAGAAAAACCGGCCCATAAAAGTTGAGATCGATAATCTTGAAAACATTTACCAAGAAATACTGAGTTATCATTAAGAGAATAAAAGTGCCCACCGTTCCGGTTAAAACCGCGAGAAAAGGTGATTTATCCTCCTTTTTCGCGACCCTGTATTTTTTAAAAGCGATGAAGGCTGTCAAGAAAGTTATTAAAAAAGTAATTATCCCCCACGGCGGGTTTAACGGCGAACTGGCAATAATCGGTATATTTGTTCCCACAAAAATCTTGCCAGGATCTAGTTTAAAAAGAAATGGCGATATGGCTAAAGCGAATCCAGCTAAGATTACAAATAAAACAATATGCCATTTTTGGGGAGATATTTTCTCATTAGGGAAGGCGTAAATAAACATAAGGTTGCCAAAAACCTGCAATGTCGCGAAAACCATTTGTGGTCTCACAATAAAAAAGGTAAAGGCAACTGATGGAGAAACAAAAATAATATAATTAGTAACAATCCAGAGTATTATGCTCAACATGAGAAATGCAAGCGCTCTATTAGTAACGCTCTTTGGGTCGTGGAAAAGGGCCAAAACCCCAAAAAATATGGCTATCAAAGCGCCTATGAGATGGACAGATAGAACTATTATTTGGCTGTGATGGAATAGAAGCATTTGATTTAATTATAACGTTAAGTTACTTATAATGTAATAATTACGCCGGCGTAGCTCAGTGGTAGAGCGAGGGACTCATAAACCCTAGGTCGGAGGTCC
>CAZFGN010000045.1:0-3190 GCA_964518695.1 uncultured Candidatus Saccharibacteria bacterium
ATATATTCGGACATGTCAATGCGAATCAAAGCTTTCTCATCGTCAAACATGAACTGCGCTAAAGTTCTCGCTAGTTCGGTTTTACCAACGCCAGTTGGCCCCAGGAACATAAACGAGCCGAGCGGCCTATCAACCGGCGCGAGACCCGCTCTCGCCCTACGGAGAGCACTAGCCACTGCTTTTATCGCTTCATCTTGACCAACAACCCGTTCTTTAAGGACCTCATCTATGCGAATCAATTTTTCTGTTTCTGATTCCAGAATATTCGCAACTGGCACGCCCGTCCAACGAGCAATGACCTTGCCCACATCTTCCTTATTGACCCCCTCTCTTACAACAGCTCCCTTGCTTCTCTTTCTGTCATTAGAGAAATATTTCTTTTCATAAGCTTCGTACTCCTTTTGAGCTGCCGGCAATTCTCCATAGATTATTTGAGCAACTCGTTCTAAGTTGTTCTGTCTTTCGGCCACCTCTTTCTCACGACGAAGATTATCTGCTCGCGCCCTAAGATTGTTTAACTTTTCGAAAATCGTTTTCTCGGCCTGCCACTCCGCAGTTAGTTCTTCATCTTTTCCCTTAAGCACCTTCAAGTGTTTATCTATCTCCTTAAGCCTTTTAGAAGTTTTGTTCTCGTTTACCTCACCAATCAAGGCTGTTTTTTCCACTTCTAAAGAGACCGCCTCTCTCCTTATCTTGTCTATTTCCGTGGGTAAACTTTCCATTTCTATCTTTCTCATAGCGGCGGCCTCGTCAATCACATCAACTGCTTTGTCCGGCAAAAACCTATCGGTGATATAGCGAGCCGAAAGACTTACAGCGGCAACAATAGCTTCGTCGTTTATGCGAAGACCGTGATGAATCTCGTACCTTTCTTTTAGACCACGAAGAATAGTCACGCTGTCTTCCGTTCCAGGTTCTTCCACTAAAACTGGTTGGAATCTTCTTTCTAAAGCTGGGTCTTTCTCTATATGCCGTTGATATTCTCTAATAGTAGTAGCGCCAATCGCGTGCAATTCTCCTCTAGCCAAAGCGGGCTTTAAGAGATTTGATGCGTCCACTGCTCCTTCAGCGGCGCCAGCACCAACAATCATATGAATCTCATCTATAAAAAGAATTATGTTACCGGCGGCATTTTGTATTTCTTTAATAAAAGCCTTTAACCTATCCTCGAATTCGCCTCGGAATTTAGTGCCGGCGATAAGAGCTCCTAGATCTAACATAATTACTTCCTTCCCTTTTAAGGATTCTGGAACATCCCCACTTACGATTTTCTGGGCTAGGCCTTCAACAATAGCAGTTTTCCCTACGCCGGGCTCACCGATAAGAACCGGGTTGTTTTTTGTGCGTCTCGAAAGTATCTGGACAATTCTTCTCAACTCCTCGTCCCTACCTATAACCGGATCAAGCTTACCGGCGACCGCTTTATCGCTAAGATTTACGGCATACTTTTCAAGCACTTGAAACTTGGTCTCCGGAGTTTCATCGGTTATGCGAGCACTACCTCGAAGCCGAGAGAATACTCGTAAAGCGCTTTCACGTTTTAAGCCAAACTGCTCCAAGAGAACTTTTGCCGGAGAATCAATGTCTGAAATGGATAAAACCAGATGTTCGCAAGAAATGAATTCGTCTCTGTTTGCTTGAGCGATCTTTACTGCCTTATCAATTATTTTCATTATCTCTTGGGAAAGATAAAGTTGACCGACGGCGTTTACGGAAAAAACCTTAGGGAGTTTCTTAAGTTCATTATTAATCTCGCGATCCAAAATTTCGATATTTACTCCGGCACCACGTATCATGGGCACGACAAGGGAGGCAGAATCGTTTATTAATGCGGATAGCAAATGCAACGCCATAAACTCACCGTGATTCTGGGCCGTAGCCAAATCTTGGGCGTTTTGCAGAGCTTCTTGAGCTTTTATAGTAAATTTGTTATTAAAAGAATTCATCTTATTTATAAGTATATAGTATACAGAATATAGCCGCCAATAAAGACTATTTACTACATTTCAGGCCTCTCTTCAAGTGTAGCTTTAAGTTCTAGAATATTTTCTCCGCGTCTTAATTTAATCGTTACGATATCACCTATGTTGTACTTCTGAATTATATTGCCCAGGGGTTTATCGGAACTGATCTTCTCCTTGTTTATCTCTAGAATTATGTCATCCGGCTGAACTCCAGCTTTGCTCGCTGGTGAATTTGGCAGTACTGCCACCCCGTCCTTGTTAGCTCTTACTAACGCGCCTTCGGAAACTGGTAAATTTTCTTTGGCAGCAAATTCCGGGGTAACAACAACATAACTAACCCCGAGGTATGGGATCTTAATTGTACCGGTACCTTTAACGGATTGGATATCTCTTTTAGCCTGATTTATGGGTATCGCGAATCCAATGCTTTGCGCTCCGGAGACAACAGCCGTATTGACTCCAATTACTTCTCCTTTTAGGTTCAGAAGCGGTCCACCGGAATTGCCTGGATTAATCGCGGCGTCAGTTTGGATAACTCCCTGAATAGTTTCGGTACCGAATCCTCCGCCGGAGGCAGTAATGGTCCTTGCGAGCCCAGAAATCGCGCCTACGGAAACCGTATTACTAAATTCTCCTAAGGAATATCCTATAGCTATCGCGGTCTGTCCTAATTTAATCGAGTCAGAATTCCCTAGTCTAGCAGGCTTAAGTCCGGTCGCGCTGATTTTAATAATGGCCAAGTCTTGGACGGGGTCTCTTGCCATGATTTTACCGTCATATTTCTTACCATCATAAGTTATGACCGTATACTCGGCTTTACTATCAGAAACAACGTGTTTATTAGTTAAAATAAGGCCGTCACCCGAAACAATAAAACCACTACCACCGCCGACTTTTTCAAGTTTGGTACCTTTTTGGCAAGGCCTAGAAAACTCGAGTCCGCCAAAGAGTTGACGCGTATCGGGCGGCAGATCGCTAAAGGGATCGTAAGGGCATTGTTCAAGAATCGGCACATATTTTGAAATAACTATAGAAACCACGCTTTTAGAGCCGTCTTCGACTGCTTTAATTACAGCTTCCTCATAATCCAATGTTGGAGCATAGGGTATAACGGGTACGGGGATGGGTGCGGGTGCGGGTGTTGGTACGGATGCTGGTATCTGCGATTCTTTAGAACCACTATCAGGCGAAGCAGGGGGTTTGGTTTCAGATGGAGTGAAAATTTT
>CAZFGN010000046.1:0-3156 GCA_964518695.1 uncultured Candidatus Saccharibacteria bacterium
AGAATCATAGTGTGCCCGCCGGAGACAATGAGCGCAACCGCCGGGAAAAGTTTAGAAATTAGAAATTTGGATTTATGATTTGCTCCTTTTTGCGAGAGCAAAAAAGAGTATAGATGTCCTTCTAAATGATTAGCCCCCACAAGCGGCTTTTTGTACTTTTCCGCAATCTCTTTAGCAAAGGTAATCCCCGTCCAAACCGCCGGCTCAAGTCCAGGTCCAACAGTCACCGCGATAACATCCATATCTTCCACATCTCCAATTTTCTTAAAAAGAATCGGCAGATTTTTGATGTGCTCCCGTTTGGCAAGATTAGGAACCACCCCGCCGAACGGCCGGTGGATTTTAATCTGCGAGGCCACGAGATTTTGAATCACTTTAAATTTAGGGGATTTCAGCCCGCCACTAGCCTCAAGAACCGCGAAAGCGGTCTCATCGCAACTTGTCTCGATTGAAAGGATTTTCATACGGTAATTACGAAATAATGATATACTTCTCGCGAACCCGCTACGAGGCTAACCCTTTAATACATCCTCTTATCTTGTACGCCAATAGCCGGCTATTTACTTTTATGGTTATAGTCCCAAAAGGCAAAGATCTTTTCGGACGTCTGAATCGGCTCGCGGAGCTGATCTGCTTTGTAATATAAGACCTATCAACTGGCAACCTTGTTATGCTTGCCCAGAATTTTTTAGTTCGGGGGATGTTTACATTCTTATGTACCTGTATCCCTGCCTTTATTTTATCTTCGCTAACCAATAAAATTTCTCTCACGAAACGAAGAAATAAATTTATAAGCTCGGGAGCACTGTTAGAAAGTTGGACCCCGGCATATCTTTTATTCTTGTTAATTTTCATTCCTTCTCCCCAATAGAGTGCCACTCCCACCAAAAGCAACTCTCGTTTGGACAACTTTCCGATTCCTTTTAATGCCTGCTCCTCGATTTCTTTATTTTCTAAAAGAATCCGCCTTGTCCTTTCCTTATTAAATCTTAGAAGTCCCTTATCCTGAGCAATTTTAATTTTCTTCTCCAACTTCTTCTTCGCTCCGGGAGTTAATCTTAAATTACTGAACCAATAACTTAAAGTTCCTTTTGATTTAAGATCTAAAATTTTTAGAATCTCATTATAACTTTTTCCCTGTAATCTCAGTTTAAATGCGATTTCTTTCTTTTCGGGATCAATCAATTTTCTCATTTGAACTACTGTATATATTTTAAAACAAAATAAACAACGGTACAATCTATTGTTTATCCTTATGTGTAGCCCCAAGGGGAATCGAACCCCTATTTACGCCGTGAAAGGGCGTTGTCCTAACCGTTAGACGATAGGGCCATCCTTCGTTAAAGCTTCGGAATGGCGTGCCTTTAGCGTTCACATATTATCCTATTTCTGTTAGTATGGAAAGGCTAAATTTTAATGTCACTTTACCGATTTTTCGAAATCGTGCCCGGTGCTCTAGCCTGGACCACGCTAATTGGCTTGGTTATTTTATCGTACACCTCACCTGTTTTTGTGGCCATCTTTATCATACTTTTCGATGTTTACTGGCTCCTGAAGACTGTCTATTTTTCTTTCCATCTCCGATCTACATTTAATAAGATGCGGGTGTATATGAAAACTAATTGGCTCAAAGAATTACAGGAACTTGTTCCGCCACCGGATGCTCCGAAATGGGGAGATATCTATCACCTTATAATTCTACCGATGTATAAAGAGCCGTACGATGTTGTTAAAGAAAGCTTCGAGACCTTGCGTAAGGCTAATTATCCAAAAGATAAATTTATCGTTGTCCTAGCTACGGAAGAAAAGGGAGGTGAAGTTGGCAAGGAAGTAGGAGATAGAATAACCAAAGAGTTCGGCAATGACTTCTCGAAACTATTAGTTACTGTTCATAGAGGAGACATCCCCGGAGAACTTGCCGGTAAGGGTTCTAACGAGACTTGGGCGGCGAAAGAGGTGAAGCGGCTCGTAATCGATCCATTAAATATTCCCTATGAAAATATCTTAGCATCCGTTTTTGACGTTGATACCCAGATTTCTTCTGAATATTTTGGGAGGTTAACGCACGCGTTCTTGACCGAACCGGATAGAGCGCGCGCAAGTTTCCAGCCGATACCTCTCTTTATCAATAATATTTATGAAGCGCCATCTTTGGCTAGGGTGATTGCCTTTTCTTCTACATTTTGGCATATGATGAACCAATCTCGGCCGGAGAGGATAACAACTTTCTCCTCGCACTCAATGCCGTTTAAGGCTCTCGTAGAAATAGGCTTTTGGGCAGTTGACCATGTCTCTGAAGACTCGATGATTTTCTGGCAATGCTACCTTCACTACAACGGCAATTGGAAAGCTGTGCCTCTGTTTTATCCCGTATCAATGGATGCGAACGTCGCCCCCAAGTTTTGGCAGACCTTGATTAATTTATATAAACAACAGCGCCGTTGGGCTTGGGGAGTCGAAAACATTCCCTATATGCTCTACGGATTCAAACAAAACAAACTTATTCCTAAGGGCAAGAAATTATATTGGACCTTCCACATAATAGAGTCATTCCATTCCTGGCCCACTAACGCCATCATACTTTTTGCTCTGGGATGGTTACCGCTTTTCCTTGGTGGAGAGGAATTTAATCTCACGACTCTATCTTTTAACCTGCCCCAGATTACACGCATTCTTATGACTACTGCCTCTTTAGGAATAATGAGCTCTGCGGTCTTAAGTATCATGCTCCTGCCTCCTAAGCCAGAGTGGTTTAAGCCAAGGCATTATGTGCTCTATTTTATTCAATGGCTCTTAATGCCAGCTACCTTGATAGTCTTCGGTGCTCTTCCCGCGATAGAATCACAAACCAGGCTAATGCTTGGGGGGAAATTTAGGCTAGGTTTTTGGGTTACTCCTAAAATGCGAAGCAAACCGGTTTGATATTCACAGTGGACTTTGTCTAGACACTGGTTTTTAGCTATAATTCAAAAGCCTATGCACACTCTTGATCTAAGGAATCAGAAAAAACTTGAACCTAAGATTTCACCTGATAGAAAGCCATATAAAACCGCAGCTATTATTTTTAGTTCTGCGCTCGCGGCTCTCGTTGTGTTGAATAATGTCTTCGCCTGGACCAACCCCGCCTCATCTCCTCCCACCGGAGGTGGTGCTCTC
>CAZFGN010000047.1:0-2278 GCA_964518695.1 uncultured Candidatus Saccharibacteria bacterium
AGAAAGGGGCAAATAAACCCAGGATAAAAACCATGACCGAATTGGTAAGGATGAGAATACGCAAACTCCGATTCAGCTTTGTGTGAGGAAAGAGTACCTCAAAAAGCTTTCTTAAGGCCTGTGTCATTTGAATTAATCAGTATTATACAGGTCTATTTACAAATATAAAAACTCCCCACCTTAGAGAGGGGAGTTTTTTCGAAGAATGTTTATTATGTCTTCGAATTTGTTTTTTCTGTAACGCCCAGAGGCACTGATCGTGTTTAGTTCAATAACTACAGGACCTCGAGACAAGTCTAAGGCCATATCTACCACGTACGAGTGAGGTAGCGTGTTGCGATGAGCGTCAACAAAGGCGTTGGCAAAGCTTATGATTTCTTTTGGTATTTCGTGGTCTATGCCCCGATCTATATAACGTGACACATTGGCAATTTTGCCTAGGATAACAAATGCCCGATATTCTTTATTGCCTCCTGCATCCTTTATTATGTCCAGTGGGTCGGAAACAAGAATATCTGAGTCTAAGTTCATTATTTCCGAGTGGAGTACAATATCCCAAATATCTCTTTCTGATGTAACTAGACCGGTTAAAGATCCCTTGTGAGTGCCTTTTATAAACATCTGACCTTCACGTTCGTGAATCTTGACTCGCTCAGGTTGATTGAACCAAATTTCGCCAAATTTAGATGAAGGAAATACGCTCATTCCTCTTTTTAAGAATTGCGGTGAAATTCCTTCATACCATCTTTCAACCTCCCTTTCTTCTTCCCAAGAGATTAGTGGAACGCCGCCTATAGCTTTAATAACCTCAATGCATCTCCTGATATTATCTCCTGTGCTCCTGAGCAAGAGAGTAACTCCAGTTAGTGAAGACATTAGTTCTCCATTCTGGTTAACTACTTGAACCTTACTGAATGGATCTTGATAGCCGTGACTAGAAAGCATCTTTCTTCCGTCTTTACTAATCAAGTAAAAGAACGGAAAGCTTTCTTTGAGACAGACATTCATCTCTTCTTCCATATCAGGATGAGGAAATAATATTTTTCTGTCTGGTTCCTCGGAAGTATTGTCCTCGTGAACGAAAAATGCGATGGCTTTCATAAGCTATTTACTAATTATTAATTATTGTTAAAGGCCTTTAGAGTAGATACTATCTTTACAATATTTAAATTAACTTGTCAATCGATGAATAAGAGAGTTGTTTGACTTGTTTCCACAATTATTGTAAAAAAGTTAACACCAATAAAGACTGCTTCTTTACTAACTTAATAATATCCATTATGAAAGAATCAATAATAAAAGTTATTCTAAGCTTTTCTTTGATCTTGCCAGGGGCAAATCAGTTTGTTAACAAAGACTGGCAGAAAGGTTTCTCCTTTTCTCTTTCCGCAGCAGTGGGGCTAATAATGTTTATCTTTGGCGGCGAAAAAGTTTCGTTGCTGGGATTCTTCTTAATGCTGCTCACATGGGTTACCAACTCTATTGATGTAATAGACCGTGCTCTTAGGCCTATAATCCAGGACCTTCATAAGATAGCAGTTTTTCTAGAGAGGATGCCGGACAGAATGGAAATTATGGCTGTATATCTCAAGCAAATTGCGGACGCTTTGCCGGAAATAAGAGCCAAGCTAACTGCGTTAAATGAAGAAAGAAAATTACTACCCCCAAGGAAAGAATTTCCACTTTTGTCGCCTCCCAAGAGCGGAAAAGTGATATTTCTGCCGGGAGCAGTAGAAAAGAAAGAAGAGTTAGAAGAAAAGAGCCGCGTCACTTAAGAGCGGCTCTTTTTGGTTTGAGTACTATAAGGTTCCTTGAGGGGTTAAAATAGGAGAGTTCATTGACACCCACCTTTTCTACAATATACTTAAAGAAAAAGTCGAGGACAAATTTTAATGGTGTAGAGACAATGAAAACAATATGAGCAAGATAAATGAAACATTTGGGATTAAAGTTGGATTCGTATTTTTAATTTTTTCTTTGTTCCTGTTGGGTAGTATGGGTATTGTTTTTGGGCAAGTTGTAGTTGTACCGAAAACAGAGATCTGCAACGGCATAGATGATAACGGCGACGGGGTTGTAGATGACGGTGCCAACTGCGATCATTATTTGAGCTATCTCGTAGATAAATTAATCAATCCAGTTGATGTCGTTTTGAGGGATCAGTTTATTACCGCAACGGACTTCAGACTTGTTTTGATTGAAAGACTTTTCAACCCGGTTAAAAAACTTCATGAGGGCATGATATTTAGTCCTAAAAGATCAGATCTTCACTACTTGG
>CAZFGN010000047.1:2288-3065 GCA_964518695.1 uncultured Candidatus Saccharibacteria bacterium
TGTGCCGCGTTCCGTATTCATAGAAAACCAGTTTGAAAGGCAAAATATCGTGGTCACAAAACCGAGTTATTTACTCTCGCCAACCGGCAAGAGAAAGGTTGGCATTCCTATTGATAAGGTACTGTCCCATGTACCAGCCTCTGTGGCAAATAGGTTACTCGCGACAATCGTGCCGCCTATCCCGCAAGATGCCAATCACTATCTTTGCTATGACGTAGAACCATACACTGTTGCTAAGGGTGTATCTCTGAAGGATCAATTCCAAGAAAGATCATTTGAAGTTATTCGGGCGCGTTATCTCTGTAATCCCGCGGAGAAGATCCACGATGGAAAGGTGAGCAGAATCATCGACGAAAACAACCATTTGATGTGCTACGAGGTCATCCCGCACAACTCTGTGAATCGTCAAGTGCTCACCCATGATCAATTTGGCGTCAAATCGCTAAAAGCGGTGCAAACCGAAGAAGTCTGTGTTCCGACAGTTAAAACACTGCTACCTGGACCTACGAGTTGTAGTCTTCCCGACGTTGATGGAACAGCAGCGCTGTTTGACGCAAGCACAAAATATCAAAACACCGGTGGACAACTCGCGATTGTACAATCGGCACCAGGGACAGTCGGGCTCACAGCTGATGCTTTGCTCATAAGCGGTCCTGATACGGTAGTAACGCGCAGTGGTAGTCCAAGTTCGGGAAAAACATACGCTTTCGACACCGAGATACTGCAATTGTCACTTTCAGGAGGAGGCAGAGTTATAAATGTGCCTGCAAGTGGTCA
>CAZFGN010000048.1:0-2944 GCA_964518695.1 uncultured Candidatus Saccharibacteria bacterium
TTATTCGCTCAATTGTTCGCGGGTGCACGCGCGCGCTCACAGAGACAATATCAGAGTGCTTCCCTATGTAGTCTGCCCACACATTCCTCTGTTGCGGAGACAGTTTCTTTGAATCTCTCAACTTCATCCGCGAAGGTGTCCGAAAGTGATTAGGCAACAGCACAACGCCAACTACCACAGGCCCCGCAAGCGCGCCCCGTCCTACTTCATCAATGCCAATTGTGTAAGAAGGCATACGGTGGTCCTTTTGATCTCTCCTCACTGATTTCTAGGAAGTGGCAGCCTCACAAAAAATCCAGCACCTTTGCCTATCCCCTCACTCTCGGCCCACACTTCTCCTGTATGCGCAAGGACGATCTGCTTTGCGATAAAGAGCCCCAAACCAGTTCCCTGAATTGATTTTGACGCGGCATCCCGACTGAACTCTTTGAAGAGATTTGGAAGCGCCTCCGGTGAGATGCCTCGTCCGGAGTCCGTCACTCCAAAGAGTACAGAGTCACCATCAACCGTCACACGCACTTTTACCCATCCCTCATAGGTGTACTTCAAGGCATTTTCCACCAAGTTATAGATTACCTGCCGTAATTTCGAAGGATCAGCATGTACTATCACTTCGCGCCCAGGTCCTTCGTAGGTAAATTCGAGCTTCTTCCCTTGCGCGATCAGTTGTAACTCGGCTACGACATTTTCGACAAACTCGGAGAATTTCATTTCTTCGAACGTATATTCCATTCTTCCCTCTTCGATCCTTCGCATGTCAAGAAGATTAGTCGCGAGAACTACGGTCCGATCCGTCGCAAGTTTAATTTTTCTGGCCATATCCTGAACCTTCTCTATCGAAAGTTTGCCGGCGTCGCTTTCGATGAGCGATGCGAAACCCTTAATAACGGTCATGGGAGTACGCACTTGGTGAGAAACAATAGAGATAAACTCTGACTTCAAGCGATCCAACTCTTTCAATTTCTCATTGGCAGTCTGTAACTCTTTGGTAAGATCTTCTAGCCTGTTGCGCTGCTCGACCTCCTTGATAACACTTCGAATGAGAAATATGCCGAATATTATAACTAGAAACAGCAAGGCGCCGCTTATGAACCGACCCCTTAAAGAATCGGCAAGTATGACCTGTACTAAAAGGAAAACCCAAATGGCAAAAGTCAGTAACTCTGTAGCTATAACCTTAATGTTAAAAAGATGATGCTTTGTTGTCGCATAGGCTATGAATGAGAGAAATATTAGAAAGCCTATACTATCTAACCCGCTAAGAGTAAAAACATGGAAAAGGGGAAATACAAAACTTGTTAGAAAAGAAATCGTTAAAGTAGCTAAAGCGCCATAAAAAACATACAGTAGCCCAGTCTTTATTTCTTTGTTAATTTCCTCTTGCCACGCAAAGAAAAGCTTATAAAGTATAAAAACAACAGCCGTTAAGAAAACTAACGTATAAATGATTAAGCCAAAACCTGATTCGCCTACAAAGGCGCCGCCCAAATATATCTTTTCATATTTTTTAGCAATAAAGCCTTCCAAATAAGAGCTTATAAATAAAGAGAGAGCGCCTAAAGACACGATAAATATTTTCTTCTTATCTAAAATTTTATCCACAAGGAAGAATACCCAAACTAACCCTGCCCCTAAGACCAAAGAACCGATTGCGTAAGTACTTTCTAACCAAAAAGCTGTTGGGTAAACACCAGTCATATAATTGGTAAATGTCCAGATAGCGGAAAAAAAACTAAGCAAAGAAAAAAGTCGGTTATTCCAAGATTTCCTGTTTTCACTAATAACAAAGAAACCCAAAAAAAGGTCTAAGAATATGACTAACAATAAAATAAACTTGAGCATACTAAATGATTCTAAGAGATTTTCCTACTTTCTCACATATCTCTAATAACTTATTTATTTGCTCTTTTTTATGGGTAGCCATTACAGAAAACCGAATCCTTTCCGCACCTAAAGGCACAGCTGGCCTTCTTATGCATGGAGCAAGGATGTGGTTCTCCATAAGGGCTGAATAAAATTTAATTGCTTTTCCCTCTGAGCCTATAAACAATGGCACTATGCTGGTTTCTTCTCCTAAGACCGTGAAGTTTAACTTCTTCAAGTTATCTCTTAAATATCTTGCATTACTTAAAACTTTTTGCCGCAACTCATCTCCTTTCTCAATAAGTTCTAAAGTCTTTATTAAGCCACTAACAAGAGCTGGAATAATCGGGTCTGAAAATATATAACTCCTAGCGGTAATACGTAAATAATCACCGATCGGCTTACTAGTAGCAACGAAACCGCCGATACTACCAAACGCTTTTGTGAAACTTCCCATGATAACATCAATATCTTGAGCTACTCCTAAGTAATCAGCTGTCCCTTTCCCTCTTTGACCCAAAACTCCAATACCATGAGCATCGTCAATCATTATTATAGCATTATATGTCTTTGCTAATTCGACAATTTCTTTCAATCTAGCCAGATCACCATCCATACTGAAAACACCATCTGTCAGAATTAATTTTCTCTCCCTTCTTTTGGTGTGCAAACCCCTTTCTAGATCTTTCATATTATTATGTCGATAAACTACCCTTTCTGCTTTTGATAATCGAACTCCATCAATAAGGCTCGCATGATTCAATTGGTCGCTAAAAATTACTCCGGGGTTCTCGCCGAATAAAGTGAAATACGGAAAGGGATCGATTAGCATTCTCACAACTCCTACATTGGCTAAAAATCCAGAAGAGAATGTAATGCTCTCCCCAAGGTTTAAAAACTTTGCTAATCTCTTTTCAAATTCGACCTGAACATCTAAGGTGCCGGACAAAAGACGAGTGCTACCAGAGCCAATTCCATACATTGCTATACCTTCGGTAACAGCTTTTTTAATCCGTGGATCGCTGGCTAGTCCCAAATAATTGTTAGAGCTAAAAGTTAAAAACTTTTTGCCATTGATAAT
>CAZFGN010000049.1:0-2703 GCA_964518695.1 uncultured Candidatus Saccharibacteria bacterium
CGTAGCGGGGATGTTATTATAAACAATATGGACCAAAAAACAGTTGACTACATCAAAAAATCCCGCGAGCTGGGGCACAGTGATAGCGATATAAAAGCCGCGCTCTTGAATGCCGGACACAAAGAAGAAGATGTTCATGCGGCGTTTGATGCGGCGGATGGGAAGAATGTTATATCGCTCCCTGTGCCTCCACCGCCTGGTTTTCAGTCTTATGGAGATTCGCCGATCGAGTTACCGGGGCCGATTGGATTGTTAGAAAGCGCTTGGCAAATTTATAAAGATAGGTTCTGGAACTTGCTTTCCCTCTCCATTTTATCAACTTTATATTTGACTTTATATTTTGGTGGACTTTTTTTACTACCTTTACTATCTTGGGGCACAATATTTTCTATTTTATCTCCAATCGTTGTAGCTTTGATTTTCCTGCTTCTTCTCATACCCGTTGTGGTCATATCAGTTAAAAGCGTAGCCGCTTTAATGTTCGCGGTTGCCGCGCCTCGGCCAATAAGTTTCTCTGAAGCGTTTAGGGTTTCAAAAGGCAATGTTCTTCAGCTCCTTTTCATTGGCATTTTAACAGGTCTTGTAATAACGGGAGGTTTCGCAATGTTGTTAGTGCCAGGTATTATATTCCTCGCTTGGTTTAGCTTGGCTCAATTTGTTTTCGTGGTAGAAGGTCACAGGGGGCTTAACGCTCTTTTAAGAAGCAAAGAGTATGTAGTTGGAAATCGGGGGAAAGTTTTTTTGAGATTGCTATTGATGATAATCGTTAGTATTTTAATCCCTTTGGCAATCGAGTTTAGTATTGACCCAGTTTCTGGAATTGCCGCTGGGATTACATCTTCTTTATTTTCTTCATTGTTTGCTCCGCTATCGCTAGCCTACATTTTTTCTATTTATCAGGCTCTTAGGGCGAGAAGGCCGGAGTTGGTTTCTCGATCTGTGAGCGGAGATAAGGGGCTTCTTATCTTCAGCGCTATCTTTGGCCCCATAGCTTTAATTGCTTTGTATGTAGCTCTTTTGCTACTTAACCCATCTAGTCTATTGGTTGATGAAAAAGATCTTAAAAGAGGGAATGATATAAGTACGTTGAGTCAAACCATTGCTCTTTACCAAGCAACAACAGATACTACCCTGTCCTGTGTGCCCGGGAAAGTTTATAGCTCAAGAGATGGCACCACCGCGATTGACGGTACGGGTTGGTTGCCGATTGATTTCACTAAGATGGAATATGGTCCTCCTATTGCAACCCTATACACGGATCCTGGCGACGACCCCCTTTACTTCTATACCTATGCTTGCGACCCAGATAATAATACATACGAGTTGAATGCTAGACCTGAAGGGGATAAGTTTAAGAAAATAGCAAGAGATGAAGACGGCGGCAACAACCCGGATGTATACGAAGTAGGCAGTGATCTCAAACTTATTAATAAATAGGCACGACGTTTCTTCTTTGCACAAAGTTGTGACTCTGGCGGCCAATCTTTTTAAAGATGGCCGTTTTTTTGTCATTTACGAAATTCAATATGGATTACAATCGTCACAAACAAATAGAGTATGTCAAATAAACCAGGCTCAACGTATATGCTAAACTTACGTTTCTAAGTTATAATTATAAGCATGATTATCTACATTGCTTCCGATCATCGTGGTTTCAAACTGAAAGAAACGCTCAAGATTTATCTCATGGATAGCGGATATACCATTCATGACTTAGGTAACGAGCATTACGACGAAAACGACGACTATCCTGATTTCGCCATCAAAGTATCCGAAAAAATAAGCGAAGATCCTATCAATAACAGGGGAATACTCCTTTGCGGTTCCGGCATAGGAGTCGACATTGTAGCCAACAAATTCCACAACGTCCGTTCATCTTTAGTATTTTCTCCCGATCACGCTTATATGGCGAGGAACGACGACAACACAAATGTCTTATCTTTGGCGGCGACAATACTAGATGATGAAGAAGCCAAAAAAATAGTAAGCGTTTGGCTCCAGACCCCATTTTCCGGCGCAGAACGTCACAAAAGGCGCCTAGAAAAAATACAAAAATTAGATGATCCTCAGAAGTAGTGGGTAAGTAAAAAACTTCAAGTATACTATATGTCCGATCGGTGATGTAGTATATTCTTGAATCGGAACTACATATTGAGGTTAGCTTGGGCAGTTATACGGTACTTTTTCTTTCTCAAACGGTTTAAATAACTTGCGGCGGCAATCATTGCGGCGTTATCTGTATTAAACTGGCCTTCCGGGACTAAAAATACTCGCTTGATTCTCTTAGCTTCTTTTTGAAGCGCCCCTCTCAATTTTTTATTAGCCGCTACGCCTCCCCCTAAAATTATTGTTTTTGCGCCAAATTCTTGCGCGGCTTTTATAGTTTTCTTAACCAGAACGTCAATTGCAGCTTGCTGAAAAGACGCGGCTACATCGGCCTTTTTGACTTCAGGATTATCCCTCAAGAAATAGAGTACAGACGTTTTTAATCCCGAAAAACTGAAATCATAATTTTTATGAGTGAGCATCGGGCGAGGGAATTCAATTGTGGTTTTTCCTTTTTTGGCCAGTTTTTCCACCTCCGGTCCGCCGGGGTAGGGAAGATTGAGCATACGCGCCACCTTATCAAACGATTCACCCACTGCGTCATCTCTTGTCTCTCCGATTTTCTTCCATTTAGTGAGTGAATCCATCTCAAGAATC
>CAZFGN010000050.1:0-2589 GCA_964518695.1 uncultured Candidatus Saccharibacteria bacterium
GCGCCAGGTTCTCGGCGGACTCCCGGTCGAGGGATCCGGTCGGCTCGTCCGCCACCAACACCTGCGGTCTCACAACAATCGCGCGGGCAATTGCAACACGTTGCTTCTCGCCACCGGATAGCTCATGCGGAAAATTGTAAATTTTTCCGGTAAGCCCCACAAGATCCAATACTTGTGGAACGTCCCGCGCGATAATTTCATTGCTCATTCCCAAAACCTCAAGCGCGTACGCAACGTTTTCAAACGCAGTCCGATCGGCAAGAAGTTTATAATCCTGGAATACACATCCAATCAACCTACGAAATTCGGGGAGATGCGAACGTTTGATTTTATGAATCTCTTCTTTACTAAAAAATACGCGTCCGCGGGAGGGCGCCTCTTCCGCAAGAAGAATTCTTAAAAGAGTCGTTTTCCCCGCCCCCGACCTCCCTACGATTGAAACAAACTCCCCCTTTTCAATATCAAACGTAACTCCGTCAAGCGCTACGGAATTGGGAGGATATATCTTTGTGACGTTTTGAAATCGAATCATGATTCATGATTATTTTATATCTTACAACCTTCTTTATGGAATTACTAATGTTTTCCTTTCTTTGAACGGACGCATCCCTTCTTTGGTTGCATCATAGACATCATAGTAAATAGTAGATTCGTCCTGCCAGCCGAAGTTTAAGCCATTACAATAAGGATCAAGATCGCTTGTGCCGTCATCAAATGTTTCTATTTTAGGTAATTGCACTAGTACTTTGGATACATCTTTACGCAGATCAAGAAAATGCAAGGTTTTATTATTGCACCACCGATTCTCTCCCGTTAAATCACCTTGCTGTGCGACAATAATTCTTTCTCCATCGGGAGATACGGAGGCTATCTTTCTTTGTCCGGGATAATAAGGTACGTAGTTGCCCGCGAATTCTTTACTTATTGCAAGTTCGCGGATTTTTGATGCACCAATTCTCCATTCAAAAATTCCTTGAGCCGGAACAGGATGTGAAATGGGAAGAATACTGGTTAGGTATATTCTGTCGCAATTTCTTTTGGGTACAGTAAGAATAGAGAAAGTTACAAGTTCAATGTAGGCCTTCCCTTCATAAACTAATTCGCGTTGAGCTTGTGAGCGAAGAATGAGATTATCTCGAGATTTATTAGTTTTATATATCTCATTGAAATAGTCATTTCCTTCTCGAGCGATATCGAAAATGTAAATTTCATTATCACAAACTATTGTTTCCGTTCGAATAATTTTCTGGGTTCCATTTTTTTTAGAAGTTGCTGTAGTACTGACATCAACTTGAGTAGTATCGTTGGGTACAAATGATTGTGTAGGCACTCCAGATGAATCTATATCAGCGCCCCCATTTCCTTTCGGAAACTGTACATAAATCCATAATCCTCCTAGAATTAGAATTCCGATACCTACGGTCAAAAGAAAGCTTTTTCTGTTAGCAAAGAATGCCATATTACAACGTCTGTAATATTCTTACTAGTTGCGATAATACTTCATGTATGCTGGCAAGCAGCAGGGATAACTGCATAAAAGAGCCTTTGCGTATTACTTTTATTGTATCCGTTCCCTCGAATATAGTACCGTCTTTTAACCGACCGCTTATTTTCAACTCAACTTCTTCAGTAAAATCAATATCTCTCAGGTCTTGAGTTTTGAATAGAGGAATAGCAAATTTGTCATTCAAAATAAATGTTTTTATGGCAGACAAACCATCAATTTTTATAGTTCCGGTATCAATATCTCTAATGGAAACACCAAATCCTTTGGAAAACTCAATCAGTACGCTGAAAACACCTTGATTGCTAAGGTTGAGCGTTCGGGGTGCAATTCTTACTTTTGCCGGTACAATTTTTTCGATTGCCGTTTCGGTTGATCTGACTATATAAGGTTGATCGGGAATACCGGCAACTATAGTATTCTCAGCAAGAGTGATAGTCTCGCCAGCTGAAATAACTTTAAGAGTAAAGAAATCAGTGTCGAGCGTACCTACGTTTGGGATAACGGTGAACAAATAATCTCCATCTTTTCTCGGATTGATTATGGCTACATCATAACCTGGGACAGTTTCGATGTCACCTGAACCGGAGAATTCTACTTCAATATACTTAGCAATATCCGGTAGTTCATTGATTGTTTTGTTTACCACCAAGCCGTCAGGATCTTCAACGATCAAATCAAGCGGATCGCCCAAACTAATAAGCAGTCCAGACAGAGCTGTTGGACTCACGGAATAATCAACAAATTGTTTTGGATCTAGTGCGGTGGTTAAACGGAAATTACCAGGAACGGGGTTTCCTTGCCTAACCTCAAAATGAAGATGCGGAGTAGAAGTTACTGGCAACCCAGTACGGCCTACCGTACCAACGATAGCTCCCTTTGAGATAGTTTTACCCACATCCGCTTCAGTAAGTGTAATGGTATCAAGGTGTAAATAGCGCGTAGAAATATTTGATACCGCGGTGTTATCAAGCTTAGCAATATCTCCATGAAAAATCCAAACCCACCGGCCCGCAAGGGGGCTAATTTCTTCTTGAACCCTGACTATAATCCCTGAGGCTGCAACTCTCACATTTGTTGAGACA
>CAZFGN010000051.1:0-1200 GCA_964518695.1 uncultured Candidatus Saccharibacteria bacterium
ACGGCGGGTCTACCGTGCAGACGGAAAAAAACAAATCCGGCAATACCCAAGGGAACCGCGGCGGTCATAAGGGTGATGGGAAGTTTGGCTTTTTTGGGGATGGGCACTAATCTATTCTATTATAATTAGCTAATGGCTGGTCAAAGCGAAAAAATTAGACCGTTGTCTTTTGTGGTGCGAGTTGATAGTCCGGAAAAGATTTATATTGCACTGCTTTCTAGCCACAAATCGCTTTATCCATTTGACAAATCGATGGAAGAGTTTAGCCGGGTTATGGACCAAGTTTGGGAAGATGGGGACTTGGAAGAAATTATTGAAGTTGCGGCTGAGAATACGATGAAAAATGCCCTCGAGGGAAAGCTTTTTATGGAGACAGCGCCATTAAGCAAGACAATTTTGGGCGGCTTGTTTGAAAGAGAAAAGACGAAAATTGATTTGATTCGGGAAAGTGAAAATGATTATAGAATTCAGATAGATAGTGAGGTTTTAATTTCTCTTGGTGAGGGGGGCGTTTTTTACTCCAGTGACAAGGTAAGAACAATTGTAAATATCCTAAAAAAACGAGGTCTTGAAGCAGATTGTTTTGAGCAGGAAATCGGAACTTGGCTCTGGGTTCATGGGAGAGACAATGAACTGGTAACTGTATATATAAAAGACGATAGCTATGATGATAAATTCAGAGAAGAATCAAGTTCTATCGGAACAATCGTGGGAGCTCCAAAGAATCACCGGACATCGATAATTTCCATTTTTTTAGGGGTATACAAAAGAGAAAGACCCGGGCCGCTTTGGGTCCGATTTACCACTAAACAAAAATTTGTTGGTGCCTTGACCGAGTATGCAAGATGTTATGAAGCGATTATTACGGCTTTTTATGAAGAGGCCGGCTTAGCCTTACCGAATCTTTCAATTACTTTTTCGGTTAACCAGCAGTCGGTCCCACCGCATTCAAACTGACATAGGGTGATACAATTTGGCATATGGAAAAACAAACGACATTGGAACGATTTAGGTTTTCAGGGAGGGGTGAGGTTTATACATTTACGATAGTGACGCGAAACGCGGCTCCGGCAGAATATGAAAAATATTGCCCATATATAGTGGCATTAATTAAACTTGAAGAAGGACCAATGGTCATGGCCATGCTTACCGATGTCGATAGAAAGGATGTACACATTGGGATGAAAGTAGAGACGGTGA
>CAZFGN010000051.1:1300-2508 GCA_964518695.1 uncultured Candidatus Saccharibacteria bacterium
TTTGAGATCGGCACGTCACTCGACCAGCTCGTTCCGGCCGGTTTTAGAACAAAATTTAGACGCGCTCGAGACAGCTTCTTCTTAAACCTTCGGGATCAACACCGAACCTTTCTTTGATCAGTTCGCCAGTAGCTTTTATCAACATCGCCTCAGCACCGGGGCGATTGATGAGAACAGTGTCAGCCATGACTAGACAGCGACTGACTTGTTGGCCTGAATCATTTTCTTCTCCCAAGTCCCGTTGGTTTGCCGCCCAGAAGCTTTCTGGTTTGGCAGTGTCTTCACCTCTTTTCTTGGCCCTTTCTAGATACCATACCAGGCGATCTTCAGCCTTGGCGTCAACACCGATAATAAAAATGTCCAAACTACTGCGCAAGTATTCGATCTCACCAGGATTCCGGATGCTGTCTATTACAACGTATTCTTCGTCTCCTTTTAATTTGGCGATGGATAGTTCGGCGAGAACCGCGTTGCCGTGGATTTGCCTTAACTCATTACCAAGATCTTGAAGGGAAAAACGTTCAGAGGATGCTCCCCTACGAGCAAATTCTTCTCTCAATCTGTCCGAAAGACTTTGGTGTGAAAAACCCAATTCTTTTAGATACTTTGCAATAACACCTTTACCGCTGGCGATTGGTCCAACTAGACCAATGACTATTTTTGGCATCAACTTATTCTACACAGAAATTGTCTTTATTCTATCAAGCAGATCGTCTCTTTCTTTGTTGCTAAAGATGTCAGAAACTTGATTTGCTTTAATAGCATCACCTAGATCGCTACAGGTGACTATTCCTCGTTGAATCAGAGTTTGTTCTCTTTGACCAAGGTTGAGGCTGGTCACGGGATGAAGCCTTGATTCAATGATCATTTCGCGAAGATTGCCGTGGTGAGGATAGGTCCAACTAATTAAGTTGATATTTAGACACTTGGCATAATCAATGGCGTCTTTACTAACTTTGGTATTGGTAACTAACCAACATTGATGAAACTGACTTTGGTGTTCGACTTGTTCGGTTAGAGCGGCACGAATATCGAGGAAACGAGCATAAGTATAGAGAGCAGCCTGAATGTCAGTTTTGTTTCCAGGCGCGTTATGGAACTTGCATTCAACCAGATAATGAAGCTTCTCTTTTTGAGCATCGATATCAACCTCATGTTTGACGCAGCGGCCAGAAATGACGGTGCCAACCTCGGTGCGGTAGCCTTTT
>CAZFGN010000052.1:0-2221 GCA_964518695.1 uncultured Candidatus Saccharibacteria bacterium
TAGCGTTTTGGCGATAAAGGCGGTAGATTTCCCCTCGACTTTAAGCGTTCGTGCGGCTTCGACTTGTTGCGGATTTAGCGCACGAGGCCGTCCGATCTTTATCCCATCTCTCCTTGCGGCTTCTAGGCCCGCTTGAGTCCGTTCTTTAATAACAGACCGCTCAAATTCCGCGATAGCCCCAAAAACATGGAATATAAGTTTCCCGCCCGGCGTCGTCGTGTCGATATTTTCCGTAAGAGAATGGAAGCCCACGCCCTTTTTATTGAGTTCTCCGACGATTTCAAGCAGATCGAATAAAGATCTCCCAAGCCTGTCTAGCCTCCAAACAACCAAAACATCGTCCTCTTTTAGGAAGTCTAGAGCTGATTTTAGCGATACGCGGTTTTTTACCGAGCCCGAGATGACATCTTGAAAGATATGCCGTTCATCTATGCCGAATGCTTTAAGGGCGTTTATCTGTAGCCGAATATCCTGATCTTTTCTCGAAATTCTGGCATAGCCAACCAGTAAACCATTTTTTTTAATCGTATCCATGATCGAAACTCCCTCCAAAAGTAGGGAGCGATTTTACTTTTGAACCGGTTTTTTGAACAGTCTTTTTAGCTAATTCGAGATTTTAACCAAAGTTCAAAGCCGTTAGGTTGTGGACGTTTGTTAGATAATTTAAAGGTTTTTTTACTACCAGACTCTACTGGGATGGCTTAAGGACTTACGAAAGGTTAATTCGATATTCAAAAAAAAAGTTAACAAGTATGGTAAAAATAAAAACCCCTATATCTGAATAATGACCAACTTAAACTCTCAATATTATGTAGATGGCGGCTCAGACATTCTTAATAGGATGTCTCAATCGTTTAATGAAAATGCGCGGGCTAACGAATCTTTTTGGAATGAAGGAACTCTAGACACGCGCTTTAAAGCGGGCGATCAATATTTATGGAGAGAACTTTACGGAAGTCTTCCCGTAACGCAGCGGAAGCAGTTCAACTTTAACCGAATTCGCCGCGTTGTAAACATGGTATCTGGCTATCAGAGGCGCAATCGCAAAAGCACAACGGTTCTACCTCAAGAAGGGGCCGACGAAGAGACAGCCGACCAATTTTCTACACTTTTAGGGTGGGTAAACAACCAAACAAACGCCTATCACACGATATCAGATGCATTTGAAGGAGCCATTACTACAGGCATGAACATGCTCTCTATCTGGATGGATTACCGCTCAGATCCTGTAAATGGAGACATCCGGATAGACAACCTTAAATATAACAACATTCTAATAGACCAGAACTTCTCAAAGCAGGACATGAGCGACTCCAGTTTTATGTGGACTAGAAAGTTTCTTAGTCGAGAGCAGGCCGCTTCATTAGTTCCCGAAAGAAGAAGCGAAATCATGCAAATGGGAGGGGGCTACAAAGATAACAAATTTAATTGGCTACCATCCAATTTTAGAAGTGAAGGCAGCAACCTAGTTGCATTCGACGAATATTGGTACCAAGATTTTAGAGACCAAAAGCTTCTTATAGACATGCAAAGCGGAGAGGTCTTGGAGTGGCGGGGGGACGACAAGAGCCTAAAGCTATTCTTAAGAGACTATCCGCAAGTTAAGGTGCAAAAAGGGCAAAAACAGACGGTGCGCCTAGCTATTGTTGTGAATAATAATGTGCTTTTCGATGGCCCTAATCCTATGGGAATAGATAGATACCCTTTTGTTCCTGTATTGGGATATTTCGAATCGGAAGCCCCATATTTTGAGTGGAAGATACAAGGTCTTGTCCGCGGGCTCAGGGATGCGCAATTCCTCTACAATCGCCGTAGAATCATTGAACTAGACATATTGGAATCACAGATAAACTCCGGTTTGAAGGTGATGGAAGACAGTCTAGTAGATGACAACGACGCCTTTTTAACAGGACCGGGCAGAGCATTGTTCTTAAAGAAGAACGCGCCCCTTGGGATGGGTTCTGTAGAACCGTTGCAAACCCCGCAAGTACCACCTTCGATGATTCAACTCTCTGAAATGCTCGCTCAGGAAATAAACCAGATTTCGGGGATTAATGAAGAATTGTTGGGGTCAGCAGATGACGATAAGGCGGGAATATTATCAATGCTGCGCCAAGGAGCGGGACTTACAACACTTAACGGAATTTTCGATAGTCTTGATCTTGCGCAGAAGTTTTTAGGCGAGATCGAAATAGATCTCATCCAGAACAATTGGAACCCG
>CAZFGN010000053.1:0-2201 GCA_964518695.1 uncultured Candidatus Saccharibacteria bacterium
CCACACCTCACTTTCTATGCGTACGTATGAGCGTTATTTTCAAGGTTCTATCGTGAGTATCGAATGTCCGCCTGCAAAATGCAATACACTGTTTTTCGGGTTGAATATCGCAGGATTTTGATAGATACTGGATATTGTTACAGAATTTCACGCTCTCTCCGTAGTTCAATGGATAGAACAAGGGACTTCTAATCCCTTAATGCAGGTTCGATTCCTGCCGGGGAGACAAGGTTAGATTGTGTAACGGGGTGTAGTATACCGGCAGTACGCCTGCTTTGGGAGTAGGTAGACTGGGTTCGATTCCCAGCACCCCGACAAGATGTTTTCTTTATTTGAAAAGTATCCTAGGTTGCTTGCCGCTCTTTCAACAAAGAAAGATGGCTCACTTGATCTAAGATCGACAGGCAAACCGGAAGTAGACGAAATTATAAACAAAAATAGACGGCGCTTTATTACCTTATTAGGAATTGGGGAAACTTCTTCTATTTCTGCGAATCTTGTCCATGGCAACGCAATACAAAAAGTAGGCCGCGAAGAGAATGGAACAATTATAAAAAGTGTCGATGGTTTAATTACTGACGAAAGAGGCGTTTTTCTTTCCATAACCGTGGCCGACTGTCTGCCCATTTTTTTATACGACAAAGAAAGGGGGGTTATTGGCATAGTACACGGCGGGTGGAGAGGTTTAAGCCGGGAGATTGCGGAGATAGTTGTTCAAGAATTAATTAATAAATTCGGGACTAAAACAGAGGACATTATTGTAGGAATCGGACCTGGAATCAGCCAGTGTCACTTTGAGGTTAAAGATGATGTGTTAGATAATTTTAAAGAGTATTTGCCTGACGTGATAGCAACAAAAAGTGGCAAGACTTTTTTAGACCTCAAGAAAACAGCAAAAATTCAACTAATGAAATCTGGGATTAAAGATAAAAACATTGAGATTAGCCCGGAGTGCACATATTGTCTCCAAGAAAAATATTTCTCTTACCGCAGAGATAAACCGGAAATTATAGAAACTATGATGGCGGTAATCGGCATCAAAGATTAGTTAAACAAGAAAGAGCGCCCACCAATTTTTGTAGGTAGGCGCTCGCACTCTTCTTGCCTAAAAGCCTAAGGCAATTTCGGGCAATTTCTGCAAGAAATTATATCTACGTTATAACGGTAGATTTTGCCGTGTCTCTGACAAGTCGGCCTATGACACCATATGCAATCAAGATATGATGTACGTTTGCACAATTTGCAGGGGATGCCACATTTTTTCCTCATAAAAGTAAAAATTATGAATAAATGAACAACTGCGATTATCCCTTAGGTAAATCGACCCTACTGAACTGTCTTACCTCCAGGCTAATCATCCGTTAATTGTACTACAAAAGCCCTACTTTGTCAAGATATCAAATTGGGTCATTAAGCCTTTGTATTTACCGTTAAGCTCATTAATGGCCGATACTTCTTCATTCATTTTAGATATGAGTTCTTGAACTTTTTTATTTGTATCCGGCGCGGCCCCGGCTTTTGAAAATCTTGTTTGAAGAACATCCAACAACTGGAATATATAAGAATTGTAGTTGATAAGCCTCTGGACTATCTGCGATTCGTTAATTATCGCTTCAAGTCCTATTTTAGCCGCGTCTTCCGGTCGAACTTTCGTGAGACTTGCTGCCATAATTCCTAGGTCGTTAGAGAGATCAAGTGCTACCGAACGTGCTTTTGCGTTACGATCTACCTCCTTTAGAACTAAATCTAAACCTAAAGTATAGTTTCCTATCTCATCTTCCGTGCTTATAGCGGATAAGTTACCAACCGATTCCCGTGATAGATCCACTATTTCTTGAGCCGTAAGAACGCCTTTTCCTCTTGCCTCTAAAAACTCCGATGGCACAAATGGCTTCGTTTCATTCATTGCCCCAGGCACCTTTGTGAATATGTAAAAACCAACCGCGACGATTGCGGCAATTATTAAAGCCCTTAACCACTGTTTTTTAACCACTTGGATAAATGGCATAACTTAAAATCTAGGCAATTTCTTTACAATAATCAAGCATTGTCTTAAAATAATGTAGATTTAACATCGCCTTCGTGAGTAGTGCGGGCCTGCCCGCCGTAGCTCGCTGCGGCGAGCGAAAGCGGGATTAGTATAGTGGCAGTACGCCACCTTGCAAAGATGATGGCGCCGGTTCGATTCCGGTATCCCGCTC
>CAZFGN010000054.1:0-2150 GCA_964518695.1 uncultured Candidatus Saccharibacteria bacterium
GGGTGAGCAACCATCTGCCAAAAGCCAGTTCTGCTTGAACAATTTTGCCAATGGGAAGTTGTGGCAACCTGACACGCAACGGCTCGCGTCCCTGGCCCATCGGCAAAATAATGTAGTTGCCATCAAGTTTTATAGCTTGTCCTTTCCAAACAACGTTGCTATAGCGTTTGGTTTTGTATGGATAACGGGCTCTTTGATCTCCATTTTTGCGATTCGTGCGCGTAGTCTCAATATTGGCAAAGAAACGTCCAATGATAGCCTGAATGGTCTGGCTGTGAAGAGTGAATTTTCCTTTGAAATGCTTCTCGAAATCTCCTTGAGATGGCCAAGGCTTACATCGTTTGCGAAACCGCAGATGCAACTTAACCATCCTATTCCACAGCCTTGCTGCCTCAATCCGAGCTTCAATTGCCAAACGCCACATAACATTGCCAAGCTCTATTTGAAATTGCAAAAACAGTAGTAGATTTCATAGTTTTTATTATATTATAATAACGTTTATGGGTCAACAATATAGACATAAAAATACCTCCATTTCGCTAATAAATTATCACTTTGTCTGGATACCCAGGCGACGTAGAAAAGTGCTTGGCGGTATGATCGCTAAACGCTTATCTGAGCTTATTGCGGAAGTGGCGAAAGCTCTTGAATGCTATATTCTTGCTCAGGAAATAATGCCTGATCATATTCATCTGTTTTTGAATTGTCCGCCCAATATCGCGCCAGATCAGATTATGTTTCGCATTAAAGGATATTCAGCGCGAGTATTGCGCAAAGAGTTTACTGTTCTCGCTCGTATGCCTTCAATGTGGACGCGAAGTTATTTCGTTTCTACAGCGGGAAACGTATCGAGCGAAACTATCAAACGTTACATTGAAAATCAAAAGTCTACCTAATGCGAGACGCGATTCATCCCACGGCTAAAGCTCGTGGGATGAATCGCGGGAGTCTGTAATTAAGATAAGGTTAATTGCCCCTTCTCCAGTTCGAGGAATAATTTTAATTTATCATAATCAGTAAAAGTGTAGTAATGATGCCATATTCCCTGGTCAATTATGGCCAACCAACTATCCTTGTTGGTAGATTCATAAAATGAGACTGGCTTCTCTGCAATAATGCCTCTAGACAATAATGTTGGATACTCTGATAAATCTGGCTTATCCTGATCTGTTTTTAGTACGGGACAAGGAAATCTTTGTCGTAAAGATTCAGTTGACCATCGATAACAATCTGAAATTGTAATCGGCTTATAAAAATCAGCAGCTTCGGCCAATTCTTGCGATGTATGTTGCGGGAAGCCAGCTATTGTTATATTTAAACCCAATCTAACAATAGCCTCTACCAATGGTTTAAAGTCACCATCACCTGTTATCAAAGTCACTGCGCTCATATTCTGGCGAGTTGCATGTTCCAACATGTCAACTGCTAACAAAATATCCACCTCTTTTTGCCGTCTCGGTCCTTTCTTATTTTCTGAACCAACTAAGCGGCCTAGTCTTACATGTGTCCCACGAACTGATCTTATTTTGCTAAACAATGCTTCTTGTTCTTTTTTACGATTAATAAATTCTTCCTCATTTTCACTTTCGTGTTTAATGTTATCCAAGCAGTCGTAATAAAAACACTTCGCTGGATGTTGAAATGCTGAGTTTAGATTACCGAAATCAATTTCTCCTTGATTATCTGTCCACTTACAAATAGTCTCTGAATAATATTTTCTTAAAAATTCCCCATCAATAAATAAAAATCCTTGTAATCTCACATCTTCCTCCTCATCGTTCATAAGAGTGGATAAGAATATTGTATCCATAAAACCCATAAGCCAATCTACCTTTAAGTTCGTTTTCTCTTTACTCTTCGGCTTCTTCTTGCTCCGTGATCATATCGCCCTTGAACGCTCCACGAACGTGCAAGACGTGTACAGTGTTTCCTTTGATCGTAAAGAGAATCCGGTAGCGTTGAAAAATCATCTGCCGAATTTCTTCTTGAAATTCTGTTTTCTCTTCTGTTTCAGGTGCAATGGGATGGCGTTCAGGAAAAACGGCTAGATTTCGGATAGTCTCTTTGGTGATGCGATACCACTTTTTAGCTTGTTCAACTCCCCATTGTTTGCATCCCCAAACATAAGACTGTTCAAGGTCTTGCAAAAC
>CAZFGN010000055.1:0-2073 GCA_964518695.1 uncultured Candidatus Saccharibacteria bacterium
AAACAATCCTTCAAACAAGCAAGTCCCCAAACAAGATCAGCTTCCCAAGCAAGATGAACGTCGGCAAGGCGCAAACTCACAAGCGGAAGATATTCTAAGTTGTCCGAAGAATATTAGTGGCGTCTTCACTTATCCCATTGCTGAAAATGACGATATAGAGAGCATTCCTCCTCTCGGCCATATAAATGCAAAAAATAAACATGTCATACCTATTTCGCATACATATTACGTTTTTAAAAAAGATGGAGATGTGACGCGGAGAACGCAAATTTTTACTCCTGCAGATTCATTACTGCAAGACATTAGCAAGGTGGATGTATTCGATATATCAGGAAAGCTTACCAACAGCGACTTCAGCATTTATTTTTCGCCATGCAAAGAAATTAGAGTATCGTTTATTCATGTTAGCGAGCTTTCCGAGACTTTAAAGAAAATGTATGAAGCAACTCAACCATATTGTTATGCTGAAGAAAAAACTGGTCTTAGTCTCTGCAAGGCAGATATAAATAAAAAAATCCAAGCTGGCGATCCCATCGGCTGGGCTGGAGTCAGTTTACCAGGTTTGGATGTTGCGGTAGATGATGTCAGGATAGTAAACCCCTTTATCAGTCTAGAAAGATATACCTCACATAACCTTCAGGGGATTTGTCCTCTTGACCTCTACTCCGGCGACTTAAGGGTTTCTTTGTATAACAAATTGACCGATCCCGATGGGAATAAGAGGGTAACAGAACCTCGTTGTGGCAGTGTTGCCCAAGATATTCCGGGCACTGCTCAAGGAGAGTGGTTTATTAGTTCTGCTCGTGTGCCAGATGCTGAAGCTGATGGGAAAGTTCTCTCCATTGTTCATTATAATCTTGAACCATCACCTGGATTGCCCGGAATAATTGCTGCTAGTGGGACTATTGTTCCTTACTCTGGGATGCTTGCTTTCACTCCAAGACATAATGGTTTTATCAACAGGGAACCGTCCGAGGTCAGAGATTCAAATATATATTGTTTTCAAAATGAGCAAGGAGATTTTACGAAATATGTGGTCGGCGATGGAAAAATATTTATGGGCAGAATATTGACACAATTAATCAACGCAAAAACATTAAATGTTGAGTATCAAGAGAAAAGCTGTGATGAGAGCTTAAACTTCGTTTCGCCAACTATTTATGAAAGATGATCAAAAGATATTTACTTAAAATTTGCCGCAAAACCTGCCTGCCGGCAGGGAAAAACTTGCTTGTCCACCCCGCTGTGCTCGGCGGCTGATTTGTATGGAATTTTTAGACGAAACCGAGTAAGCTGTCATTGAAAATGAAGTATAAAAAAACAATCATATTTATTTCATTGGCCGCATTGGTTGTTGGCGGTTTATGGCTGTACGACGAATATAATACTCGGCGCGGCAAAGAAATCCTCGAGAATGATCAAGACCAAATTGTGCCTGTGTGGATAGTATTCAACAAACAAAGAACAAAATCGGAGGCGCTGGCAACGCTTGCTGACGATCTTGGTATTGACCTTTCGGGCAGCGCGCATCCAGAATACTCCCACGAACGATTTAGTTTTTTCGCTCCGTTCGAGGAAAAGCATACTATACAGATTGATCTGCGCCGCGGCGACGCCACCGCACTTAAAAACTACGTCGAGACGAAAAAAACCACCGGCATCGCGAACGTCTACATCATGAGTCCTACTGGTTATCTTACAGAAGAACAATTTGAGAAGGCCGTCGGCCAATAATAATAATGTTCCGGCCTTATCTTTTTGAGAAAATCCCGAATCCGTTCGGGATTTTCTTATACAGCGATATTTTCGGCTTGCTTAGTAAGAAAGGCAAAATGTTTTCCGTTTCAAATTACCGGTACATGCTCAAAAACGAAATCTATTACGACGTAATCGATTACAATTCCTAGCGAGCATAGTTTAGGTGTATCATAAACCTATGACCCAAAAGGGACTTATAAATATCATAGCAGTTATCGCCATTATCGTTCTTGTCGGTGGAGCGGGTTATTTGATTGGGAAGAGGCAAACAACTCTGCCTCCTAGTCCTATAGCGTGTACAGAAGAAGCTAAGCA
>CAZFGN010000056.1:0-1979 GCA_964518695.1 uncultured Candidatus Saccharibacteria bacterium
GGCACTGGTGGTTTTAAAGCCATACTAGCCCACCCTGATTTTCAACACGTGAATTTTATTATGGAAACGCACCATGATGAGAAAATTCAATCTGATTTGAATTTCTTAAAGAAGAATCGAAAACAGAAATGACGACGGTTCACAAAGAGAAAGCTATTGCGGAGTTGAATGCCCGCATCCACGCCGATATGTCGTTGCCGCTGCGGGAAATTGCGACGAACACGGTGCCAGGTGAAGGCAATGTGGATGCGGAAATTCTGTTTGTGGGTGAAGCGCCTGGCGCCAAAGAGGATGAGCTTGGGCGGCCTTTTGTGGGCGCAGCGGGGAAACTACTAGACCAGCTAATAGAATCTATCGGTTTAAAGCGCCAGGATGTGTTTATAGCGAATCTAATCAAACACAGGCCTCCTGGTAACCGCGACCCTCTTCCGGAGGAAATAGAGGCGTATACGCCTTATTTAGATGAACAACTCAACATTATCCAGCCAAAAGTGATTGTGACGCTGGGCAGATACTCGATGGGATACTTTTTGGGGCCGGACTTGAAGATTTCGGCTGTTCACGGTCAACCCAAGCGGAATGCGAAGGGCCAAGTGGTTATTCCGATGTACCATCCGGCGGCGGCGCTTTATTCTGGCAATCTTAGGCCAGTGCTTTTTGAAGATTTTAAGCGGGTGCTGAAAGTACTGGATTTGGTAAAGAAGGGGAAGATGTCAACCAAGGAAGAGAAAGAAGCTGAACTGGCTAAGGTAGCTGAAACCCAGAAAAGCCTTCTTTAAAAAGAACAAAAGGAGTACAATGAGGGAATGGGTGCGCATCCTCGAAGATTAGGCAGTCCTTCATGGTCAGCGGAGCTGGCCTATGTCTGTGGTTTGTTGGCTACAGATGGTTGTCTTATTTCCGATGGGCGACATATTAATATTACGTCCCAGGACATCGATCAGCTGGAAACTGTTAAGAAAATTTTGAGTTTAAAAAATAAGATTAGTTGGAAAAAGAGCGGCTATACTGGTAATCTTTCTTCCCAGGTTATTTTTGGTGATGTTTTACTACATAAATGGCTTATTTCAATTGGTATTACTCCTCGTAAAACCTTCACTATCGGTCAAGTAAAAGTTCCTGACCAATATTTCTGGGATTACTTGCGTGGAGAGTTTGATGGCGATGGGCACTCCCATGCTTATTGGGATACTCGATGGCGCAGTAGCGTTTCACTCTATATTGGTTTTACCTGTGCTAGTAAAAAACACTTAGAATGGATCAACGGTACTATTTCTCGCCTCATTGAAATTGAGGGTTGCATTAAGCCTAATCACAAGGCTCACTCACTGCTTTTTTCAAAGCAAAAAGCCTGGCATTTATATAACAAAATGTATTATGGGGGTTCTATTTACTTGGCGCGAAAAAAACAAAAATTAGACAGGCAGTGGGAAGCAGTAAATCTTGCCAAGCAACATAAGCAACCGATTGGTTTTATAAAAGGTGGTCCTGTTTTGCGAATAACTTGAACTCCTTGAAGTTAATAGGTACTCTCTAAACCACGCGGCCGTGCGGAAATCGGTAGACCGGCGAGCTTGAGGTGCTCGTGAGCTTAACACTCGTGTGGGTTCAAATCCCACCGGCCGCACAGTTTGATAAGGGCAGTTAGCTCAGTGGTAGAGCAACCGGTTTACATCCGGTCGGCCGGGGGTTCGAATCCCTCACTGCCCACCAAGAATTATTATTTTTACCTATGACCCATTACACATGCACCGAGTGCGGCGTTGAAGAAGATTCACCAAATGTTTGCGAGACAGGAGACTGCCTTAAGCGTGGCCAAGAATTAACTGCCTGTGAGTGCAGCGACGGTGACCACGGCGGTGAAAACGAAGAAGAATACGAGTGGTGTGTGAAACAAACCATTGAAGGTCCAAATGGTTGGACACCAAACATGATTTTAGATGATGGCGGCGATTTAACCGTTATCATGCATAAAGAAT
>CAZFGN010000057.1:0-1667 GCA_964518695.1 uncultured Candidatus Saccharibacteria bacterium
GGTGCGGGCGAGCAGTTCGATGACACTTGGTATGTTCATTATCGGCTTGGCTTCAAGTGTCGTTGTTTCTTGGGTGGCAGCTTATGCCGTGGCGGAGCTGTATAACAAGTGGGAGAAATAATTTGTCATTCCTTTCGCTGACTACTCTTAGAGACTGATGTACTATCAACGCATGGCTACAACAGAAACCATGCCTGCCGGCAGGCAGGTTGCCACGGGTGTGGTGCATAAACTGCCGGTGGATTTACGCCAGGCCCTTATGGTTACTCCAGCAGCACTGGCTGTTTGGCAAGATATTACGCCCTTGGCGCGGAATGAGTGGATTTGCTGGGTTACGTCTGGCAAAAAAGCGGAGACGAGAGGTATTCGTATTGAAAAAGCGCTTTCGAAGCTTTCCGGTGGAATGCGCAGGCCTTGTTGTTGGGCCGGCTGTACTCATCGTTAAAGATAAGATGTGATTATGGTGTTAATGAGGAATGTCTTGGCCAGGGATGCCGTATTGGTTCTTCTTGTGGCCGCTGGATTATATTTTGCTTGGGGTGAACCAGCATTAAATCGATTAGAGGGCTTTGGAATTCTGCTTCCTATTTGGGCTTTGATTTTTGTTTGGCGAAGTAAGAAGGTCTACGGTGTTTTTGCACGACATTTTCTGGGAATTGCTCGCTGGATGGGGTTGTATTTATTGTTGAAGAATGTGATTGATCTTGTCCAGTTGGTAGTACTTTTTCAAGTTGTTAAATGGGATAAGCCAGAAAAGCTTTTACTCGCTGGCATCTTTTTTATCGCTGCCCTCACTGTAGGAGGGGGAGGAGTTATTGTTTCTTTCTTGTATTATCATATGACGCTCGGGTGGCGGAAAGAAATTGAGCAACATTCAAGGGTAAACTTTAAGAACTATGTTTGGCTGGTAAGGCGGGGATTAAAGCTAGTTATTCTTGTTCTGATTATTGAGTTGTATTCTATATTTCTCTTATCTCGCACTCTCGGATTATGAAAAAAAGTAGCGCAAAGCTTATTCATAGATTAGTTGTGCCGTTATATGTTATTTGGTTGGGATTTTTTTCTTTGGTAATTGTGGCTTTTCTGTTCACGCTTGAAGATAGAAAACAGACATTTGCACTTCTCTTATATGACTGTTTACTTGTGCTGGCTTCCTTCACAGTTAGAGATATTTACTATACCGAGTTTTACTGGAGGTATTTTCCAGAATTGAAATCAAGCAAAAAACTGCAAAAACGTTGGTGGCTCTAATGTGAGTATGAGGGTGGAATGTGCCTGGGGATGGTGAAGGGAGATCTTTCTAGCAGCCTGGTTTATTCTCTTGAGCTACTACTGGTAATACTGGATAATTTAAGAGGGTACCTTTAAGCTCCACTAATTTTTAACTTTTATCATATGAAAGGTAAGTACGTAGAC
Source organism: uncultured Candidatus Saccharibacteria bacterium (assembly GCA_964518695.1). Taxonomy (GTDB): domain Bacteria; phylum Patescibacteriota; class Minisyncoccia; order UBA6257; family Colwellbacteraceae; genus CAZFGN01. The sequence continues at coordinate 1,417 of CAZFGN010000057.1, forward strand.
GGTTTTTTACTGGTTGTTCCAGCTGGCAAGGTGGCGGAATACAAGAAGATGGCCGCGTTTGGCAAAAAACTATGGATGAAGCATGGGGCGCTTGATTACAAAGAATGTAAGGGGGATGACCTGCATCCCAAAGGTATGGGTGAGTGGCAGCCGCAGTCATTTGTGAAGGCTGCAGATGCTAAAAAGGGTGAGACGGTGTGGTTTTCCTTTATTGTGTTTAAGTCGCGCAAACATCGTGACCAGGTGAATGC
>CAZFGN010000057.1:1677-1964 GCA_964518695.1 uncultured Candidatus Saccharibacteria bacterium
AAGCGATGCCAGTAGATATGAAGCGATTTACCTATGGCGGGTTTACGGTTGAGGTAGGGGTGTAGTTCTCGCTTTGTCGAACAAAGTTCTTAATTTTCAAAATTTTGAAGTAGCTTAAGCGCTCGAGCTCGAGAGAAGTTTGTTGTTTGCCAATCTTTACTCCTCTTTTGCGGTTTGTCTTTCTGTTTTTTCTACTCTTTTTCTAGAGCTTCAAGAAGTGCATCGCGAATATTGTTGGCTTCATTTGTGCTGATATGGTCGCTGCCATTTTGTTTCATTTCTTTCAC
>CAZFGN010000058.1:0-1956 GCA_964518695.1 uncultured Candidatus Saccharibacteria bacterium
GGGAGGATTTGAAGATATCTTTGGCGGGGCGAGCGACCCATTCGATATTTTCGAGAGTTTCTTCGGCGGCGCCTCGCCTTTTCGTCGCGCTCTGCAAAAGCCCCACTACCAGATTCAGATTGACTTTATGGATGCCGTCAACGGTACTTCCAAAAGTTTTGTCCACCAGGGTAAGCAATATACAGTTAAAATTCCGGCCGGCGCCGACAATGGTACCCGGATTCGTTATAACGACTTTGATATCAGCCTCAAAGTTGCCCCCCACAAACACTTTCACCGCGAAGGGAGCGATGTCATCGTTGATCACGAAATCCCCTTCCCCCTTGCCGCTCTTGGCGGCGATGTCGTCGTTGAAACGCTCGATGGCAGCCTAAAATTAAAAGTCAAAGCCGGTACCCAACCGGGAAACTTGGTTCGTTTGACTGGAAAAGGAGTACACCAGATCAACGGCAACCGTCGCGGCGACTTTTACATCCGCTATATAATTAAAGTACCGACAAAATTAAGCCGAGAGCAAAAGGAGTTACTCAAAAAACTTGAAAATAGCTTCTAGCGCCATTGTCATCATTTCGCTTGTTTTATCCGCCTTTTTAGCCTGGTCTAAATCTACCATTATCCTCGGCCAACTCGCCTTCTGGACCTTAACTCTCGTTATTTTTACTAAACCCCTGGCCAGGCTTTTTCCCACCATTGGTCTTTTCAAAACTCTTCTGGCCTTGCGCCGCTACACCGGCATCGCCAGCGGTATCTTCGTTATCGCCCACGTTTTATCTCAAATTTTGCCCGGGTTTGGCCTTACCGACATTTTATCTTATGCCGCCTCCGCCGGCCCTCGCGATTTTCAATTCTGGGGACTAATCGGCCTAATCTTAATCCTGCCTTTACTTGTTACTGCCAACAATTTTGCTACCAATCTACTTAAGAGAAATTGGTTCCGTCTCCACAAACTCATCCACCCCCTTTATATTGTTATCCTCATCCACCGTGGCCTCCAACCCAAGCCCGGCTACTTATCCACATCCGTAATAATTTTCATCCTTCTTTATGGCGCCCGTCTCCTCGCCGCCCGCGACACTCAATTTTTTGTTCCAAAACTAACTAACCAAGCTTAGTCAAGTATAAATTGGCTATTTCTATTTCGTACATTTTTTCCAAAGAAAGTTGTTGTTCAATTCTTAATAAATTTCTTATTACTCCACCGCTGGTAACACATATGACATGATGGTCAACATGGTATTTCCTCCTTAAAAATTGAACAAATTTTTTTATTCTCTCTGAAACATCTTGATGTGACTCCCCACTAGTTGGCCTCCAGCTAAATCGTTTTTGAAAGTCATCTATGGGAATATTCACATATTCCGAAAAAACCTTCTTCGTTATCATTCCCTCATAGATGCCGAAATTTCTTTCATTCAATCTTTTGTCAATATGCACTTTAGCCATCGGAAATTTTTTCTTTAATAACCTGGCCAAATACCTCGTTCTTTTATTTCGAGCATGATATATATGAGAAATCCCCTCAAGTAAAAAATTTTCGATAAATTTTTTACTTTCTTCCCTGGCCTTTGGTGTAATTTCCCCCTCTTTTTCTCCTTGCAATCTGTCTTCTATGTTCCAGGTAGTCTTCGGATGTCGCAAAAAATAAAGCATTCAAAATAAATTATTAACTTCCCCCTTGTCTTTCAAGCTCAGAAACCCACCTAATAAAATTAATCGTAGTTTTAATTTCTCTTGGTGCCTCCAGATAATATTTTTCTTCCAGATCTTCTATTACCATGGGGTCACTTGAGATCCTCTTAATTTTTGCCTCATCACCACTCGAGTCCATTGCTCTTACAAATCTCTCAACGTCTAAAGGCTCTTTATCTCCTTGTTTTTTTGCTTGATCAACATCCCGTCTCCTTTTCTTTTCCGCCTCTTTGCGTCTTCTTCTAGACTCAACTACACGCGGATCTT
>CAZFGN010000059.1:0-1643 GCA_964518695.1 uncultured Candidatus Saccharibacteria bacterium
AATAAGCAAAGCTTGCGCTCTAGCGAGCTAAAGCAAAGCTTGCGCTCGTCGATCTAAATTAACTCTAAAATAAAAAATAAATTACCCCTCCTCTTGACTTTTGATGATATATTGATATATTAATATATCATCAATCAAAATATAAAAAATTAAAATAAATATGACACATATATCGAGTTATAAACTTTCGAAAAAAGCAGAAGACGAGATTGTAAATAATCTAAACTTTGCTTTAACGTTTATTCGTTCGGGTGAAGAAATGGTGAGTTTTTTGGGCGCTTTGCTCTCCTCCACCGAGAAAATAATGCTCGCAAAGAGACTTGCTATGATTGTACTGATTGAAAGCGGTATGTCTGATTCTCAAATTTCGGACCTTTTACATGTAACCCATGGAACTGTTGCGAAGATGAGGCTGTTTTATGAGGCGCGTGGAGAGGGATTTAAGGTTGCGCTTCAAAAACTTAAAGACTAACAGAATTTAAGGATGTACTGCTCTCTCTTGTTGAATTTGTGGGAAAATCGGGCACCGGACACGTTAAAAAAACCTTCGGTTCATAATGCACTAATGCATTAGTGCATTATGTGTATGTAATAATTGAGTACTTCTACGGTATGTAATGGTCTATAGTTAGGATTTTAATTTAGTAATTGTTGACAGGGGTTGAGATTTTAATTTAGTATTAAGCTGTGAGTGGAAATTCTTCAAAATCCTTAAAGTTGTTTGGGTTTGGACTTGCCGAGATTATCGGACTTTTGACTATATTTGCTCTTACGCTCGGAGTTTTAAATTACTTTAACATTCTCTCCCTCTCAACCCTCTACCCCCGACTCTTCGGTTCCCTACCCCATAATCCCTTATCATACTCGCAGAAACCGTCTGGTGGGACACAAAAGTTGCTCTTCTTCTGTCCGGCACCGGTTCGTCCTTGCGAAGGAAATGCAACTCGAAGCTCTGTCCGGGACACGGCGATTATTGTTGGAAAAAGCAATAAAACCAAAGGATACACAGCTGTCTACGACTTTCTTGGAGCAAAAATTGGAGACAAGCTCACGCGCTCTGTTTTGGCGCAGGAGCCGGTTGGGGTCGCAACAGCCGGAAGTTATCTTAAAGACCCGCAGTATAGAAACGTAAATCTTATTTTTAGAATCCACGACAACAAAGGCAAAGTTCTCTCCCTTTCCCCCTCGGACTTTCAGTAAAAAGGTTGACAATTGCAGATATACCAGTATACTTGTATATTAGTAATTTACAATTGGAATATTATGCCAAGAGCATCAAGAATAAGACTTCAAAAAGAAAAGTTAAAAGAGATACAAGAACATTTTTCTTATCTTATTTCAAATCTTAATAATCCCAGCGAAATCGAGAACTTTTTCGATAATTTTCTTTCCGAAGAGGAAAAGATCATGCTTACAAAAAGATTAGTCCTTTTTATGATGGTTAAACGCGGGTATCTTCCGCATGTTATTCAAAGTGCCTTAAATATAAGTTACGAAACTATAAGAATTTACGAAGACAAATTGAAGTCCAAAAACGAATCATTCCATAAGACTGTTGAGAAGCTTATTAAAAGAGAGAAGTCAAAGGAATTCTGGGATAAGGCAGATAAATTGCTTAAGCCTTTTGAACTTGCGCTGAAAGC
>CAZFGN010000059.1:1653-1918 GCA_964518695.1 uncultured Candidatus Saccharibacteria bacterium
TATACTGGTATATTTGTAGTCTATATAATATAAGGGGATTAAATTTAATCTAAACTGGTGATAGCGATGCGAGTAGTTGACAACTTCAGCCATAATCCCATACGATAAGATTATGAACGGTTCAAAGAGTGGCATTTTGGGAATAGTTTTACTTATTCTCGGAGTCATTCTTTTTTTTGGAATTCTTAACTACTTCAACATCATCTCCCTCTCTTATATCTATCCTCAATATTTTGCTTCTCTTCCTCACAAAATCTCCTACGAA
>CAZFGN010000060.1:0-1842 GCA_964518695.1 uncultured Candidatus Saccharibacteria bacterium
TTTTGCGACATATGTGTGCAGGAGCCAGTATTTAGTGGATTTTTAAAGCTTTGTTCAGGTAATTTCAAATTGTGGGTAACCCAGGCTCTTGTGATCAATTTTATGTAATTGTATTCCATTATAACAAGACCTGCAAAGCGGGAGTATGTGAAACTTTTCTGTTTTTCCACTAAACAATCCTTGAAAAATTTTTAAAAGATATTCCTTTGTAAATTATTTGGCACTGCTTACAGTATAACTCCTTATTTCCTGCGACGGGCGTGGAAAGCTTGATGGACTTCTTTTAACTCTTTATTAGTTACGTGAGTATAAACTTGGGTTGTGGTGATGTTGGCGTGCCCCAGAAGTTCCTGAACGCTTCTGATGTCGGCTCCGTTCATCAGCAAATCAGTCGCGAATTGATGCCGCAGCTGATGCGGCGTAACTTTTTGGGGAATGCCGGCGGCTCGGGCATAGAAACTCACCAACCTTTGAATCGCCCGCGGGATAATTCTTCCAATAACTTTTGGTTTACTGCTTTTAGTGAGGCTTAAAAATAACGCTTGTTCAACATCCCCTCTTTTCGCAAGGTAATCCTTAATCGCTTTTCGGGCGCTCTCGGAAAAGAAAATCGTCCGCAGTTTTTCCCCCTTGCCCCTCACCGTGATTTCGCCTCTCTCAAGATTGACGTCTCTATTCAGCTTGCAGAGTTCTGAAATCCGCAGTCCGGTTGAAAAGAAAGTTTCAAGTATCGCTTTGTCTCTTAAGGTTCTCAAATCACTTCCTTTTGGTGCGTTCATGAATCTCTCAAGGTCGCCGTAACTCATTATAGAAATCTGCCTCTCCGGAGTTTTGGGCAACTCCACCTTGTCGGGAGAAACTGTTTTAAAGTCCCTTTTGATTAAATATTTCAGGAAGTTCCTAATAACGATAATATGGTATGCCTGCGTGGATTTCTGCATCTCCGGCAGTTTGGATAAATACAGCCGGAATTCCCTTACTCCTTCCTCGGTTATATCGTTCACGGTTTTCGCTTTGGAAAAGTTGATAAATTTCCGAAGACATCTTTCATAGCTCGCCCTCGTAAGCGGCGACCGGCTTTTCTCAATTTCCAGATAATCTAAGTAGTCTTTTACAAGCTTTTGTACATTATCCATCATCGATATTCTACCATAAAACATTATGCGACATAATGTTATGTCCACCGGGGGTTTACAATAAGACTAAAACCTGATAGTATTCAAAGAATGTTAACTACTCGTCAAAAGAAAAAGGTAATAGAAGAGCATAAATCTCACGAAAAAGATACTGGTTCCGCTGAAGTTCAGGTAGCTCTTGTGAGCAAAGAAATGGACGCGCTTGCTGCCCACCTTAAGAAAAACCCGAAGGATAATCACTCAAGGCGGGGTCTCTTGGGTATGGTAGCTAAGAGGAGGAAGCTTCTTCAGTATCTATCTCTTAATTCTCCAAGCAGTTACAGTAAGTTAATCAAGAAGCTCGGACTTAAAAAGTAGATGGCCATCCATGCTCATAAAGATCAGCGCGTAGGCGTTTTCATCGATATCCAGAATCTCTACCATTCAGCTAAAAATCTATACGGTGGCCGGGTAAGCTACGGAGACCTCCTTAAGCATCTTGTCGCGGGACGTAAATTGCTTAGGGCGGTGGGCTATGTTGTTAAAAGTGATCCGGCAACCGGCGAAGACGCTTTCTTTGAGGCCCTAAGCAAGGCTGGGATTGAGTTGAGGATAAAAGACATCCAGATTTTTCCAGGGGGGATGATGAAAGCTGATTGGGACGTCGGGCTGGCAGTTGACGCCATTAGAATGGCGAATATGGTTGACGTGATCGTCATAGTAAGCG
>CAZFGN010000061.1:0-1801 GCA_964518695.1 uncultured Candidatus Saccharibacteria bacterium
TATCAGTCGATCTCGAAACTCGCTTCACACACTCCCATCAAATCCTTCATAGCTTAACTCTAAGTGTAACGCATACTTCCAGTCGATTCGCGTCCTTACCATTCTAACCGCTACTCGATCACTGACGTGCTCCAGGACTTGTAGCACACTCACCAGCGCTAATCGCGCTGCCGATAACGCCGGTTGCCCGGTGTGCGAATACATTTCTACAAAATCTTCATCCCCCACTAACTCCGCATACTCTTCCCCGATTCGCCTCACTACATCATCGGTTCTTAACAACTGTTGGCCAAGTTCATAGGTATCTTTCGGGATAGGGCCTAGGGGTTTTGGTTTTAGGCACATAGAATGCTCTCTCTCCGTCTTTATGACTTTTAGGGTGGTTGATCCTCTCCTTCCTTGCCACTTCATGCTCTAATTGGAGGGTTAACCCTCCGTCTTACTGTCCAAATCTTTACTACCACAGAAAATTTTATAGTGTCAAACCTTTATTGGCACTATATTTATTAGACATTATCGGGAATAAGAAATCAAAGAGCAAAGTAGAAAATGGATCTCAAGCTGAAGAATATCTCCAGGTAACTCTAAAGTTATGTAAACCACAAGCAATCTCCATGACGAGATCCTCAAAGTGAAGTCGCGTATTACGGAAAACGTCTTTGACAATACGCCATCGTTTGATTCCTGATAAGGCATGTTCTACGGTGATGCGAACACTTGAAATAACGGAGTTGAGGAGTTTATCGGATAGGGTGAGTTCCTGTCCCTTGGGTTTTTTCTTGGGTTGATAAGTGATCACTTGCTCCGGTTCGTAGCCTTGAAAGCCCGTGTCTTTGTAGAGAACACTTTGGGCTGGGAAGGTCGGGTTTTCCTCATCACCTATTTTTTTGTCATGTTTTTTTCCTTCATAGGTTCGACTCAGATAAACAACCTTTTGAGTGTTTACCTCTACCAGGAGGTTGTTTTTATACGTATGAGTTTTTTTTTACCACTGTAGTAGGATTTTTGGACTTCGTTATCGGTGGGACGCTGTCTTCTTCGCTCCGTACCATCTATAATGAAAGCCAGTTCCGAACACTCCGCGAGAACTTCTTTGAGGTGTTGGGGATCTCTTTCGGGCAGTTGGTTTTCTTCACCCAAAGCCTTTTTGAGAACTTCACTGAGCCTATGAATCCATTGGTTAGCTTGACTCTGGCTGATGCCAAACACAATGCCTATAACTTCTTGCAACGGATAGGTCTTAAAATAGAACAGAATAAACAGGAGCTTATCTTCGAGGGTGCGAAGGGTTGCTTTTCGGCCCCCTCCATAACTTCGTTTTCTTTCTTTGCCTTGGATACGGTGGTCATTTATATACTGATTCCACGCGGCTTCGAAGGCTTTCAACAATCGTTCAAATTCCAGCTTATCCAACCCCGTAAAGCTTCTCAGGGTTGTTGGTGTATCCTTGATTGTATCGTAGGATAACATGGTTGTTTTTTCCTTAATTCTACGGTTGATTTTTTTCAAATTTGATCTTTCTTTAAAAGATAACTCTTATTTCCGATAATGTCTAATATAGGAAAAAAACCAGTGCCGTAAAACTTATAATCCAGTGGCTTTTGCGGTATTGTGTAAAGAATTTTTCTGGACTGCTATATGGATCAGGCTTTAACACTTATCGCCCGCTACTTTAAGGTATCGAAGGAAGAACTTCAGATCGGAGGGGTACCGGTTAGCTCCGTTGCCGCAAGGTATGGAACACCCCTATTTATTTACGACCGCTCTATGTTAGATCGTAAGTGGTCCCTTCTGCGCAATA
>CAZFGN010000062.1:0-1661 GCA_964518695.1 uncultured Candidatus Saccharibacteria bacterium
CGATAATGCCGGCCGCCGCTAAATAAAGGAATTGCTTAAGGGTTAGGGGGCCGACGATTTTGTCTTCCGTTTCGATGAATTGCGGGACTTGAAATTGCATATTTATAGTGGGCTTGTCGAATCTATTATAAGGGTAAATCTTTTAAATCCACGACGTTATTGGGATGTACTTCTGGGGACTGTTTTGTGCTTTCGTCGTTTTTCTCTGTGGGCATAGCGGGCGCTGCCGCTGGCATTTGTTCCTGACTGCCGAACGGATCAACGGGAGTGACAAGCTCCGAATAGTGAACGACTCTCGTTTCTTCGAGCGGGGTTCTCGCGAGTCGAGGCTCTTTCCCGGACCCTTCTTCCTGTGGGCCGAGTTCTAATTTGGCGGTTGGCGGGGCGGTGTCACGCTTATACTCTTCGCTGAAAGTCGGTTTGTAGAAGACCGGCCTCGGCGCCGCGTATTGCTGGGCTTGATGTTCTTCCGTCGTAATTTCCTCTTCTTGATGGAGGATGAAGGGGGCGTCGTGTGCCAGTTTTTGTTTTTGGTATAACTGCGGCTCTCTAATAAGGTCTGGTTTAAGAGGGGTATTCTCTTTTTGAAGAGCGTTTTTTTCTTCTATCTTTGTATCAGTATGTATCACCCCTTCCTCTGGCTCTTCTGTTTCCTCTTTCGCCCGCACTACTGGCCTAGATTGAATAAATTTAATAACTTTGTCTATCTTAATAGAAAGGTTCTTTGCAGCGACATCATCTGCTTCTATGATAACTTTTATTTTATTACTTAAATCAGATTCTTTTAACCCCTCCATAAATACATTTCCTACCAACTCGGCTAATAGAGATATTTTTTCGTCCTCAAGGTTGGCTGATTTGCCTATTTCATAAATAGAACTAGCTGTTTCCGGAGCCAGAAGGGCCTCCCGAATGTTTTCGGGCAATTCTTCAAATTTTTTATACAGTTCTTCTAATTCCATTTATTTATTCATCTTTTTTGGTTTTCTGTTCAAATTCATCCCTTTCCACTGTATCTTTGGGCGGATCTCCATAAACTTTTTTAAACAGTCTCCCTGCCCGACTTTTAGGATTTGTGTGGCGTATTATTGGGGCTGGACTTGCAGTGAAATACTCCTGAGTGCGTTTTGGTATCTCATTAAAACTGAAATTAACTTGGTCGAAGTTTGGGTCAAGACTGCCTAATTGGGAATCTTCAAGGGCCTTAATAAAGTTGATCTTTTGTTCTCCGGCGGACAACGCTTTAAAAGCCTTCTCTAGTTTTTCCGGCGGGTGCATTTGGATGCCCCTAACTAACCTCTCCCTTTCCCACTTGTTGTCTTGAACAGCTTTATTATATTTAAGCATATCGGGTATGCCGTTCTTGTCCTTGAAGTCATCAAATTTAACGTCTTCGAATATTTTATTTATTTTAAACTTCTTACCCCACTCGTTATCTTTAACTTTCCCAATAAGCTCTCCAGTCGTTTTTGAGGCTTCATACATAATTCCATTGATGGTTGCCTCTACCGATTTAGACGTGTTAACAGCAAATTTCTCCAAGTCTTCATACAATTTCTCGTGTTTGCTCCACCCGAGACCATTCTTCACCCTATCTTTGAGTTGTTCTTTGGCAAGTTTTGGATCTAATTCGCCTTCCTTCAATAAACTTTCTAACACTT
>CAZFGN010000063.1:0-1622 GCA_964518695.1 uncultured Candidatus Saccharibacteria bacterium
GTGCAGTCAAAAGTATCCATTCCGAGTTTCACAATATCTTCCATATCTTCAAGATAACCTATACCCAAAAGGTGCTTTGGTTTTTCGTGAGGTAAAGATTTTTCCGCCCAGCCGATTATTTTTCTCATCTCTGCTTTTGTCTTTCCCAAGTCTCCTCCTATGCCGAACCCAGAGAATCCTAAACTGCCTATAAATTTCGCGCTTTCTTCACGCAGGTCTTTAAAGCTCGATCCTTGAACTATACCGTATAGCGCTTGATTAGATTTTAGGGGATGTATCGCCGCGCAAATTTTTGCCCAATGATGAGTACGGCCAAGCGCTTTTTTTGCGTACTCATAGTCCACGAGCGGCGCGGTACACTCGTCAAAAGCGAATACAATGTCGGCACCAATTTTTTTCTGTATCTTCATAGATTCCTTTGGCCCTAAAAATTCTTTGTTACCATCAGGGAGCGTGAAAGTCGCGCCGTCTTGCGTGATTCTCACGAATTGTGAATTATCACCATACTTGATGATTTCAGCTTTTTCCCCCGGAAACCATTTAAGCAGCTTACCCACTTGATAATCGCGTCCAAAACCCAAACTAAAAACTTGGAATCCTCCGGAATCGGTCATTATAGGTTTCGACCAATTCATAAATTTATGCAAACCACCGGCCGAAGCGACGACACCTTCGCCTGGTTTTTGGTGAAGATGGTAAGTATTCGAAATAAGAATTTGTGTTTTTGTTTGTACTACTTCTTCTGAAGTCAGGGTTTTGACAACAGCTTGGGTGGCCACAGGTACTAAACAAGGGGTCTCTACAACACCCTTTGCGGTTTTTAAGATTCCTAAACGCGCCTTGCTTAACTTGGACCTCTTAGTAATCTTAAACTCCATTAATAAAAAATAGTTTGGGTGAGGTGATGAGGTTTATTCATCTGAATTCGTTTACTTTCATTCCATAACAACCAATCTATTTCAAAAGATTTCATCCTTTTGCCATGTTTTAGAAGTACTTCTTTAATATATTCCACTGCCCAAACTGTGGCGCTTCTAATTTCAACTTCTTCTCGTGATCCAGATTTAATTAAAACCTTTTCTTTTATCTTTTTAAGGAGCCTAGGCGAATACTCTAATGCTCCCCAATAATTTAAAATTTGAGGCAATTTGTAATCAGGGAAAGCGGTTAAGTAGTCAAGATCTTCAAAGTAACCGACACCCTTACCTTCCGTAGCGCCGTAAATGTCGCTAACTAAGATCTGGGCCCGTTTCCAAAGGTAAACTTTCTTGCCGTCATATTCAGCTTCATCATTAAATGACGGCAATTCTCGGGCAATTTTGGGTACAAATTTGGAAACCTTGTGACTTCCAGAGAGTACTAGACGTTCGGAGTTTCCACCGTACTTTTCAATTATTATCTTACTTACTGCTATAACAATTTCCCACCGCTTCTTCAACAAAAGTAGTTTCCCTTCACCTTCAAAAATTTTTGAGAACTCGGGAAAAGAAATATTCATCAAGTATTCGAAAGTAGATTTCTTGGGATCTCCCTCAAAGAATCTTTTTAAAGCGATGGCTAAAGCGAAATAGCCGCTGTATCTTTCGTTTTTATATGCAACCCGCCATTTATCCGATCCATCT
>CAZFGN010000064.1:0-1527 GCA_964518695.1 uncultured Candidatus Saccharibacteria bacterium
AACCAAGAGTGGCAAGACCGTGTAAGTGAATACAAAGAGGCCGGGCTATTGAGTCAGGTTACCAATGTTGCCTATTGGGAAAACTGGATGAATGGTGCATTTTCAGATTATGACGGAATTAGAATCTTGGATAAAAATCAGAAATGGTTTGAAAGCAAAGAGCGCGGTCAGGTTTATAAACAGGGCGGATATGTTTTTAACCGTTATACCTCACTATTTTTCGGCAGGCATATTGATCACATGGGGGAGTTTCTACAAGATGAGTTTCGCGGCAGACCGGGAGATGTAAACCTTGTTTTTCGCGAGAACATGCTTGGCAAAAGACGGGGGTTACTCGGCCATAATAGGCTTTTAGTTAAGGTCATTGCCGACAATATTGATTCTTTCTTAGGCAATAATCAAAGCGATAAGGCTATACGAGATCGGCTGGTTGTAGATGGCAGCGGGCGATCATTCAGGGAAGTCTTATATGAAAAGATAGAAAACCTTGAAAATATTGAAAAGCTAAGTGTAGGTAAGCGGGTATCTAAAGATGGAGATTATACTATGGAAGGCGGTGTTGTTTATGACAGAGGTTGGGCCAGAGGTGCGGCTATTGAGGAGCTTCTTGATGACGGGATAATCTCATTTGAAAATATTGAATGGAGCAAGATTTACCAAAATGAAACGATGAATGTGATAGAGTATAATATGACAGATTGGTGGAGCGATCGCGCAGAAAGCAAAAAGTACTTTTCCACTCAGGCGCTGCAGGAATACCTGAAAAATCCGGGTACGAAATTCTTTTTCAAAATGAATAGGGAGATTTTCTACTCGAAAAGGGAAATTAGAATTCAGCCCTGGATGAAGCTTGTTATTCCTGCCCACCAGGAACTAGGGAAACATTGGCAGGAGTGGTGGAAACTGCCTTACGATATGCCACATGCTGAGACTAAGAACGTAATTGATAGTGCCGTTAGGTTAAACATGCTTGATTACAAATATCGGGACGAGTTGGAGGATAAGCTTCTTGGATGGGGACCGTTTAGTGGCAGCTTTTTATTCGGTAGAGTTAAAGCACTTAGATACGTGCTGGAATTAGTAGACAGGAATTCAAGAGAAGCGTTTAAAAGAGATTGGGAGTTTGCGTTTTTGTGGCCCGTGGAGTTTTTTAAAGTAGCTGGACAACAGGCTTTGGCACAGGTTGCCGGAAAATAATTATTCTTCCTCCTCACCGGGCTGTCTTTCAGTGGTTGGTTTAGGTTTCAGAGCATCCGCAAAAACTTTAGTTCTTCTGCGTTCTTGATGTTCCTTGAACGCCTGTCTTGCTGGCCATGTGGCAACACCGAATCCGGCACCAAGCGCGGCCGTTCCTGCACCGGTAAAGCCGGGACCGCCTTCGGTCTTAAATGTTTTTTTGACTAAGTTGGCCGCCTCCGGTGTCATAAACAAGAACCCCAGCGCGATTATTTTACCAATTGCATCAGGATTAAGTCCACCAACTAGTAAGGGAAATTTAAGAGCTTCATCGCCGACTGCTTTTAGTGT